>JBEKXK010000039.1:0-30026 GCA_049512055.1 Syntrophales bacterium | reverse complement strand
GGGATCATCTAAAGATCGCCTATTCCGTAAAGGGCAAGTACACCGCTCGCATGGAGAAGGAACTTCAGGAAGGCCGGTGGGTTTGGGTGAAACTGCCCTACGGGGACTTCGTGATTCGGGAAACGGGTAATGTGGCGCTTCTGGCTGGTGGCACAGGTATAACCGCATTCATCGCTTTCATCGACGGACTTACAAACGAATTTCATAACAACATCTTCTTAGCCTATGGCGCCCGCAAGCCGGACCTCCTGCTTTATCGGGACTTAATCAATGCCAAGGCAGGCACTAATAATGGTTTTCATGCTTCTTACTTCATAGAGACTGACGATAAGAATAAAAGCGGCTCAACCAACGGACAATCACCGGAATTCTTTACAGGGTGCCTGTCCCTTGAAGCGATCTGGAGCCGGTTGGTGAATCCCCGCGAAGCCACCTATTATATAGCCGGCCCCCCCGCGATGATTCAAGCCTTGTCCGGAAACTTGCTGAAGAAAGACATTTCACCTGAAATGATCAGAGTAGATGCCTGGGAGTGAATATGAAAGAAAAAAACAATAAGAACATCCCTGTCGTGATTCTTTGTGGCGGCATGGGAACCCGCCTGCGGGAGGAAACGGAGTACAAACCCAAACCCATGGTCGAGGTCGGCGGAAAACCAGTCTTGTGGCATATCATGAAACTTTATGCCCATTTCGGTTTCCGTAGGTTTATTTTGTGCCTGGGCTATAAAGGGAGCGTCATAAAAGAATATTTTCTCAACTATGAGGCGATGTGTAATGATTTTACTATCAACTTAGGAAAAGGTAATCGTCTGGCATACGAGAGCAACCATACCGAGCAGGATTTTAACGTAACCCTTGTTGATTCTGGATTGGCGACGATGACGGGTGGCCGTGTCAAACGCATTGAAAAGTTTATTGACACGGACACATTCATGGTGACTTACGGAGATGGCTTGGCAAATATTAACATCGATACTCTCGTTGCCTTTCATCAAGGTCATGGCAAACTGGCAACACTCACGGCAACACGCCCCCCATCACGATTTGGAATCCTCGAATTGACGGAACACGATCAGGTAAAACAGTTCCGTGAGAAAGCTCAAACGGAATGGATCAACGGAGGCTTTTTTGTTTTCAACCGTCGTGTTTTTGATTACCTGTATCCAGATTGCATTTTAGAGCGTGAACCAATGGAAAAACTAACTGCAGAAAAGCAACTTATGGCGTTTCGGCACGAAGGATTCTGGATTGGCATGGATACATACCGCGAGTACGAAATGCTGAATCATATGTGGGATGCGGGGAATGCCCCTTGGAAGTTCTGGGGTGACGTTACAAGTACGTGAGCTTTTTTTAGACCAAGATTTGGGCCAGCATTAGAGGTGGGATGTTAGTAGCAGATTTTATCTCAGATTTTCTTCATCAACTAGGTGTCACACACATTTACGAATTGATAGGCGGCATGGTTACTCGCTTAGTAGATGCCGTCTATAGACAAGACAAAATTCGTTTAATAAGTATGCATCACGAGCAAGCAGCAGCCTTTGCCGCGGAGGCAATCGGCCGCCTCACCGGAATTCCCGGTGTAGCGATGGCAACCAGTGGTCCGGGAGCGACCAATTTATTAACAGGAATTGGCAGCTGTTATTACGATTCCGTGCCCGCTATTTTCATCACAGGACAGGTCAATCGAAGTGAACAGAAGGGAACCCGGCTGGTTAGGCAATTAGGATTTCAGGAAACAGACATCGTTGCGATGGCTAAGCCGATCACAAAAGCGGCTTGGCAGATCAATGATCCTGAGCAAGTGCCTCACCTCCTGCAACAAGCATTTATTTTAGCTACATCTGGACGACCAGGCCCAGTGCTGCTTGACATTCCCATGGATGTACAGGGTGCGGAAATAAATGAAGCTATATCTAGTCGACAAGTCGATGAAGTCTTACCCATATCATCTATTGATATAATTAATGATCTTATAAATAAGCTTTGTCTCTCCAAGAAACCTCTGATTCTTGCGGGCGGGGGCATCCACGCCGCTAATGCGGCACCTATGTTGCATCAGTTGGTAGATATTGTCCGGGTCCCCGTTGTGAATTCACTACTAGCGGTTGATGCGCTTCCATACGCGCATCCGCTCCGCGTGGGCTTGCTTGGCACATACGGAAATCGCTGGGTTAACATTGCAGTTGGAAGAGCAGATTTTCTTCTCGTCCTTGGCAGCAGACTTGATATTCGTCAGACCGGTGCAGATGCGAAAGCTTTCAAAGCAGAGCGAATAATTTATCATGTTGATATCGAGCAAAGCGAGATAAACAATCGGCTTAGCGGTTGCATTCCTGTTATTTCGCATCTGCGGCCATTCCTTGAATCTTTTGTGAATGTTGCATCAGGGATTGAAATGCCGGACCGGTCCGCATGGATTAGAGAAATACAGGAGCTACATGATGAATGGCCAGATACGCATGAGGTTCAAAGCAATCAGGGAATAAATCCGAATGACTTCATACACCAACTATCCCGCGTTTCTAAGCTGGCGTCTGTTTATGCCGTGGATGTTGGGAATCATCAGATGTGGGCAGCCCAATCTTTGGAATTAGAACCATATCAAAGGTTTCTGACATCTGGAGGTATGGGGGCAATGGGTTTTGCCCTTCCTGCGGCTATAGGGGCAAGCTTTGCGACCGGTAAACCCGTTGTCATGATTGCCGGTGATGGAGGTATGCAGTTGAATATCCAAGAGCTTGAGACAATTGCCCATCATAAGCTGCCAATTAAGATGGTGATATTGAATAATAAGTCATTGGGCATGGTAAGGCAATTCCAACAGAGCTATTTTGGCGAGCGGTACCCCTCGACTTATTGGGGCTATTCTGCCCCCGATTTTGCTGACGTAGCAAACGCTTATAAGATTGAAAGTCAAACTGCAACAGATTGCCAATCCCTTCCGTTAGCTCTTGAAAAAATGTGGGAGAATCCGCAGGCGCCTTTCTTAGTGCAAGTATTCATTGATGTTTCGACAAATGCCTATCCCAAAATCGCGTTTGGGCATCCTATGACCGAGATGGAGCCTTTTGCCAAACCGATGGAGATGGAAGGTACATAATGTGGGATGTAGGCAATGTTCCCCGTAAGATCTGGTGAGCATTTTGACTCATCCAATTGTTCAGGAAGATATTGAATGTATTTTTAAGATCGTCGGGAACGATATTTACCGCTTACGAGGCAAGCGAGTATTGATTACTGGCGGAACTGGTTTCATTGGCACGTGGCTCCTGGAAACGATCTCTTGGCTAAATAAAAATTCCAATCAACCTTGTAAAGTCTATGTTCCAACGCGCAATCCAGAGGCTTTTGCCTGTAAGGCGCCCCATCTGGCCTCAAATCCAGAAATTGTCGTGTTGTCAGGAGACATAGCCGATTTTAAGTATCCAGATGATGATTGCAACCTTATAATTCATGCAGCGGCCCCAGGGGAACCAAGAGCTTTAATACATGATTCTCTTGGAGTGGCAGAAATCATAGTCAGGGGAACTCGCCGAATATTAGAACTGGCCATACAAAAAAATGTTGAAGGGTTTTTATTTGTCAGTTCCGGCGCGGTATATGGGGTACAACCACCTGCTTTGGAAAGAATCCCTGAGGATTATCTTGGCGCTCCAGATGTTACGGATATCCGGTCGGCGTATGGCGAAGCCAAACGCTATGCAGAAATGCTTTGTACCCTATATCATCAAAGGCATGGTCTTCCTATCCATATAGCGCGACCCTTTACCTTCGTTGGACCTTACCAAGACCTGAATGCCGGATTTGCAGTAACAGATTTTATACGTGATGGCCTGCAAGGAGGTCCTTTAAGGATCCAAGGCGACGGGACAACGGTGCGATCATATTGCTATGCAGCAGATTTGACGGCAATGTTATGGAAAATCTTGCTACAAAGTCCTGTTGGGCGGGTTTATAATGTGGGTTCGGATGAATCGATTTCAATATTAGAACTGGCCAATAAGATTGTTTCATTTCTGTATACTCCCGTGGAAACGATAGTTATGTCGAAACCCAATATAAAATCCAGGCCGGCGCGTTACGTACCCGATATCGATCGCGGAAGGTCAGAATTAGGTGTGATTATCTATACGGATATTGACAAAGCCATTAAACGGACGTTGTCATGGATGAAATAGAGTCAATATATTTGGCAGTTTCACCATGATTAATGATATTGGTAACCCATATGCATTTAATGATGAATTGAAGCAGTCGATTTATGGAAAAGGACTGTAAAATAGTATGTCCATAAAGTCCATTAAATTATTACATAAATTTTTAAAGAAAGTAATAATTATTTTGTTGCGTCCCCATCAGGTAATACAAATATTCAAACACCAATTGTATTTGATGAGTGCAATCAAATTACCAATAATAGACAGCAGTAATTTAGGAAAAATAGTAAAAACCATTAAAGAAGAAACTATTGAAAAAGTGTTCTTTCCAAAGGTTTTCGGTCTTGCTTTGGGCGGTCAAATTGATTTTAGGTCACCCAAACTTGACCTTATAAAGTATAAAAATGCTACAGTATTTCAATCTTCCGATTTTATACTTGTTCAAGACGGAGCTGTATGGGAGAAATTTCACAAACCACAGTTCACTAAGATTGTGCCCCTTGATAAAGACTTACTAAAGGTTGAAAATAATTTAATATATATAAAGAAACCAAGCCAAAGTGTAAACGTCAAAATTGGATATTCATTGTGCGGGGTTCATAGCAAAGTGTGGTCACATTTTCTAGTTCAATATCTTCCCAAGCTTTATTTGATTCGTGATCTAAGAAATACAATAGATCAAAATATGACTATAATCTTACCAAAATATACAGATCCTCAAATACGTGAAATTGTATATACCTACCTCAACAACAGCGAAGGTTTGGAAATAATGGAATTACAAGATAATGAAGTAGCTATTTGTGATTCATTGTTTCATATTGGAAATACTGCATATATATCGGATCATGCATCGTACATATCACCTGCAGATTTTATAATCCCCAAATTTGTAGCACAGTCTCTTAAAAATAATTTATTGTCTGATTCATCACTAATATATAATGATGTTGCAGATCTTAAAGATAAAAAACTTAAATTATATATAGGGAGAAATGGATATCGAAATGTTTTAAATTCTACTGAAATTGAAGCTTTTTTTAAGGCAAAAGGATTTGACTTTGTATTTCCACATACTTTAACACTCAAAGAGAAAATTAAATTATTCAGACGTGCAGAAATCGTTGTTGGTCCAGGTTCTAGTGGCTTTACTAATTTGTTGTTCTCAAAACCAAATACTAAGGTGCTGGTTTTTTTCAATTTTTCAAGATGCTTTGAGCCTTATTTGGGATTTTTATCTGAGTACTTTGGAATTGATTTTACAGTTATTACTGGATTTGACGACCCTTCTGCTGGTATTCATAATTCATATAGGATTCCTCTCGCAAAAATTATGTCAGCTTGTGATCATTTAGGAATCTAATGGTCAAACATTTTGTAGTCTATATTTCATCTACCAATGCTTGATCAACAATCCTCATACCGCCAAATAATGAAAGCCACTTCCTTTTTTGGTGGGGTGCAGGTTTTCAATATCATTATTGCTATTATAAGATCCAAGTTTATTGCAATACTCCTTAGACCTGCCGGCATGGGTATAGTAGGGCTGCTTACATCAACCACAGGTCTCATTGGTTCATTAACAAATTTTGGTTTGAGTACAAGTGCGGTAAAAAATGTAGCTGCTGCCAACGGCACGGGTAACCAAACCAGCATTGCAACGACTATAACTGTCCTTAGGCGATTTGTTTGGATTACAGGCACATTGGGCGCTTTGGTTACTGCAATGCTTTCGCCCTGGTTAAGTGAGCTTACTTTTGGTAACCGCGATTACACAATGGCGTTTATCTGGATTTCTATTACCTTGCTGTTTAACCAGGTGAGTGTAGGACAAATGGTGGTATTGCAAGGGTTGCGCAAAATGCAATACCTTGCCAAAGCCAGCTTAAGTGGCAGTGCATTAGGCTTGGTTATTACGGTTCCATTATACTATCGGTATGGATTTGATGCAATCGTTCCCGTCATCATTATTGCCTCCCTTGTGTCGCTTTTCTTTTCTTGGTACTTCTCACGTAAGGTTAAAATTGAACCCGTAAAAGTATCTCGAATCAGAACCCTTGCCGAAGGCAAAAACATGCTCACTATGGGTTTTATGATTAATTTGAGTGGGCTCATCGGTTTGGGAACTGCTTATATTGTCCGCATCTATATTAGTAATACCGGGGGTCTTGCTGACGTTGGTCTGTACACTGCAGGCTTTGCTATTATCAACGGTTATGTGGGTTTGATATTTACAGCCATGGGAACTGACTACTACCCACGTTTGTCAGCCGTTGCCCATAGTAATGAGCTTTGTAAGCAAACCATGAATCAGCAGGCCGAGATTGCCATTCTTATATTAGCTCCGATTATTTTAATTTTCCTAGTATTTATAAATTGGATTGTTATCATACTGTATTCAAATCAGTTTATCCCGGTAAACGATATGATACTTTGGGCTGCATTGGGAATGCTATTTAGAGCGGCAAGTTGGACAATGGGGTTTCAGATTTTGGCCAAAGGCGCCGGTAACTTATATTTTTGGAATGCATTGTTGACCGAAGCGTATTTTTTTAGCTTTAATATTCTTGGGTATAAATATTGCGGATTGACAGGTTTAGGAATTTCTTTTACTATAGCTTATGCGTGTAATGTTATCCACGCCTATCTTGTTTGTAGTATAAAATACCAGTTTACCTTTGATCCTGTATTTATTCGCCTATTTACATTTCAACTATCCCTGGCCACAGTTTGTTTTTTGCTAATTAAAATAATTGTAAGCCCGTACTCATATCTGTTTGGGTCTGTTCTTATTATTATTTCTGCATTGTATTCTTGGCGCGAGTTGGATAAGAGAATGGGGTTGAAAGAAATAATTATTGGAATTAGAAATCGTTATTGAGTAAGGCAATGGGTGTTTTCATCGGTATAATAATTTAACTTACAGCCACCGAATCAGAATCACTGAATACCTTTTTCTTGGAGACGTTCAGAAATTGAGACTTGGTTTTTAATCCTCTTAGTGAACTGAGATAGAACCATCGCGTCAGGCGAAGACTTTTTTGGTATGCTGCCGTTACAGAAAATCACGCTGTCCAGTAAGAAATGACGGTTTAGGAGCATCTTGAAATGCTTAGTAAATTGGCGATTGTTGAAACTGAACATATAGGTCAAAATGTAAAAGTTGGTGAATTTGCCATCATAAGACCCAATGTGGTTATTGGTAATAACGTTATCATTCACCCGCATGTTGTTATTAATGAGGGTGTTATTTTAGGTGATGGGGTAGAGATCTTTCCAGGAGCGCTCATTGGAAAAGAACCGAAGGGAGCGGGAGCTACTGCAAGGCAGCCAGTATTCAAAAAACATATTTCCATTGGTGCTAATTCTTCAATAGGCCCACATGCTGTTATTTTCTATGATGTTGAAATAGGAAAAAATACCCTGATAGGTGATGGTGCATCAATTAGGGAAAAGTGTAAGATCGGTAATTTATCCATAGTTGGTCGTTATGTTACATTAAACTATAATGTCCACGTCGGTAATCATGTAAAGATTATGGATCACTCATGGATGTCTGGAAACATGAACATAGGAAACTATGTTTTTATTTCAGGTGGTGTGCTGACTGTCAATGATAATTCTATGGGTACGCCGGATAATATTGAGGATATGCAAGGGCCTGTTATCGAAGATGGCGCCATGATAGGCACCGGTGCAGTACTCTTCCCCGGGGTTATTATTGGCAGTAATTCAAAAGTGGGCGCCGGTTCAGTTGTTACAAAGGATGTTGAGCCAGAATCCTTAGTAATGGGCACACCCGCACGTTTTGTTAGAAAAGTGGACATAAAAAAATGAAAAATAATAGAAAATCCTCCGAGGTAAGAATAAATGACTATTGACGAATGCAAAATCATTAATCTGCCCAAAATTACCGATCCCCGTGGCAATCTAACTTTCATTGAAAATGAAAAGCACATTCCGTTTCAAATCAAACGAGTATATTACTTGTATGATGTACCAGGGGGTGAATCCAGGGCTGGCCATACTCATAAGAACTTGCACCAATTTCTAATTGCAGCTTCGGGAAGTTTCGATGTCATCGTTTATGATGGCAAGGACAATAAACGATTTCATCTAAATCGTTCCTATTATGGTCTTTATGTGCCGCCACTAATCTGGCGTGAAATTGATAATTTCTCATCGGGTTCGGTGTGTTTAACTCTAGCCTCTGAATTTTATGATGAAAAGGATTATCTCCGCGATTACGATTCCTTTATAAAGTATCTTGCAGAAAAAAGATGATCCCCTTCCTTGACTTGAAGAATCCTTATTTAGAGCTTAAGCAAGAGCTTGATGAAGCGTATTTCAGGGTGATGGAATCCGGATGGTATATTCTGGGCAAGGAATTGGAAGCCTTTGAAGAAGAATTTGCAGCCTATTGCAACGTTAAACATTGTATTGGCGTGGGCAATGGTCTTGAAGCGCTACACTTGATATTGAGGGCCTTGGGAATTGGTGCGGGAGATGAAGTTATAGTCCCTGCCAATACCTACATCGCCACGTGGCTGGCCGTTTCTTACGCAGGTGCGATACCTGTACCTGTCGAACCAAATGAACGAACCTTCAATATTGACCCCCCGAAAATTGAAAAAGCCATATCGAGACGAACGAAAGCCATTTTACCGGTTCATCTCTATGGACAACCGGCTGATATGGATCCGATACTTAGTATAGCAGGTCAATATAATCTAAAAGTAATTGAAGATGCCGCGCAGGCACATGGCGCAACATATAAAGATCAGCGCGTCGGAGGAATAGGCGACGCCGCGGGTTTCAGCTTTTATCCAGGCAAGAATCTGGGCGCCTTTGGGGATGCTGGCGCCGTAACGACAAACGACCCCGACATTGCCGCCCGTGTGCGTGTCCTGCGGAATTACGGATCAAAAATAAAGTATTTTAACAACACCAAGGGTTTCAACTCACGGTTGGATCCTTTACAGGCGGCTTTTCTGCGGGTAAAACTCAAACACCTGGATGACTGGAACAATCGAAGACGCCGCATCGCCGCCCAATACCTAAAAGCCCTCACGGGGATGAGCGCCTTGTCTCTCTCAATAATACCGTCATGGGCGGGGCACGTCTGGCACCTCTTCGTTGTTCGTCATGCCTGCCGTGATATTTTTCAGAAGCGGCTGGCGGAACGAGGAATAGGAACGTTAATCCATTATCCCGTTCCACCGCATCGTTCCGATGCCTATGCTGAAACGGGATTTTCCGAAGGCGCATTCCCCATAACAGAAGCAATCGGTCATACCATTATCAGTCTTCCCATGGGTCCGCACATGTCTGATGAGCAAGTTCAGTCTGTTGTTGAGGGTGTTGAAGGGACCTGCAAGGAGTTGGCTTGATGCACAAGAATGGAAGAATCTTTCGTACAGAATAGTTACCGCCAAATCTTCAAGTCCACGACACTCATTGGCCGTTCCCAGGTGATAAACGTGTATCTGGGAATCATCCGGACCAAGATCCTCGCTGTCCTTCTCGGCCCATCGGGCGTAGGCATCATAGGAATTTATACTTCCATTACCGGCTTGGTTGGAACATTGCTGGTATGGGAATAGGCAGCAGCGGTGTCAGGCAGATCGCCGAGGCCGCTGGTACCGGTGATGAAGACCGGATCGCACGGACAACCATCACCCTCCGTCGGGCAGCCATCATTTTGGGTGCAGCCGGTGCAGCCGCATTAGTGGCTTGCGCATACCCGCTTTCCCGATTAACCTTCGGCGATACCTCCCATGCCTGGGCTTTGGCCTTTCTGTCAGTAACCATATTTTTCGGCGCCGTGTCAGGCGGGCAAGCAGCCCTTATTCAGGGCATGCGCCTCGTTTCCCATTTGGCTGCTATGAGCATCCTTGGGGCGCTTTTCGGCACACTCTTTAGTATTCCTTTTGTATTTTTCTTCGGGCAGCAGGGCATTGTTCCATTCCTCATTGCCACATCCGCTGCAAGCATCGGGACATCCTGGTGGTTTGCACGCAAAATCAAAGTGACCCGGACTGTAATGATATGGAAAGAAACATGGCGGGAAGCAAGAGGTTTATTGCAACTTGGGATCGCCTTCATGGCCACGGGTGTTATGACGGCGGGAACGATGTATGCCGTAAGGGTCATTGTCGTGCGAAGCCTCGGCCTTGATGCAGCGGGGCTCTTCCAGGCGGCTGCCACCCTGTAGACATTGTACATCGGTGTTATTCTCACTGCCATGGGTGCTGATTTTTACCCCCGCTTGACGGTTGTGGCGCAAGATAATGAAGCGTGTAATCGCCTGGTGAATGAACAAACAGAGGTCGGACTTCTTGTGGCAGTACCTGGCGTTATCGCAACGCTTGGCTTTGCGCCCTTTATCATTGAAATATTTTATTCATCAAAGTTTCTTATCGCGGTAGAGATTTTAAGATGGCAGATTTTAGGGGTTTTCCTCCGCGTCTCCTGTTGGCCTTTGGGCTTCATCTTGCTCGCAAAAGGAAATGGAAAATTGTTTGTTATCAGCGAATCAATTTCTAACATGGTACATGTTTTTTTAATCTGGATGGGAATCAGTATTTTTGGTTTAGTGGGAACGGGAATTGCTTTTTTTGTTCTCTATGTTTTCGTTTGGATTCTAATATATTTAATCGTTAAAAAAGTTTCGGGATTTACCTGGTCGGTTGCCAATAAATATCTCGGCCTGATTTTTTTACCGATTCTCTTGACAATTTTCATCTCTAATTTCTTCTTAAAAGGCATTTGGTACTTAGGTCTGAGCGGTTTACTCACTGCAGTTGTTGGTTTCTATTGCCTCAGAAGACTCTGCACCATAACGGGATTAAATTTTGATGTTTCATCATTTTTGAAATTGGTGAGGAAAAAATCGTAATTCTATGGACATTTATGGATAATGCAAAACAGGATGGATCAACAGAGGGCCATCCCCTTCTCACATTTGCTGTATTAACCTATAATCAAGAGAAATTCATCCAAGAAGCAGTAAAGGCAGCTCTCGCACAGACATATCAGCCTCTTGAGGTTATTATTTCTGATGACTGTTCTACCGACTCAACCTACTCTGTTATTAAGAACGTTGTACGTTCCTACAGTGGCCCACACAGGCTGATCATCAACCAAAATGCGGAGCAACTAGGCATAATCGGCCATGTCAATCGCGTGATGACACTTACGGAAGGGAAACTCGTCATCGCCGCTGCCGGCGATGACATCTCATTTCCTCATCGAACGGAGAGAGTCTATGAGGCATGGTTGTTCTCAAAACGAAAGGCTACGTCACTTTTTTCGCAATACACCACAATCGATGAACGAGGTACTGTTATAAGTCCTGCATCGATAACGGACAGGAACTATGTGCACTCCCGCGTGCTGAATATCAGTGCCTCCGACTTTCTGCGTAGGAAAATACCGATAATTGGTGGCGGTTGCTCACATGTGTGGTCACGAAGGCTTTTCGAACTCCTTGGCCCCCTGCCGGAAGATATCCCGAATATGGTAAATGAGGACTTCACCATAGCTTTTCGATCTAGTCTCTTAGGTGCTGTCGCTGAAATCCCAGAACCCCTGGTATACTATCGTCGTCACTCAACGAACGTTAGTTCCGGAATATCAAAAAGGCGGCTGCGTAATTACGATGAGTTGGCAGCCTTGGAGATTCGTAGGAGGAGAATGTTGGATCGCTTTATTGCAGCTTTCTACTGTGCAGAGAAAGACGTTAATACCGCTTTAGCAAAAGGTCTTATTAGTGTTGAGTGCGGTACAATTTGCAGACGTGAGATTGCTTTTGAGTGCCGATGCCTTGAAATCCGAAAGGGTTTTCCTTTTGGTTCACTTTTGAAAGGTTTGAAAGCTTTATTCACACTCGCACGCTCCGGCTGTGGTCCGCGCGCCATTCTGCACCTTATCCCGCGCCTTTTACCCTACCCGCTTTTTGCAAGAGCTGCCCTGTTTTTTGACATGCTCGGATATCGGATCTATGATATGTAGTTGAACTATACATATGTATTCCGAGGATAGATCGGCACCTCCATATCAGCAAACGTTTGGCGTACGTGTAGCATAAATCTATCTATTCTGAGAGGCTTTTTAAATTTTTTGAAAAAGGAGATTCTTGATGCTACCAATTACTTTTGTAATTCCCGTAGGCAGCAATGAAGTTTATAAGACTTGCTTCCTCGCGTCGCCTTTGTTTAAAAAATATCCCGGCTGGCAAATAATTGCGCAGGAAGGATTCAGATCGGCAAGTCATGCGTATAATGATGCTATTGAAAAGGCTGAAAATGACATTGTTGTTTTTGCACACCAGGATGTAGTATTTCCAATAAATTGGGCAGAGCGATTTTTACAGGAATTTTACAAAATAGAAGGATCCGAGCGTAATGTAGGCGTTGTAGGTTGCATTGGCATTACAAAGGAAGGTAATAAAGCGGGACACATATATCGCCATGATCGGGAGTTTTTTCCCTCTCACCCATTACCAGCTCAGGTTGAAACCCTTGACGAACTCTTGGTGTGCTTTCGGAAATCTTCAAGCTTGCGTTTCGACGTAAATCTTCCGAGTTTCTTTTTTTATGGGGTGGATATCTGTCTTCAATCTGATGCCATGGGCTATAAGAACTTTGCAGTTAATGCACCATGTTTTCACCAGGCAAAGAACAGAGCCGGGTTGCCCAAAGAGTTTTATGAGTCATGGGACTTTATAGTGAACAAATGGCGAGATAGGCTGCCAGTACAGTCATTGTCGGGCCCGATAACAGGCAACAGACAGTTATTTATTCAAAAATATAAGAGTCACATCTTGAATATAATCGGGCAATCGGAAAATCCGTGGTGGCACAAATTGCCGAAGGCAAAAGTAGAAGCTATACTTTACGATGATGAGTGATCATCAACCCACACTATAAGATGAGATAAACAACCAATATCATCTAAATTCTTAACTTGATTTATTGAAAAATATTATACTTTAAAGGGGATATCATATGATCAATGTATTCAAGCCGCATATGGGTGAAGAGGAAATTAACGCCGTTGCGGATGTAATCAGGCGTGGTTGGATTGGCCTCGGACCTAAGACGGCAGAGTTTGAGAAACAATTTGCCGAGTATATAGGCGCACCGCAGGTAGTAGCATTGAATTCTGCCACTGCGGCACTTGACCTTGCTCTCAAACTGCTTGAAATCAAAAACGGCGACGAAGTCATTGTGCCGACGATAACCTTTGTCTCCACAGCACATGCTGTCGCATACAATCTGGCCTATCCTATTTTTGTTGATGTTGATAAGAGAACGAGGAACATAGACTTAAAGGACGTCGAGAGAAAAATAACCTGTAGAACAAAAGCAATAATACCCGTTCATTATGGTGGCCGTCCTGTCGAATTGGACGATCTTAGGCAAGTAGCAGGAGATATACATATCATTGAAGACGCGGCCCATGCCTGCGGGGCGATATACAAGGGCAAGCACATAGGATCGCATGGCAATATTAGTTGTTTCTCCTTTCATGCAGTAAAAAATTTGGCTATGGGCGATGGTGGTGCTCTTGCGCTTAATAATCAAAATATGTCCGACCGTGCAAAACGTTTGCGATGGCTTGGCATCGATAAGGGCACCTGGGATCGTACCGAAGTTGATAAATCATATTGGTGGGAGTATCTGGTTGATGAAATCGGGTTAAAATGTCATCTTAACGATATCTCTGCAGCGATCGGTCTTGTACAACTAAAGAAACTGGACGATATGAACAACCGGAGAAGAGAAATCAAGAATCTCTATAATAAGGGATTAAGTGATATTGAACGCATAACTTTACCTCCGGACGACGATGACGATCACCAAAGTTCCTGGCACATTTATTCTATATCATGTGATTTGAGAGATGAATTGTCGATATATTTACAGGGTAAGGAAATATCAACGGGCGTTCATTATAAGCCAATCCACATGTACAAGTGTTACGGCAACATTACCACTTTACCTGTGGCGGAATGGATGTTCAAACGACTCCTTTCGTTACCAATGTATCCGGATTTAAGTAATAAAGATGTTGAATATGTTGTCGATTGTATCCATCAGTTTTACAAGAAAAGTTAATTACCATGAACTTTTATAGACGAACATTTGAACGATTTGATTTCAAGAGTTAAGGAGCTGATGACATGATCGTGGGTAAACGTATAAAATTGCGCGCCATCGAATATGAAGATTTACCTCTTATAATCAAATGGAGAAATGATCCAGATATATACCAATATTTTTATGAATATGAACCGCTATCGTTAGTAAGTCAAAGAAAGTGGTTCGAAAACTTCCTTCAAAAGAAGGATGAGAAACTTTGGATTATTGAATCAATAGCCGACAATGAGGCTATAGGTACCCTTGGCCTCGCCCGCATCGATTGGAGAAACCGAAAAGCCGAATGGGGCAGGATTTTCATTTATCCTGAAAAGTATAGACGAAAGGGCTATGGCGCTGAAGCGATCAGTCTTCTCTTACAATACTCATTTGACCATATAAATTTAAATCGATTATGTTGTGATGCTTTCGCTAACAACGAAAGAGTAATTTCTCTTTATAAAGAATTTGGCTTCAAGGAGGAGGGATTATTCAGGCAGTATATATTCAAAAATGGACAGTATCGAGATGTTGTTTATTTGGCACTGCTGAAAGAGGAATACCTTAACCACAGCAAGGAGGTAATCAAAAAATATCTCGGTGCATGATATAGGTGTCATTTCATGCCATGATCATTCCTTTTCAATTACTTAGACATCAAAAATATTACCCTTGAGTTCATAATTTCTCATAAACAATGACAAACATAAGAACCATCAAGGATGTTACCTCATGGCGTATGTGTGTGGGTTGTGGCGCATGTGCCTACATTTGTCCCAATCAGAAAATAAAACTAATTGACGTAATGAATCAAGGAATAAGGCCATGCCTAAGTGACGATCAATGTGATACA
Source organism: Syntrophales bacterium (assembly GCA_049512055.1). Classification (GTDB taxonomy): domain Bacteria; phylum Desulfobacterota; class Syntrophia; order Syntrophales; family UBA2185; genus Fen-1135. The sequence goes on along the minus strand of JBEKXK010000039.1, from coordinate 14,866 downwards.
TGCGATGACTGCCTGAAAGTATGTCCGGGATATGAAACAATTCACGATTCTTATGATATCCCTTCGGGTGCAATTTCAACTCTCAGACATTTATTTGGTCCCATTCTTGAGGTATGGGAGGGCTATGCTGCAAACAAGGATATCCGTTACAACGGATCTTCAGGAGGCCTTGCGAGCGCTCTTGCTTTGTACTGTATTGAAGAGATGGGAATGCATGGAGTTTTGCATATCGATGCCGATCCTGATGTTCCGTGGAAGAATAGGACTGTCCTCAGTCAAACGCGCTCAGACCTAATAGCACGGACAGGCTCCCGATATGCGCCTGCCTCGCCATGCGATGGGTTGAATTTGATATATTCCGCACCGTCTCCGAGCGTATTTATAGGAAAGCCTTGCGATGTTGCTGGGCTGAGGAAAGCCCAGAAATTGAGACCCTCTTTGAATCAAAACATAGGAGCGGCAATTGGGATTTTTTGTGCCGGCACACCATCATCCCTGGGCACTCTTGAGCTGCTCAAATACTATAAGATTGACCCAAACACGGTTTCGGATATTCGGTATCGGGGGAAAGGATGGCCCGGTATGTTCCAAGTTCATTTAAAAGGAAATAATTCATCCAGTTTTTATAAAAGTTCCTACAAGGAATCCTGGGGGTTTTTAAATCGCTACCGTCCTTTCAGATGCTATCTTTGTCCCGATGGGACCAGCGAATTTGCAGATATTTCATGCGGAGATCCATGGTACCGGGAGCTTAAGGAAGATGAACTTGGTTACTCATTGCTTCTTGTGAGAACAGCGAGAGGCCAAGAAATAGTTCGAGGCGCTCTGAAAACCGGATACGTGGTTATCGAGAAATCTGATCCTCAAATATTGCATGCTTCCCAAGAAAATCTTCTCCTAAAAAGAGGCGCTATATGGGGTAGGCTGCTCGCAATGAGAGCATTCGGACTTCCCACTCCTAAGCTTCAGGGCTTTTCGCTTTTTTCAAATTGGTGCGCCTTGCCTCTCTTAGATCAGGCCAAATCTATTCTTGGTACAATTCGCAGAGTAATGAAGCGCAAATACTACAGACCAATTGAAAACTGTGAGGGTAGAAAGATCAAAAGTTAAGAACGCTGAATCAATGAAGGAAAGGACGTATACGTGCGAAAAGTAAAGACTGCAGACCACAGACCAAACTTTAAAGGAATCATACTGGCGGGAGGCGCAGGGACAAGACTGCATCCGATTACAAGAGTAGTGAGCAAACAGCTTTTGCCGGTATATGATAAACCAATGATCTATTATCCTCTTTCGGTGCTAATGCTAGCGGGAATCAGGGATATTTTAATTATCTCAACACCGGAAGATCTCCCACGGTTCGAGAGTCTCCTCGGAAGCGGCGAGCAGTGGGGTCTTAGGTTTTATTATGCAGAACAGCCTAAACCTGGGGGTATTGCCCAGGCATTTATTATTGGCAGGGATTTTATTGGCGACAATCACGCCTGTCTCATCCTTGGCGATAACATCTTCTATGGCCATGGCCTGCCTGAGATTTTAAGAAGAGCTTCGACGAACGATAAAGGTGCTCTCATTTTCGGGTATTGGGTGAGGGATCCGGAAAGATACGGTGTCGCCGAGTTTGATGATTCCGGAAGAGTTCTAAGCATTGAAGAGAAGCCTTCAAACCCAAAGACGAACTATGCAGTGACCGGCTTGTACTTCTACGACAATGATGTTGTTGAAATTGCATCCAAGCTGAAACCTTCGGCCCGAGGGGAGCTGGAAATTACAGATCTTAATAAAGAATACCTTGCAAGAGGAACTCTTCATCTTGAAATTCTCGGTCGAGGCTTTGCCTGGCTGGATACGGGAACACATGAGTCCCTTCTCGAGGCAGGAATGTTTTTCGAGACAATAGAAAAGCGCCAGGGTCTCAAAGTAGCCTGCGTTGAAGAGATTGCATTTCGAATGGGCTACATTGATGCAGACGAGGTGCGCCGTCTCGCCGAACCCTTGAAGAAAAATGGATATGGGGAGTATTTATTACAAATCATTCATAATGAAGTAAAAATTTAAGGGGTTAAGCTTATCGCCTAACCCCCATTACCTTCCCAGACTTAACTGACTATTTATTCAGATAATTTTTTTACCTTCCTCCTGCGATACATGACCATAATCCCTACCGGTAAGACCATTACTATAGTATACGGATACTCAATGCAATACACAACCGGTGACAATGCCCACCTGGCGGCCACCCTCAATGTTTCATGCCTTCCTATAAAAGCTGCCACAGGTGGCGAGTATCGATAATAGCCGTTTACAAATGCCTGGCCAAAGGAATTCGTTAATAAGTATCTGTCTCTGAAATTTCTCAGCACATATACATGCGGATCAAGGTATGATCCGTAAGCTGCCGTGGCAATGAAACAGCCGCCTCCGCCTCCATCCCCAGAACCAGAAGAAGAACCAGAAGAAGAATTTGATGTAAATGATGCCGTGACTGATGTATCGTCATTCACGTTTACAACACATGTCCCGGCGCCTGAGCATCCCCCTCCAGACCAGCCCGTAAAGGAGTTACCTGGATCAGGGGTAACGGTCAGGGTGACCGAGGTGCCGTCAGTGTAATCTGCCTGGCAAGTCGTCCCGCAATCAATTCCAGCCGGTGAGCTTGTAATGGTTCCATTCCCAGCGACAGTACCCACTTTATGGGATTTCAGGATGGACAAACGCCAGTGATTAGGTGCAGCAGGTGTTCCGAAATTTGCTGTAACAGTCGTCGCTGCATTCATAGTCACAGCGCATGATCCCGTACCTGAACATCCCGCCCCGGACCAGCCTACAAATGTCATACCTGAATCAGGTGTAGCAGTCAGAGTAACCGCCGTGCCACCGGTATAATCACTGGAGCAGGTCGATCCACAGTCAATTCCTGATGGCGAACTGCTAACGTATCCCGTCCCGGCGCCTGATTTTAGGGTAGTCAACGAATAATTGCTCGGTGGGGGTGGTGCTGTGAACGTTGCTGTAACAGTCGTCGCTGCATTCATAGTCACAACACATGATCCCATACCTGCACAACCTCCTCCGGACCAACCTGCGAAGGAATTACCTGTATCAGGCGTAGCAGTCAGGGTGACCGTTGTGCCGCCATCGTAATTAGCCGAGCAAACTGATCCACAGTTGATTCCTGCCGGTGAACTGGTGACAGTTCCTGTACCTGTGCCTGATTCGATGACAGTGAGGGTTGGGTCGCCGCCGCTGCCCCCGTATTCATAAGCCCCTGCATCTGGTGTGGTTGCTGAACGGGCAATGGTGTCCCTATCTACGTTAAAGGGAGTAGCGAGCGGATTCGCAACTCGAGCATTTGTTCCCGCTGTGGCATCTTTTAAGTGTAGATCGTAAGGTGCAATACTACTCACAAAAGGGTCTGCAGTGATGCTATTATTTCTATGAGTTTCCGCCGGCATACTTGCAGTGTTATAAAAGGCATTATAGTCATGGACTATAGAATTTACATTTTCTCCAGAGGCCAAAATAACCCCCGTATTATTTACGAAAAGATTATTATAAACATATGTAGGGTAGGCACTAGTCGTCATGTAACAAGTTGCACCGACCCTAGCTTGACCCCAATTTATTATTGTATTGTGGTGTACCTCGAAGTTACGCATAATGTCTGGATGACCCGCTCCGTCATCCGCGCACCCTACAAAATCAGCATTATACCCCGCACCAAGCCCTATAAAAAGGTTATTATATATTTGCCATCCTGTATTATAACCAGCCCCCCCAGAATAGTCATGTATCCATACAAACCCCGGGTTGAATATGTTGTTCTTGATCGTAATACGATATGTACCTGCCCCAGTAATCGTTTCCTGATGACAAGCCGCTGGGCCTCCCCCCCAAACAGCGAGAAAGTAATTGCCGTCAACCACATCGTCAGTGTCAGAATGCCATACTATAGAATTACTAAGACTTTCAAATAAATTACTTTGAACTAGGTTGTTATTTCCTGGATTTACAGCTTCGTTCTCTACCCCAATTTCGCAACCATAAAGCGTTGATCCGTACCCTTTAATCCATGTATTCCTAACTGTTATGTAACTTGCATGTGTATTAATGGCTGCATAGATGATATCATGAGTATGGGCGTTAGTCGATGTTGTTAATTTAATCCCGTATCCTGCCCCCACCGCGCCACCGTTGGTTATCCCATCAAGAACCCAGTAGTTGCTTGAGAAAATAATAGCTGCTTGGCCAGCAGGGTCAGAAGAATTTAAAATAGCCTGGTCAGTACCATAGGCATCAGACCATCCAGGCGTGCTTGAGTTACAGGCAGTCCCTCCTGCTGTCGCTTTATTTATAGTTATAACACTGCACTGCCCAGTGCATGTTGTGGAAAGTTGCATAGGCACATAAGTCCCGCCGCCTAACCAATAGGTGTTCCCCCTCGTAGGACTTATTGCAGTCCAATCAATTGCGTTATTCCAATCCGCTCCTGTCTTAGCTCCAGAACCAGTTGGTAAAACGCAATAGTCGGCAGCAAAGGATAGATTACAAGAAAGTAATAGAAATAGAGCAACGATGATTTTTCTTATATACACAACGGTTACCTCTTATGATTCCCAAGGGATGTATTTTAGGTATAAACCACGATGCCTTTTGGTGATATTATCGGCATCTGAAGGAAATACTGATGTGACGGGGAGCACAAAGAGAGGGGTTATTTTGTGGACGTTGGTTTTCCTTGTGATAAACAGAAAAAGGTAACAGGTCTTTGGAATGTTAGAAGAGGCGAACTATGCTCTTTTTCCTGACACTTCATTGAAATATGGATAACTATTACCCCAGCAGGCAAATTTTTTTAATTTGTCATTCCGGCGGAAGTCGGAATCCATTGAAAAGACTGGATGCCGCATCAAGTCCGGCATGACATACTTTGATATGTTTACTTGCCATAATAATAATGTATGTTTTGTAAAAAGTTATAATATACGAAGTTCATGTATATGAGGAAGGTTTAGATGTGGAAAACAAAATCTGAGATTATGAGACATGTTCTTTTTCTTTTTTTCGTTTTCATAGCAGGAGCTATGCTTTTTGCGCCATTAAACGGTCTTTTTCACTCACGAGATATCCAGGATTATCATTCCCTCATCCCCGTTATTCCTTTTGTAAGTGGATATCTGCTCTATTCGAAGAGAAAAGACATTTATTTGAAGAAGTCATATTCATTCAGAATCGGTGCTGCTGTTATCCTTATTGGAATTGTTTTATATGTGGCGGGACACACCGTTGGCGCAGGTCTTAATCTTACTGACTATGCGTCTATTATTACGTTTTCCGCCCTGGCGCTGTTTTGGGGCGCTTTCATATTGTCTTATGGGAGTCGCGCTTTTCGGAGTGCCCTCTTCCCTCTTTTATTCCTTATTTTTATGGTTCCGATTCCCGTCATTATTATAGATAAGATTATTACCTTCCTGCAGGTGGGATCCACGGAGTTTACCAATTTGCTGCTTCTGGCGTCTGGCGCCCCGTTTTTCAGAGAAGGGTTTGTCTTCCACCTGCCGGGTCAGAGCGTCGAGGTGGCAAAAGAATGCAGTGGTATACGGTCATGTCTGGCGCTTTTCATTACCGCCCTTTTAGCGGGACATCTGTTTTTGAAAACCTGGTGGAAGCAGGTGATATTGCTCGTTTGCGTCTTTCCGATTACCATGTTCAAGAATGGAATTCGAATTACTACCCTGACATTATTGGGCACCTACGTGGACCCGAGAATTCTCCAAAGTTCGCTTCACAGAGAGGGGGGGATTCCGTTTTTTATTGTGGCGTTAATATTGATGGCGCCGATATTGTTTTTTTTGAGGAAGTCGGAAAAGAAGATGTATCCCGCATCAAGTGCCGAATGACAAAGGAGAACAGAAAAGAGAGACCCTGGATTCCCGCTCCCCGATCAGGTCGAGGACAAGCTTCGCGGGAATAACGAAGGGGGGCGGGAATGACTGACGTTCTCACTTGACGCACACCCAGCTCTTGCATATACTAACCATCAAAATAGCGTATAAGTAATTGAAGCTCTCCGCAGCAAGCTACGGGGAATGTGCTCGCTACAGAATTCACAGATGTCATATATGGCTTCTTTGATACTCAGGAATATGTAACCGAAGTAATCTTTAAAAAATGAATTTAATGTCATCATTGAACGAGATGAGGAAGGTTATTATGTTGCTACGGTCCCGGAGTTGAAGGGTTGCCATACACAGGCAAAAACTCTGGACGTCCTCATGAAGCGCATTCAAGAAGCTATAGAATTATGTTTTGAAGCAACAAGAACGACGAGGGCATGTTGTGAATTCAAAGATTAACATACCGATGGATCGAATTGCAGAGTTCTGTCGCCAGAACCGCATTCGTAAGCTTGCATTGTTCGGCTCTGTATTGAGAGAAGATTTCCGACCTGACAGTGATGTTGACGTCCTGGTAGAGTTCTATCCGGAGCACGTTCCTGGTCTGTCGTTTTTCCGCATGCAGCGCGAATTGTCTCAGATTTTGGGGCGAAAGGTAGACATGAACACCCCACAAGACCTAAGCCATTACTATCGCGATGAGGTATTGACCAAAGCAGAGGTGTTTTATGACGCGTCATGATGTACTGGTGCGCGTTCGGCACATGCTTGACAATGCCCGCGAGGCTCTCAATATGACAGTCGGGCTTTGCCGCGAAGACCTGGATAAAAACCGACAATTGAACCTGGCCTTGGTTCGTATGCTGGAGATTTTAGGTGAGGCGGCGGCACGTGTGCATGATGATTTCCGGCAGCAGCACCTGGATATTCCATGGCGCGATATTGCGGATCTCCGTAACCGTCTGATCCACGGATACGATAGTGTAAATTTTGACATGCTTTGGACAGTCCTTCGGGAGGATCTGCCACCACTGATTGCAAGGTTGGAAGAGATTCTGAAGGGAAAATAACATACTATGCGCTGCGGTCGCGCAAGCCTTGAATTCGGTAGCGAGCGCATTCCCCGTAGCTCTTGCTGCGGGGTAAGCGAGCGAATACTGAATGACATCTTTCCTTATGAATCGAAGATTCTCCGCGCCTTGCTGCGGAGAGCTTCAATTACTTGCTAAAGTAACTCCTGTATCAAGTACGGTACAATTTCTATAAATATCAATTATATATCACTCGTCAATACTACACCTTCAAAAAATGGATTCCACCGTATCAAGTACGGGGCAGGCTTATCAAGGGTAATGACAGACTTTTCTTTTGTGTCACTGCGAGGAGGGCTGTTGCCCGACGTGGCAGTCTCAGAGATTGCCGCACTTACTGCGTGCGCTCGCAATGACGAACAATGAGAAAGCAGACCTAAAGGTCTGCACTACGTTATCTAAAATCCCCCGTGGCCCCTTTATAAAGCGGGAGGCAAGAAGAAAGCTATTTTTATTTATCCCCCGTTTCATGAAGGGGGACGGGAATGGCATTTTATTATGTTCACCCCCTTTGAAAAAAAGGGCTGGAATACCATCAAATGTACTGCGTACCTTTAGGTGCGCTGTATTGGCAGGACTAAAGTCCTGCACTACGTTATCTAAAAGCCTCTGTGGCCCCCTTTTATAAAAGGGGAGATAAGGAATGAGGGAGTTGTGAGAATCCTGTCAACCATCGCGATTTTCTTTGCGAGCTTGACACTCTGCACGGCCTTGGATGCTGCAAATGGCCCGCCGGCATCCAAACCGGTAGATTTGCAACTCACAGATACTATCACCCAATACGGTATCACCTGGAAATTTAGTGAAAAAGTACGTGTCGGACAATTTGTGAATGGCGACTACTACGTATTGGGCCCCGCGACTGTTGTGGAGATAACCCCAAAACCGGAAAATGGCCGTAACGGGTCTTGTCTGAACGTTTCCGCCATTGAGAAGATCGGTTTCGACGATCGCATACCTCACACGCGCTACGACCCGGAACTATTTTTAAAGCCGCCGATTAATCTCAACCCTGGCGACACATTGCTTTCCTCAATCAGCCTCCAGCAGATACGTACGCTGAAGCCTATGCTTTGGCGAATCGGCAAGGACCTGAGCACGCCGGTACAAACCGTGGCCGCACTCACCTGTCTTTCTGCTCCCGTTCCCATTGATGCCTTTAGGCCTTCTTATGCCAAAGGTGAGAAAAAAATTTACCTCGCACGCAACCTGCGTCGCGACCTACTTCCTCGCCTTCCGCGGGTGGCGAAAACGCCTCCTCTACCAGAATGGGCGCGTATTTTTCAGCGGCCATGGGTCGATATTGTCATGGACGAATTCGGAGCGCCTCTCGAAAACATGCCTGCCTATGGCAGGGAGTATGTGCGCGCTGTGGGCGCCGGAAGTCTACTCCTGTGCCTCGATTTCAGGCAGGAGGAAAAGGAGAAGCTCCTTATCAACTTCGTCCAGGTCGGCATCGATTTGTGGGGCCTGGCGGGGCAGGGTTTTCAGCCTACTCCCTGGAATGCCCTTGGTGGGCATGCCAACGGTCGCAAGTGGCCCATTATCTTCGCCGGCATTATGCTCGACGATGTAGAAATGCAGCAGCCGGTAAAGAAATACCCATACCTGCGGTTCAGCGAGGACACACAGACAATGTTCGACAAGTGTTGGACTGGGGCCAATGTGGTCTATGCGGGACACGTGGGCAAGGATGGCACTAGTCGCCACGAGGGCTGGGGTGCCTACGAGCATCTTACCCCTGATAAGTGGAAGAATGAGATCGGCGAGAACTATCGCCGCTGCTGTACAAGCAACGCCTGGGTTGGAGAAGCGCTTGCAGCGCGCATTCTCCACGCTGAGAAACTCTGGGATCATGACGCCTTCTTCGCCTACGTAGACCGTTGGATGACAGAGGATGATACTAAAATACTTGAGGCAATCAAAAAAGATCGAGGCACGGATTATAACATAGACTGGGCAAAGCAGGGATCGGTATGGGACCCGTTCGTGAAGGAGATGTGGCATAAATACCGTAATCACCTGCCTCCCGCGCCGGATGGACATAAGGATTTACATGCGTACGAGACGTGGCATTAGCCTTATACCATTGTTTAGCGAAGCGAATTACAATAGTATAATATAACGACCTGACAATTTAGCACAGGAATGATTCAAGGGACAGGGGGAAAGGTTAAAGGACCAAGGTGAAGGGTTACAGGGAAAAGGGAAAAGACTTGATTCCCGCTCCCCGATCAGGTCGAGGACAAGCTTCGCGGGAATGACGATGGGAGGCGGGAATGACATTTTGTTATGTACACCCCCTTTGAAAAAGGGGGAGGAATACCATCAAATTTAGTGCGTGCCTTTAGGTGCGCTATATCAGCAGGACTAAAGTCCTGCACTACGTTTATCAAGAATCACCCTATATTCCCCTTTGTCAAAGGGGGAGGTAAGGTTAAGAGCAAGTAATGAATTTTAGTGTTGGGCTTTCATATTTCGTGGCGGTTGTGACTGCAGGGATTGCAGTTATGGCCCTGTACCGTGATCCGCGCTCTTTTGTCCACCGTGTCTTTGCCGCAGGTATGGGGCTGCTGGCTCTCGAGGCCGGGATGAGTGGGTTCGTTTACCAGACGCAATCCATTGATGAGTTTCTGTTCTGGTACATGATGCAATTGATTATCGCCTCCTTCCTGCCCGCTCTCTGGCTGCTGTTCAGCGTCAGTTTTGCCCGGGCTAACTATTCAGAGCAGATATCGAAGTGGAAATGGATTATGCTTATGGCTTTTATTCTGCCTGTATCCATGGTTGCCCTTTTCAGAGACGACTTCTTTTTTGGACAGCCTGTTCTTACAAGCGCATCTTCACTATTCCTGCTTCTCGGGTGGTCTGGATATATCTGGCACCTTCTCTGGGTAATATTTGCGGTATTGATTCTCATGAACCTGGAAAGGACATTCCGCCATGCAACGGGACATATGCGCTGGCAGACTAAATTTATGTTCCTCGGCATCGCAAGTATCTTTGGCGTGCACCTGTTCAAAGACAGCCAGACTATCCTTTTCAAAGGCGTTAACACCGGGATGGATTTTGTCGACTTCGGAGCTATCCTTGTGGGGGATATCCTCATTCTCCGGTCTTTCTTCCGAGGCAAGCCTTTGAATGTCAGCGTTCATCTTTCCCATCAGTTTCTTTATAAGTCTTTTACGCTGCTCATCGTCGGCATCTACTTCATCTCCATGAGCCTTCTTTCCTGGCTTTCTATCCATTTCGAGTGGATTAGAAATATTAATTTTGTCATCTTTCTGATCTTCTTAGCTATTATCGGTCTTGCATCTATTCTTCTTTCTGATCGCCTCCGCATGAAGAGGAAACGCTTCATCAGCAGGCATTTCAAGCGGCCCCAGTATGACTACCAGAAGATATGGGAGGATTTCACCACGAGAACCACCTCGGTAACGCAAACCGGAGAGCTCTGTAACATCATCGTCAGGATAGTGTCGGAAACCCTGGAAATCCTGTCGGTCAGCATCTGGCTTGTTGACGAGAAACAGGAAAGGCTTTCTTTTGGGGGCTCGACTGTGTTTACGGCAGTTCAGGCAGAGGAACTGAAATTCTTTGGCCATGGCGGCGCCGATCTCATCAGCGCCATGACCGATCAGACCATGCCGGTCGATCTGGAGGGTCGCCAGGATGACTGGGTGGAAGACCTGAAGCTCGTTTACGGCCTTGAAGAAACCAAAGAGTCACGGATACGCTACTGCGTCCCTCTAAATGCCGCGGGCCACCTCATCGGAATTATGACATTGAGTGAAAAAGTCTTTTATGAACCTTTTACTTTTGAGGAATCTGAGCTCATTAAGACCATAGCTGATCAGGCGGCGGCCGGTCTGCTGAACCTGAGACTTTCGGAACAATTGCGGCAGGCAAAGGAACTGGAAGCTTTTCAATCCATGTCAGCATTTTTTATGCATGACCTGAAGAATCTGGCCTCAAAACTTTCGCTGGTCACCCAGAATCTGCCTGTCCATATCGACAATCCGGAATTTCGGAGCGACGCCCTGCGGACGATCTCCCAGAGCGTATCTAAGATAAACACCATGAGCAGCCGCTTGTCCCTATTGAGCCAGAAGTTGGAGCTGACCTTCAAGGAAACTGACTTAAATGAGCTCGTTAAGGAAACGGTCTCAGATTTGAAAGAATATGTCAAGGCGCCCGTATCTAAAGACCTGGAAAACATACCTTCTCTTCTTATAGACCGGGAGCACATCCATAAAGTTGTTGAGAATCTTCTGATGAACGCTTACGATGCATTAGGACAAGATGGTCAAATTACCATTGTGACACGTTGCAAGGATACCTGGGCGGAAATTGCCATCCAGGATAACGGCTGTGGGATGTCTAAGAAATTTATCGAGACGTCCCTTTACCGTCCTTTCCAGACAACGAAAAAGCAGGGTATGGGCATCGGCCTTTATCACTGCAAGACCATCGTTGAAGCCCACAGCGGCAGGATCGAGGTGGAAAGTGAAGAGGGTAAGGGGACGACTTTCAGGGTTTTGCTGCCGTTCGCAAGACAGGGGCAAGGGTATAGGGTTTAGGGACAAGGGTGATGCTTAAAAGTTATAAAGACTTGATTGGCTATCAGAAAGCATACAGCCTGTCCCTTGAATTCGGTAGCGAGCGCATTCCCCGCAGCTTGCTGCGGGGTAAGCGAGCGAATGCAGAACAATACTGTTCCTTAAGAATCGAAGATTCTCCGCAGCTTGCTGTGGAGAGCTTCAAATCTACAAAGTCACGAAAGATTATCCTCAAGATGAGAAATTTGGTCTTATATCACAAATGCGACGGAGCGCTGTTTCCATGCCTTGCAATATCGCAGAAGGTTATAGTCGAAAAAATATAAAAGAATATCTTCAATTTCTCTATGTTGCCTACGGATCGTGCAGCGAGTTAGAAACATTGATTTCTCTATCACAGGATCTTGGATTGTTAAATACTGAAAAATATGCAAAACTTCATACACTGCAACAAGAGGTTTCAAAACTTCTCAATGGTTTGATAAAATCTCTATCAAAAAAGAAAAAAGGAACGAACAATGCCTCCTGAACCCTCGACCCTTGCCCCTCGACGCTCTTCGGCGAAGCCAAAGCTTTTGATCGTCGATGATGATGAGGATCTGCGAAAACAGATGAAATGGGCCATGGCCCAGGATTACAATGTCCTGCTTGCTGATGACCGGCAAAGCGCCGCGGTCTTAATGAGAAAGGAGCGGCCCGCGGTAGTAACCCTCGACCTTGGTCTGCCCCCTCTTCCGGCAGGCGTTGAAGAGGGCTTTGCTCTTCTTGATGATATCCTGAGTGAATACGGTGATACCAAGGTAATTATCATCACGGGCCGTGGCGAAAAAGAGCATGCCCTGCGAGCCGTGGAGAAAGGTGCGTACGATTTCTTCTACAAGCCGATTGAGTTAGATGAGCTGAAGGTGGTACTCCGCAGGGCCTTTCATGTGTCGCAGCTTGAACGTGAGCAGCAGGCGTTGAGGCAACGATTGAGCACAGACACCTTTGAAGACATGATTGGAACATCCGAAAAGATGCAGGATATCTTTTCCATCATCAGAAAGATATCAACGACTGAAGCCCCCGTTTTGATCATGGGAGAAAGCGGCACCGGTAAGGAACTCGTTGCCCGTGCCATCCATCGGCTGAGCGCGCGTCAACCGTATCCTTTCATCGTAATCAATTGCGGCGCCATTCCCGAGAATCTCCTCGAGAGTGAGCTTTTCGGTCATGAAAAGGGCTCCTTTACCGGGGCGCATATGCAGCGCATAGGGCGCTTTGAAATGGCCGCGGGAGGCACCCTCTTCCTGGACGAGATCGGTGAGCTTCCGATCTCCCTGCAGGTAAAGCTTCTTCGTTTCTTGCAGGAGAAGGTTGTCGAACGCGTCGGCGGCCGGGAGCTGATTGACGTGAATACCCGCGTCATTGCCGCTACTAACCGCGACCTCAAAGAATCCATGAAGGATGGCAGCTTCCGGGAGGACCTTTACTTTCGTTTAGGGGTCATTATGATGTCCCTTCCGCCTCTCAGAGAAAGAGAGGGAGATATTATCCTTATTGCTAAAGCCTTCCTGGAACGTTATGCTGATGAAAGCAAAAAAAAGATAAAGGGCTTCACCAATCATGCTGTTGACGCCATCGAAAATTACACCTGGCCGGGCAATGTGCGGGAGTTGGAGAACCGTCTCAAGCGCGCCGTGATCATGGCCGAAGGCAGGAAAATTACCCCGGTAGATTTAGAACTGGAGGCGCCCAAACAGAAGTATGAAACAATGAGTCTCAAAGACGCTCGCGAAAGCCTGGAAAAGGAACTTGTCTTGAAAGCCCTTACTCGAAATGAAAGGAATCTGACTAAGACCGCTCTTGACCTGGGCGTGAGCCGCCCTACCCTATACGACTTAATGGAAAAATTCGGAATTCCAAAAGAATAAATGGACTGACGGAATGTCTTACAACTAATTTCGTTGATCATTCCGCAGGTAACTTTTCGAGCGCGATTGCAACAGATCAGCCGCCAACTGAAACTAAGAAATCATATGATTACGCATTGGATAATTGGCCGTCAGTGAGCATTACTCAAATATCCGACCCGATATTTATTGAAAAAAAATAAATAGATACGATGACAACTAAAATCTTTAGAAGCGCCCTCAGGTTTCGAATCTGCGGGCGTTTTTTATTGCTGGTATATTGAGATTAATTAGACATCAAACAATAAATACTGTTCCGGCCGGGCGCCCAACCTGCCGAGCCACAGAGCAGAGATTTCACCTGCCAGCCTTATATGGCTGTTATTCTTTCAGATTTTATCTTAAAAGCTAGTACAGGCGTTTCGCTTTTATTCCGTGTCGAGATTATTTACAGAAATGATTTTGCTCCCATTATACGCGTAACAACTTATATTTGTTATATTTCTATAATTATCAAGAGAATCCGATGAACATTCATCCTGAAAAATGTCGGTTTACTTTACAATTTTGATCACAGTATATGCACATATTTTTTTTCATGCTCCTGAGGCAGCAAATAATCATTATATATATTAACGGCTTACAATTATTCAACCGATAAAATTATGCCTGGCACGGGCAATGCATACCTATATTTCAAAATCATAAAATCAAAATGAAAAAACAAAAATAAGGTAAGGAGGTAGCTAGATGAAAAAAGTATTAATTGTTTTGAGTTTGGCAGTGGCGATGATGTGCTTAGCGGCCCCATCCGCAATGGCGATACCATTTAGCGGCGATATTTCATTTTCCGGCACGGATACTCTGGATAACAACAATTTAAATTTAGCGACTAAGTTTCTTACATTCGGTCCTGTTGTTACTACCAGTGTGGATGGTCAATATGCTGTAGTTACACCTGGAACGGCAGCAACGTTTACACCTTTTACATTTAGACCCGCAACCGTTCCCGTTATACCACTTTGGACATTCACCTTTGGTGGCAACACCTACAGTTTTAATGCAACAACTATGACCATTGAATTTTCCAATAGCACTAACTTAGTTGTTAGCGGCCATGGCACTGCATTCATAACTGGTTTTGATGCAAGCCCCGGTGTATGGACTATCAGCGCAAATACATCTGGAGCCACGGCAAGTTTCTCCTCGTCCACTGGTGTTCCCGAGCCAGCCTCCCTGTTGCTTCTTGGCCTTGGGTTACTCGGCATTGGTATCGTTTCGAGAAAGAAATAACAAATTTAAATCCCATAGGATCGAAAGTTTAAAAACCCGCTGGTTATTAACCAGCGGGTTTTTTATTTATACTGGTTTAATAAGGGGACATAATACTATTATTCCATTTCCGTCCCGGCTTTTTTCCTTGGCCT
>JBEKXK010000038.1:0-30391 GCA_049512055.1 Syntrophales bacterium | reverse complement strand
TCAATCTCCCGGCCCACGAGATCGCAAGAAGGGGAGTAATTCTCTGTCCGGAGAGGGGAAGACCATTTCGAGAGATGACAGTAAAAGAGAACCTGGAAGTGGGCGCCCTTTTTATCGACAAGAAGGTCGCTGATGAGAATCTTGAAAAAGTATATGCCCTATTTCCAGTCCTGAAAAAAAGAGCATCTCAGATTGCAGGGACCCTGTCCGGTGGTGAGCGCACGATGCTGTCCATCGGCCGATCGCTGATGTCAGAACCAAAAATTCTGTTAATTGACGAACCTTCAGTCGGGCTTGCTCCGTTGATCAAGGACAGTTTATTCGAACGCATCAGGGACGTACAGGGAATGGGAGTTACCATCCTCTTGACTGAGCAGGATGTAAGTTTCGCCTTTGATTTGGCCTCCAGAAATTATGTGATTTCCCGGGGAAAGATAATCGCAGAAGGAACGTCGCAGGAATTGCTCGCTGATGAGCTCATCAGAGAAACTTATTTGGGTCTATAGTCCGGCGGATGAACTGCCGGCATGGAGACGGGAGTACAGGAACCAGAGACGACGCTTTATTGGGAAATGTTTTTAGTATAGCGGCTTTATAATTTGACGATAGAAAGAAGAAAAGGAGGTGAGATGCCGGCGGGAAAGGGGACTCGCTTTTGGATCCTTCTAAAGGGGAGAAAAACGGATATTCCAAATTGTGGAGAGAAGCTAAAGCAGGAGGAAGCTATGAAAAGCAAGTATAAGAAGACAATATACGGCATAGTGGTGTTTTTCTTGATAATGGCTGTGGCGACGATGGCTCATGCTCAGAAGACCATCAAGTTCGGATACATTGGCCCCATGAAATTCATAGTCGGTCAGGAATGTTCCTTAACCGCTGAGATGGCAGTAGAAGACATAAACAAGGCGGGCGGCATCAAGGTCGGTAATACGAAATATAAGGTAGAGTTAGTCAAGGTGGACAGCAATGAGATTCTGAACATCTCGGATGCGGTTTCCGCTATGGAAAGACTGATCACCGTCGATAAGGTGGATTTTATCGTGGGTGGTTACAGGACGGAAGCGGTGCTCGCCATGCAGGAAGTCATAGGGGACAAGAAGGCCATATGGATCAATTGCTATACAGGGTCCCCGGAGCCTGTTGCAAGAGTGGCAAAGAACTATGACCGGCTGAAGTATTTCTTTAAGATCGCAACACTGAATTCCAAGTATATCGGCGACGTTGTCTTCAACGGGCTGCTTATCGTACGCGACAAGGTGATAAAGGACCTGGGGATTGCAAAACCCCGCGTAGCCCTCCTGGGTGAAAAGGCATTATGGGTTGAGCCCGTGATCAAGGACATGCAAAAGAGGATTCCTGAGAATGGTATGGAAATAGCCGGCATTTGGAGACCCTCCATAACAGCCCAGGACGTAACCGCTGAGCTGTCGGCTATTAAACAGTCAGGCGCGCACATAATCCGTTTCGACGCTTGTGGTCCCATCGGAGCAGTCGTTCCCAAGCAGTGGGGCGAGCTACAGATACCGGCCGCCATGATCGGGTTTGACTGTGCGTCCATGAACGATAGAAACTGGGCGTCAAGCGGCGGCTTGATTAACTATGAGGCGACCTTGGCTCCGTTCGGGGATGCTCATATAACGCCGAAGACAATGCCTTATTACAAGAAGCTGAAAGCTCGGTACGGATATAGCCCCTCATACTGCGGTGTATGTTATGACGCTTACAATGTAATGAAAGCGGCTATTGAAAGAGCCGGCACTCTTGATAAAGACGCCGTGGTGGCCGCCCTGGAAAAGACCGACTACGTCGGGGCTTCGGGACGAATCGCGTTTACGCAGAAAGGTCAACAGTGGGTGCATGATGTCGTATTCGCTCCCGGTTATACGACAACTACCATTATCCAGTGGATAAATGGAAAACCAATGGTCATCTGGCCTGACGGCAAGGCATTCTTGGGTGACAAGAAGTGGGTCGGCCTGAAGTATGGAGGTACGTCGGAATATCAGTTGCCTCCTTGGATGGTAAAATACTGGAAGAGCAAGAAGTAAAATAGTCTGTCGCTTACTGAGTTCTTTCTCTCAACCTTTTTACCAAGGAACCATATTTGTCTGTAACACGTGGTCTATAATCTATCGGCTGAGGGGGCCTCTAATTCTATAGGCTTCCCTCAACGCTACAGGTGCAACTTCTTTCCGGGCGGCCTTACAGTCCGCAGATAAATCATGCGGGGCCCGGAAAACCAGGCCTTGGGCCGGGCCAGAAAGAATTACAAGAGACCATATTGGGTCACACACAATGATTTGTAGCCCCAATTGGAAACTATGGAAAGATCGAAATATGAATTCGGCAGCGAGCGTATTCCCCGTAGCTTGCTGCGGGGTAAGCGAGCGAATGACGAACAATTATGTTCCTTAAGAATCGAAGATTCTCCGCAGCTTGCTGCGGAGAGCTTCAATTCATCAATGCAAGATCATCATAAGGAGGAAGCATGAAGGCAAAACTGATAGACCAAAAGGGGGCCTTAGATTTTTGTGCGAAAGAAGGGGAGCTTATCACCATTTCCAAAGAGGTGGATCCTCTGTACGAAATAGCGGGCATCACGAAGAGCTTTGATGGAGGTCCAACGGTCCTCTTCGAAAATATCAAGGGGTATCCGAAATGGCGGGCCGTGACGAACATCTTCGCGAATCGCGACCGGGTGGCCAGGTATTTTGGGACAACCAAGCAGGGGCTTCCCAAGCGGATTCTGGACGCAGCGAGGAATCCCATCCAGCCGAAATTGGTGACGCAGGCTCCGTGCCAGGAGAACGTCATCACTAAGGACATCGATATCCTGAACTTCCTGCCGGTGATTACGCACACGAAATTGGATATCGGCCCTGTTATTTCCGGCGGCGTGGTGATGATCAGCGTTCCCAAGGAGATGGGCGGTGGAGACCAGTCCTTCAATCTTTCTTTCCATCGCATGAATCCGAACCTGGGAAAAGACTGGGTGAGTATGGCAACGTTGTACAGCCGCCACTTCCTCGAAGTTCTGTATCATCATAAGTCGAAGAAGCAGGAGTACCCCGTTACGATTAATATCGGCATGAGCCCAGGACTGAGTGTGGTCGCTTCCGGCGGCGACTTCCCGCAGATCCGGCCCATTGGGACGGATGACCTGGGGATGGCTGGGAACCTGGAAGGTCAGGCTGTTGAGTACTGCAAGGCAAAGACCGTCGACGCCTACGCCCTGGCCCACGCAGATATCGTCCTCGAAGGAAAGGTGATTTATACTGAAAAGATAACCGAAGAACTTCCCTCCAAGGCGAAGGGACCGGGGAAAACGTATTTCTTCCCTGAACAGCTTGGCTACGAAGGTCTGGCAGCCGCAGGCTTCAAGGTTCAGATTTCGGCCATCACCTACAGGAATAATCCCTGTTACTTCACCCCTCTGGCCGATGCCTATGAGACCAATAACCTGCAGGTACTCATCTCGGAGGCGAGCATCTACAATGCCTGCAAGATGACGGCCCCGAACATCTTCACGAACTGTCATGTCCTGGACTGTATGAAAGGACATATGGGGGTGGTTATCCAGTGCCGTGTGCCCCATGAGCAGGAACAGGGAATCTCGCAAAATCTGATCGGCGCAGCCTTTGGGGCAGTAAGGAATCTTAATTTCGTGATTGCCGTTGATGAGGACGTGGATATCTATGATCCTTCGGATGTCATTTGGGCGATGGTGAGAAGGACACGCGCTGCTGAGGACGTCAATATCATAAAAGGGGCGGGCATCGGCAATAACTTCGCAAAGTGGTCTGTTGACACAACCGTTCCTGTTGCAGAGAAATATCGGGCATTGAGACCCAAATTCGAGCCCATGGATTTAAGCAAGTGGCTGACCCCGGAAGAGATCGCGAAAGGGCTCGCCCTGATGGACGATGGGGCAAAAAGTATCGCGAGGAGACGGGTCTAAGAAGGAATACGAGAAATAGAGGAGAATGTGTATGGAGCCGAAAGAACGAGAGGCTTTGGACAAGTTTTTTTACCCGCAATCTGTTGCGGTAATCGGCGCTTCCGCTGAGCCAAAGAAGACGGGTTACGTATGGGTGAAGAACTTCGTTGAGTATGGATATAAAGGAAAGATCTATCCCATCAATCCCAAGGAGGATGAGATCCTCGGATTCAAGGCGTATAAGAGTGTTTTGGATGTCCCTGATGAGATTGATCTTGTCATATTTATCGTCCCCGCTGCGGCCATGGTCAAGATCATGGAGGAATGCGTCAAAAAGAAGATCCCTGCGGGTATTATTCACTCCGCCGGATATGCAGAGACGGGTAAGGAAGGGGTGCTCCTTCAGCAAAAGCTGGTGGATATGGCCCGCCAGGGCGGCATGAAACTCATAGGACCAAACTGCGTAGGCATCCTCTGCCCGGAGTCCGGTCACCCCTGGGCGCGGAGGAGTACATTTCCGAAGGAGGTGGGCGGAGTCGCCGTCATCAGCCAATCGGGTGGTGGTGGTGGCTATTTCATCAATATGGGCGAGGTCCGCGGCCTCTCCTTCAGCAAGTTCATCTCCATAGGAAACGAATGTGACGTCTCGGTCATCGATTTTATGGATTACTTAAAAGATGACCCAAAGACAAACGCAGTCTTCGTCTATTTAGAAGGCTTCAGAGACGGGCAACGGTTCCTGAAAATAGCCAAACCCCTCTCCCGCGTCAAACCAGTTCTCGTGTATAAAGTCGGCAGGACGGAGGTGGGAAGAAAGATGACAGCCTCCCACACCGGTTCCATCGCCGGTTCTCTGGCAGTCTACGATGGCGCCTTCCGTCAGGCGGGGGTTCTTCGAGTGGAAGACTTCGAGGAGGCACAAGATTATCTTACCGCCTTCGAGAACGTCTGGTACGGGCAGGGAATTCCCAAAGGGCCGAGGGTCGGCATCATTGCCGGGCCCGGAGGTCCGGGTGTGGCGGCCGCGGATACCTGCGGAGAGGTGGGCCTGGAGGTACCCCCATTTTCGGAGGAGACCGTGAGGAAACTTGCGGAGGAGATCCCCGGAGCGAGCAGGACGAACCCGACCGACATCGACCTCGGTGCGATGGCGATGCTGAAGGGAAAGAATCCCTTTGTCGTGCGGGCTAACATCATCGAGGCGGACGACAATATCGACATGATGGCCTTCGTCGGTCTGGGAGAGAACAACCCTAAGGCCGCCTTGGATGCGATGCTGGAGATACAGGCCACCTGCAAGAAACCGTTCATCGTCATCTGGCCTTCCGCTGGAAAAGAAGTGGACGAGTGCAAGGAAGTCCTCCTGCAAAAGAAGGTCCCCCTGTTCTTAACCCCCGAAAGGGGAGCGAAGGCCTTGGGGGCCTTGATACGGTATAAGAAGGCGGTGGAAAGGTTAGAGAAGGAGGATTTACAATGAATGCCCATGAGCAGGTGAAGGAAATTCTGAGTAAGGTCCGGAAGGCCAAACGGAATATTTTGTTGGAACCGGAAGCCAAGACCGTTCTTTCTTCTTATGGCTGTACTGTTACAAAGGAAAAAGTGGCCGTTTCAGCTGGAGAGGCGGTTGCCTTTGCGGGTGAACTCGGATTCCCCGTTGTGGCAAAGATAGTCTCACCGGAGATAATTCATAAGACCGATGCTAAGTGCGTGAAGGTGAATCTTAACAATCCGGAGAAGGTCAAAGGCGCCTATCAGGAACTTATGGCCAATGCGCGGGCCTATGACCCCAAAGCCAGGATAGAGGGGGTTTTGCTCTATCACATGATCAGCGGGGGCGAGGAGGTCATAATCGGATTGGCTACAGATGCTACCTTTGGGAAGGTCATTATGTTCGGACTGGGCGGAATCTGGGTGGAAGTTATGAAAGACGTCTCCTTCCGTGTTGTGCCCTTAAGCCGCGAGGACGCCCGGGACATGGTGGAAGAGATCAAGGGATATCCTCTTCTTACCGGGATCCGGGGAAAATCGGCGAAAGACATCGATGCCCTGTGCGATCTGCTGGTAAAGGTCTCGAAATTGGCCCAGGCCAACGAGGAGATTGCGGAGATGGATCTCAATCCCGTCTTTGTCATGGATAAGGGCGCAATCATTGTTGATGCCCGGATCATACTGGAAGAATGAGTTGTAACGAAAGAAGATATCTGATCGGCGGCTTGAGTGTACGAGTTGCCTTAAGGCACTGATAGAGTCGCTGTGAAAAAGAGCGCAAATTATTTTGACCTGGAGAATGGCGATTGAGGCGAGTCGCCGCCGCTACGGTTGAGACGAGGTAACAGTCTTTTTCGCCTGATTGTCAAAAAGCTAAGGAGGAACATACGATGAACCTAGGTCTGCGAGCATATATAGAACACCTGGAACGGGACATGCCGTCCCATGTCATCAGGATAAAGAAGGAGGTTTCACCTGAGTTTGAAATCCCTGCCATCCTGCAACAGGTGGAGTCGAGAAAAAAGCAGCCTGTTTTGATCTTCGAGAACGTGCGGAACCTTAACGGATCAATCTCAAAGCTGCCCGTAGTGATCAATCTTTTTGGCTCGAGGGAGAGGCTCGCAGATGCAATCGGGTCTACGGTTCAGAGGCTTCCCCTGGACTATATCGAGAAAGAGAAGCCTGTGCCTCCGGTCGTAATCGATAAGTCCAAAGCGATGGTCAAAGGCGTTATCCAGAAAGGCGATGATGTAGATTTGTATGAACTGCCGATCGTGACTCATCATGAAATGGATTTAGGGCCATACTTCACCAGCCCCAGCGTCTGGATAAAAGACCCGGAGACAGGATGGGTCAATTGCGCAATCATCAGGATCTATGTCGCAGGCCCCAAGAGCCTTGTCGTAAATTTCAACGCGGCGCGTCACACAAATTATGTCTTCCAGAAATACAAGGCCCTCAAACGCAACATTCCTATAATCATTATGATCGGGCATCATCCTGCTTTCTATATGGGGGCGCAAACGAAGATCTTCACGGATGAACCGCAGATAATCGGCGGTATCATAGGCGAACCCGTCGAGCTGACCCCTTCCGAAACTTGGGGGAATGACATGCTCGTTCCAGCACAGGCGGAAATCGTCATAGAAGCCGAAATGTCCTACGAGCAGGTTGATATCGAGGCGCCCTTCGGCGAATATACCCAGTATTACGGCGGCCAGAGGCTAAACCCCGTGACGTCGGTGAAAGCGATAACGCGAAGGAAAGACGCCTACTATCTCGACATCATGCCGGGCCATGCGGATCACCTCCTACTTGACGCACCGATGATCGAGGCTTATCTTTATAATAGAATCAGGGCGGTGGTGCCCGGGGTTGTGGGGGTACACGTACCTGTCTCGGGGACAGCGAGGCTCCACGCGTATATCCAGATCCGGAAGTCTAACGATGGAGAGCCTAAGACCGCCATAGCAACGGCCCTTAGCTCCGATTACCGGATAAAACATGTTGTTGTGGTGGATGATGACGTCAATATCTTTGATGATGAGCATGTGCTCTGGGCGATCGCTACACGATCACAGTGGGACAAGGACCTTGTGGTCATCCCCGGCATGATGGGCACGAGGTTAGACCCGTCGGGCAATGACATCTTGACGACAAAGGGCGGGATTGATGCGACCAAGCCTGTCGATCCGCGCGGCTTTGCCAAAAGGCTCTGCATACCTGAATCGGTGATGTCCAGAATAAGGCTGGAGGATTTCCTGGAGCCGGATGTCCTGAGACAGTTTTAGATAAAGGAGATTACCATGGCAAAAGTGCATTATATAGAGTGTGCGTTGTGCGGAAAGGAATATTACCTGGACAGGATTCTCTCGGAGGTCGTTGAAGTAAACCCCAAGCAAAAGCTCAAGTGTCCATTTTGCAAGAAAGAATTTCACCTGGACATGAAACGCAAGCAGGGGAAGGACGCGCGACCCTGAAATTGTAAAAGAAAGACCACTCCATGAGATATGGTCTTTTGACTTGAGAGGAAGGGCAGAAAAGC
This sequence comes from Syntrophales bacterium, assembly GCA_049512055.1. Taxonomy (GTDB): domain Bacteria; phylum Desulfobacterota; class Syntrophia; order Syntrophales; family UBA2185; genus Fen-1135. The sequence continues at coordinate 22,421 of JBEKXK010000038.1, read as the reverse complement.
TATGAAAAAGGTTATAACGAATTCACATTTCATTTTGGAAAAATGTGTCGGCTGCAAAACATGCACCCATGTTTGCCCGACGAACGCCTACACCCCATCCATAAGCCGGCCGCTGGAGAATATCAAGGTCTCTCCTTGTACCGTTCAATGTCCGATTGGAAACGACATCGAAGGGTTTAATTATCTGATCGGACAGAAGAAATACCTTGAGGCTTATGATTTGCTCCGAGAGACAAACCCGCTTCCCGGTGCTACGGGCCGGGTCTGTCATCATCCCTGCGAAAAAGAGTGCAACCGGATCGAATTTGACGAAGGCGTGTCGATCAAGTCTGTAGAGCGTTTTATTGCCGATACTGCCATGAAGATGGGCTATAAGCCGGTCAAGCCAAAGGTGGTCCGGATGGAGAGCGTCGCCGTGGTGGGGTCGGGACCGGCAGGCCTCTCCTGCGCCTTCCACTTGGGCCGGATGGGTTACCGTGTCACTCTTTTCGAGGGCGCTGAGAAGGCAGGCGGCATGATGCGTTACGGTATCCCTGAATATCGGCTGCCGAAGCAGGCCCTGGATAACGAGATCAGATATATCGAAGAGTCAGGTGTCAATATCAAGACGAATACGCCCGTAAAGAACGCCGAAGAGCTCTGTAAGCAGGGATACAAGGCGGTCTTTGTCGCAACAGGTTCATGGGCAAGTCATAAGGTGGGCGTTCCTGGGGAAGAGACCAAGGGGGTCTTGTATGCGGTCGATTTCCTGAGGAGGGCGAACTCTGGGGAAAAGGTGAAAATGGGGGACTGCGTGGCGGTCATCGGCGGCGGCAATGTGGCCATCGATTCTGCCAGGCTTTCCCGACGGCTCGGGGCCAAGGAGGTTCACCTGATCTGCCTGGAGTCTTGCGACCTGACCTGCAAAGACAGGCTGCCGGCCCAGGATGTGGAGATTGAACAGGCCGAAGGGGAAGGGGTTATCATCCATCCCACCCTGGGGGTCAGAAAGATATTGGCCGATCGGGGCAAAATCGTGGGTCTGGAAACGATCCAGTGTACGAGCGTCATTAATGAGCAGGGAAGATTCGCACCGGAGTTTGGAGACGGTGCTGCCCCAACCATCGCGGCCGATATGGTGATCGTCGCGATCGGTCAGAGACCGGACGATAAAGATTTTGTCGAGCTGGAGAGAAACCCCTCCAAAACGATCAAGATCGACGATATGACTTTCGAGACCAATATCAAAGGCATTTTTGCCGGAGGGGATGCAACCAAGGGGGCAGGCACCGTATCCGAGGCAATCGGTGCGGGTAAAAAAGCGGCTTTGGCCATCCACCGTTTCCTCGAAAAGGGGGATGCGCGCCAGGAGATCGCCACGCGCGAGGTCGTGACTTATGAAGAGATGAATCGCGATTACTTCTATCCGGCGGCGAGGAACGAGGCCGGCCATCTCGATCTTGGGCAGGCGGTCCGCTCTTTTGAAGAGGTCAGCCTCGGCTATCAGGAGGATCAGGCCGTGAACGAAGCACAAAGGTGTTTCGGATGCGCCGCACCGCCCACTTACACGGTCGCAGAGTGCAAAGGCTGTTTGAACTGCGTGGACCGATGTCCTGTATTCGCGATCACCATCGAACCGATACAGGAGCCTTATACCGTAGCCGTCGACGCCAGCCAGTTCGATCAAGAAGAGATCATGCGCATCTGCAAGAAGGCGCGTATCCATCCGAAGCAGCTCATCTGTTACTGCAACGTGACACGCGCTGAAGAGGTCGTTGCCGCCATTATGAAAGGAGCCAAAACGCCTGACGATATCTCCCGGATGACAGGAGCCCGCACCGGTTGCGCCGTCCTTTGCATCCAGTCGATCGTCAAACTTCTGGAGGTATCCGGATTTCCGGTCACGCTGGGGAACACACACCAGACCTTTGGAAAGACCTTCACCCTGTGGGATCTGGACCCCGAACTGAAGAAAAAGCATGAGGCGCGGGGATATCATTTTGATGATGACATAAAACTAATCGAAACTGTTTTCGAGATTAAGTGAGGTACATAAGATGGGAAAGACACTAAAACCTGCCGCTCCTAACCGATCACAGTACTGCATTGATCCAGAGCTGTTGAAGATGAGAGCCGCTGATTTGCCAGGGATGACCTCCCTGACCATTCGGGAACTCATTCCCTCTATTCCCAAGCCTATTTTCCCGAGCGAGAATGGGGTTGAAGGGATCCGTCAGGCGATCCGGGATTCTTTGGACGGGGTTGATATGACCAAGATCAAGCCCGGGGATTCTGTCAACATCCTGGCATCGCACCATGGTTTCACGCTCTATGGCGGGATTGCCTACGCGGAGTTGATCAAGGTGACACGCGATGTGATCACGGAGAGGACCGGTACCAAGGATATACGGCTGCGCGCCGGTGTGGGGCTGCGATTCAGGGAGACAGAGGAGTACATCAAGAAATTCGGCCTTGATCAGCATTTCAACGGGAAGGCCATGGGGATGACGCCCATTGATGAAGGTTTTCCCATCCAGACAGAGTTCGGGACCCTTTATGGACTCAAGAGGGCCTATGATGCAAAGTGGGTTATCCACGCCCACAACAATGATTTGAGGGAGCTCCACAACCATCGGATGATCAACCGGATCATCAAGCCGTTCGCAATGTCGTATGCGAGGATGGAGACGCGTTCCACATATCACCAGAACTTCGGCCCGAGATCGTCGAACATCATTCCCAGAGCTATATTCACCTCGGACTTCGTCCAGAGCAAGTTTGTCTTTTCCGTCATGCTGAACGTTGCACCCAGCGGGATCGCCGAGGTCAGCGCGAACAACGATCTGCTGAAGCAGGATGAGTATATGGCGGTCGATACGCTGAGATGGTATGGGAAACTGCTTACCTTGCTGGAACACATCGACCAATGCAATGTGATCGTCGACGGTCCCATGCCCATCGGTTACATGAGAGCGGGCGGGATCGTGTACGACAATTTTGCAGGGCTCTCTGTGGACGAGTTCGATCTGGATCAGGGATTCCCTCCGTTTTCACGTTACTCGGAGATGTATTTTGACGAACTGGGCCATCGTCTCATCGAGAAGATCCCTCCTTTGAATCCAGCCGTCAAATGGATGATCAACAACTACTGCATGAGCGGATTGCCATGCACTTTCTTTTCCCAGCATGTTCCAACCGTTGTGGTGGGTCGCGCCATGGTGAACCATATGAATGCGGACCCGCAGAATCCCCAGTACATGAAATATGCGGTGATGACCGAATGGCTGCAGGAGGCGGTCGACTTCGTGACGCGGGCCAGTGGTACCTCGAATATCCTCGTATTTGACGGTGCGGCAAACGGATTCAACATGACTGAGCCCTTGGCCGATCTGCTCAGGTCCAAGGTCTCGGGCATTGAAGAGAAGGTGGAGGGAGAGTTGCTTCCGAAGTGGTGCCGTCAGCGCGGTCTAAGTGCTGCGGTGCTGAAAGACAAACAGGTAAGGGTTAGCAGGCAATAGGCTCTGCATCCTGAATAGATCGACTCAAGACAGCGACTTGAGAGGGATGCGCCAGCGGGGCATCCAATCCCTATTGAGGGGAGATATTTCACTGCCGGCGGTTTTTCGAGAAGGGGATTCCTGCCCGGCCATCAGGCAGGCTCAAACAAGAAATGGAGTGGAAGCGAATGTACGAAATCAGGTTTCATGGAAGAGGAGGACAGGGCGCGGTCGTAGCATCGACGGTTCTTGCCTCCGCCTTCTTCAAGGAAAATAAATTCGTTCAGGCTTTCCCTAACTTCGGGGCTGAGAGAAGAGGTGCGCCCGTAGTCGCCTTTACGCGCATGAGCGACCATGAGATCAGGGAGCGGTTCGGAATCTATGAGCCGGACTGTCTGATTATTCTGGACTCGAGCCTGACCCGAAGGAAGGGTATTGCCCAGGGTCTGAAAGAAGGCCACTGGATCATCATCAACAGCGATAAGAAACCGGAGGACTATGTTTTTCTGGGCCCCTATCGCGTGGCGACACTGGATGCAAACACCATCGCACAGAAGCACGGCCTGGGGAGCTCATCCGTTCCGATCGTCAATACGACGATCCTCGGTGCCTTCTCCAGGGCCACACAGACGGTTACGATCGAATCGATTATGGATGCCGTGCGCGAGAATGTACCTTCCCATCCGGAGAACAATGCCAAGGCGACCCTGGAAGCTTACGAAAAGGTCGTTCTCTGTTGATTGCACAATAGGCATGAATTGAACTGAAGGTTTCCATCAAGAGGTTGATTCCATGAAAAAGAAATATAGTCTGAAGTCTTTTGATACGCTACCGATTACAGCCATCTCCTTTCTCACTACAGAAGGAAACGAAACCGGTGAGTGGCGTTCACAAAGACCAATCCTCGACCGGGGAAAATGCAATCGTTGCGGCCTTTGCTGGATGTACTGTCCGGATAACGCGATCCATGCGGAGGGCGGTGCATTTCAAATATCCTACACCTATTGCAAGGGTTGCGGAATCTGCGCGAAAGAGTGCCCCAGAGGAGCCATTTTGATTGAGAAGGAAGAAAGATGAAGAAAGTTATTTCTGCCAACCAGGCCGTCTCGTATGCTGTTCTGGCCGCGAAGGCCCAGGTCATTGCAGCGTATCCCATCACCCCTCAGTCTTCCATAGTGGAGATGCTGTCCGGTTTCTGCGCAACGGGAGCCCTTCAGGCCAAGTTCATCAATGTGGAGTCGGAGCATTCCGCCATGGCCGCGTGCATTTCCGCATCAGTCATGGGGGCCAGAACATTTACGGCAACAAGCTCCCAAGGGCTGGCGTTAATGCATGAGTTGCTGCATTATGCCTCGGGGTTGCGGCTCCCTATAGTCATGGCAAACGTCAACAGGGCGCTGGCAAGCCCTTTCAATCTGAAGGCGGATCTGAGCGACAGCCTCTCCCAGCGGGATACGGGTTGGCTGCAGTTCTACTGTGAGAGCGGCCAGGAGGTCTTTGACACAATCATTCAGTCCTACAGGATATCGGAGAAATTACTGCTTCCGGTCATGGTCAATCTGGAAGGGTTTATCCTTTCTCACACCTATGAGATTGTTGACCTTCCGGAGCAGAGCCAGATCGACCTCTTCCTCCCGCCCGCGCCCGCCCGGGAGTGCCTCGACGTTGATAATCCCTGCATGTTCGGGTCAACGACGGATTACTATATCAATTTCCGGTACAAGATGCATCAGGACATGGAGATGGCCAAGGTTGTCTGCCATGAAATCGATGCCGAATTTAAGAAGGTCTTCGGCCGGAACTACGGTCTCGTCTCGACCTATTTCTGTGAAGACGCCGACCTCATATTGGTTACGGCAGGAACAATCGCCGGCACGTGTCGCGTCGTTGCCGACCGCTGCCGGGCCAAGGGCATGAAAGTGGGTGTCCTCCGGATCCGCATGTTTCGTCCTCTCCCCGGAAAGCAAATCTGTGAGCCGCTTCGAAAAGCGAAGAAGGTGGCAGTGATCGACCGTGACTTTTCTCCGGGATGCGGAGGGATCTTTGCACAAGAGGTCAAGGCCGCCCTCCAGGGGATTGATTGCCGTCTCCCTGTTTATGAATTCATCGCCGGCTTGGGAGGCAAGGATGTGACCGATAAAGACATTGAATTAATCATCGAACAAACGCATAATATGCCGAACCGAGGAGAAAGCACATGGATAGGCCTGCTCAAATAAAATTCCCTATACCCGAAGAGGAGCTTGTTTACTCAGGACATACGGCCTGCCCCGGCTGTGGAGCCGCGCTGGCTATGAAATATGTATTGAAGGGACTGGGTCCGAGAACCATTATTGTCATTCCGCCCTCGTGCATGGGGACCATTGCCGCGGGTTTTCCATTTTCTTCACTCAAGATTCCCGTCCTCAGGATTCCCTTTGAATCGACGGCCATAACGGCTTCAGGAATTCGGGCGGCCCTGGATGTCATGGGCAAGGAAGACATACATGTCCTCGCGTGGGCTGGCGACGGAGGCACGTTTGACATCGGCCTTCAGGCCCTGTCGGGATCGGCCGAGAGAAATGACAATATCATATACGTCTGCTACGATAACGAAGGTTATATGAATACGGGGATTCAGCGAAGCTCTTCAACCCCTGCGGGCGCCTGGACGACTACCACTCCCGCCCCCTTCGTGAAAGATACGCCCAAGAAGGACATCGTCCGCATCATGGCCGCGCACAACGTCCCTTACATTGCGACGGCCTCCATCGGATATCCCGTCGACCTGATCAGGAAGGTGAAGAAAGCGAAGGAGATAGGGGGTACGAGGTTCATCCTGATCTTTTCTCCCTGCCCAACGGGGTGGCGCTATTCTCCGGAGATGACGATCAGGCTTGCCAAGCTGGCCACCGAGACAGGCATATTTCCCCTTTATGAAATTGAAAACGGGGAGAAGTACACCCTGAGTTCCAAACGGTCGGAAAAGCCGCTCCGGGATTATTTTGCCCTCCAGGGACGCTTTCGCAATCTCACGAAAGAGAACCTCCAGCAGTTTGAAAAAAGAGTGGAGAAGGAACGGGAATATCTGAAGCGTCTGGCAGGATAGGCTCATGCTCTCCGGGGTAGTGAAATCCTGATTCTCGGCCGGAAGAGCATCTTCCGCTCATGAAGATACTGCCCAGGAAAATCTTGAATGGCCGGTGCAAAAGGCATATCCCATTCCTGTTTTGAGGTCCATTTCCATCCGGGGAATGGATACGCATGCGGGAGGATTTTATAAATAATGCCACCTGAACGGGATATCCGTGATATCATCTTCGCCGGCATCCGGGAAAAGAAGTACATTGCCCACATCTCCGCCCAGGGAGAGGGCACCCTCTCCGGAATCGCATGGCTGAAAAAGGCCTGCAAAAATCTGGGAATCCATTTGAAGAAATGCAAGAAAAACGGGGCGAGGGTCAGGCCGGGGGAGGTCATCGCCGTTCTCACGGGAAGCGCCAAGCAGCTGGCCGCGGGTGAAGAGCAGCTTGTCGGCTGGATCTCAAAGGCCTCCGGTATTGCCACGGCCGCCCGGAAGGCAAAGAAGGCCGCCGGAAAGAACCTGAAGGTGGTATGCGGAGCCTGGAAGAAAATGCCGCTGCCGATCAAGGACTTGGTCCGGCAGGCGATCGCCGACGGAGGCATCCCGTACCGCATGACAGATATACCCTTCCTTTACCTGGATAAGAACTACGTCAAAGCATTGGGCGGGGTCGCAAAGACTATGCAATCCGTGAAAGGCCTGAAGGGACACACCCTGGTGATACAGATGAAAGGGGTAGGACATAACCTCCTCCGGGAAGCAATCCTCACCGCAGAGAGAGGCGCCGACATCATCATGATCGACACAGGCAGAAAAGAGGACATTGAAAAGATCGATTCCAGTCTGCGGGCAAAGGGGCTGAGAGATCGCGTGCAAATCGCTTTTGCAGGAAACATCGGAATCAGCGATCTCCAGGAACTGAAGCGGCTGCCTGTAGAGATCGTTGACATCGGACAGGCCGTTGTCGATGCGCCGCTCCTCGACATGAGAATGGATATTACTGCAGAGACGGGGTAGAAGATTGGAACTCGAACTTTTTGAAAAGACGGAGATCTGGATCAGTCCCATCCATATCGTCGATGTCGACCTGGGATTGATCGCAGAGAAGTTTGCCGGGATTCTGCACCTCGACAAGAAGGAGATCATGGTTGTCGATGTGCGTGAGGAACTCATCACCCTTGATGTCCTGAAGAAATCCGTCAGGGCCGAGGATATTATCGGCAAGAAGGACGCCCTGCTCAAGGCGCTGGCGGCGATCCCCGGGGTCAGTCTCACCCCCGAGACAAGTCTCCACTCCGATGGCATCCTCGGGTTGATTGCCGTCGAAAATCAGGAGATGGCGGGTGAGATCCTCGGGGGTATGGAGCGGATGCAACGCGAAATCTCGGAGCGGATACGGAAGAGGGCAATAGTTTTTCCATCCGGGTTCGAGGTCCGGAGGGGCATGATCCAGGATACCAACAGCCCTTACATCAGAAACAGGCTGATGAAGGAAGGATACAGCGTCACAGTGGGGGATACATTGGAAGACGACGTGGAGAGTATTGTCCCGGTTCTTCGCCGGGCCTTGAGCGAGGGCTATGGACTAATCATCACGACCGGTGGAGTTGGGGCCGAAGACAAGGACCGGATGGTTGAGGCCCTTCTGAGGATCGATCCCGAGGCATCCACACCTTACATCATCCGTTATGAGAAAGGAAAGGGACGTCACGAAAAGGATGGGGTCAAGATCGGGGTCGCTTACCTGCAGCCCTCTTACGTCATTGCCCTGCCGGGCCCGCACGAGGAAGTAAAGGCCGGCATGGATGTGGTCATTGGGGGATTAAAGAAGGGGCAGAGAAAAGAAGACCTTGCTTCAGCCCTGGCAAAGGAATATGTCGGGCGCCTGAAGCTGATTCATCATTTGAAATGACACTGCCAGAGGGCATGAACATCCGTAACAACAGAGCCTTCTTCGCCCCACTGATCCTTATAACAGGTGATATTGGCTTAAGTTAATAAAGTGAGGGAAGAGAGAAGATGCTTGAAATCCGCTTTCACGGACGCGGCGGTGGGGGTACCGTTGTGTTGGCCACTTTATTGGCCAAGGCCTTTTTCCAGGCAGGCTATCAAGTCCAGAGTTTCCCTTTCTTTGGTGTTGAACGGCGGGGCGCTCCGGTAGAGGCGTATCTCCGCCTCGACAGCAAAAAGATTTTAGCCAGAACCAGCGTAACCACACCGGATCACGTAGTTGTTCAGGATCAGAGCCTTATTCAAGACATTGGCGTCACGGAAGGACTCAAGCCGGGTGGCTGGATACTGCTTAACTGCTCCTTACCTCCTTCTGATATGAGCGTCTTCGCAAACTACAGGACTGCCATTGTAGATGCAACGTACATCGCACTGAAAAACAGGATAGGAAGCCGGACACACCCCATAGTCAATACAGCTATGATAGGCGCCTTTGGGCGTATGATGGAGATGCCGCCGCTGGATACCATTGTTGCCGCTATAAGGAAGGAAGTGCCGTCCGATCCGGAGAGGAATGTAGCCGCTGCAGAAGAGGCATATCGCGAAGTCCGGTTTTTATAAGAAACATAAATTAGGCGAAGATATGAGCGTCGCAATGAGCCAAAAACCGTTTGTAGCCATAACTTATGAAACAACGGAAAGCAACAAGACGGGCTCTTGGCGTTTTCTGAAACCTCGTTACCAGGACGAGCAATCGCCATGCAGCGCCGGCTGTCCCGCGGGCGAGGACATCGGTATGATTGAGATGCTGGCAAGACAGGGGCTGTTCAAGGAGGCGTGGGAAACGATCCTCCGGGAAAATCCCTTGCCGGGCGTCTGCGGACGTGTCTGCTTCCACCCCTGCGAGAGCGTTTGCAACAGAAAGGATTTCGATTCGCCCATCGCCATTCACACCATGGAACGCTTTCTTGCGGATGCGGCTGTCGGGGACGCTCTCACGACCAAACGGGAAAGACTCCAACAAAAGAATCAAAAAATAGCCGTCATTGGCGCCGGACCGGCCGGACTTTCCGCCGCCTGGTTCCTGTCAATGCTCGGTTATCCATGTGATATTTTCGAGGCGCTTCCTGAAGCAGGAGGAATCTTGCGCTGGGGGATACCGGAATATCGTTTGCCCCTGGCTATTCTGCAATCCGAGATTGCCCGGATTGAAGGCCTGGGAGTGCGCATACTTACGAATAAGGCTGTGTCGTCTGAATCATTCTACGAACTGAGAAAAAGTTACAGCGCCGTCTTTCTTGGTTGCGGCCATGCGCACGGCGCGCCGCTCGGCATCGCGGGAGAAACCCCGGACTCCGTTAAGGATGGCCTGGATTTTCTGAGAAGAGTGAGGCAGGGTGAAAGGCCTCTCTGTGATGGCTTTTCAGTTGTCATCGGGGGCGGCAACACTGCTGTTGACGTTGCCAGAACCATCACCAGGTTTGGCGGCAAGGCGGCCATCCTGTACCGCAGGCGCCGTCAGGATATGCCGGCATTCGGAGATGAAATAGCAATGGCGCTGGAAGAGGGCGTGAAACTGGAAGAACTTGTAGGCCCGTCGGCCATTGAACATCATAGCGGCCAGCTCAGACTGCTTTTGCGGAAAATGAAAATCGAGGGCCAGGATAAAGATGGCCGCGGCCGGATAGTATTCGACGGGAAAAAGACCGTTAATAAAGTTGTTGATCACGTATTTGCTGCGACGGGCGCCACAGCGGCTGAGCCCTGGTATAGCCCTCCTTTGACCCAACGTGGAGTTATGGGCTTCAGTCACTGTGTTCTCCTTTTGGAAGAGAGCGGTGCGCCAGTGATCTTCGGCGGGGATCTGACCAATGAAGCAAAAAATGTCGCACAGGCCATAGCCTCCGGCAAGCAGGCGGCGATGGTGCTGGATACCTATTTCGAAAGGGGAATCGATAAGGTCAAACCCCGGCTTGAGGCATGCAGGGTCGGAGACGGGCCGGCGCTCTCCATGGAGGTCTATCTGGGCAGCACCCGCGGCCTCCGCAGTCCTCATCTTGTCCAATACGGAGAAATCAATACGGACTATTTCCAGAATGAAACCAGAGTAACTCAACCGCGCCTTTCCGTAGAAGATCGCAGCCGCTCGTTTAATGAGATCGAGTTGGAGATACCCGCTGAGTCGGCCCTCCGGGAGGCCGGACGCTGCTTCAATTGCGGCCTCTGCGACCAGTGTGACAACTGCTATGTATTTTGCCCGGATGCAGCGGTCATCAGAGGTCAGCACATGGAAAACCGGCATATCAACTATGATTACTGCAAAGGATGCGGTGTGTGCGCTGCGGAATGTCCTCGATATGCAGTAATCATGGGTGAGGAGGGGTTATGAAACAGGTGCTCGAAGGCAACTCTGCCGTCGCGGAGGCGGTCCGGCTGGCAAGGGTTCAAGTAATCTCTGCTTATCCTATCACACCCCAATCGCATATCGTAGAGGTCTTATCCGACTACTGCGCCAGCGGTAAGATGGATGCCCGTTATTTGAGGGTAGAGAGCGAGCACTCATGTCTTGCGAGCCTTGTCGGAGCAGCGTGCGGCGGTGTCAGGACATTTACGGCGACCTCCTCAGCCGGCCTTGCTTATATGCACGAAATGCTGCATTGGACATCAGGATCGCGTCTGCCCATCGTTATGGCAGAGGTGAACCGGGCGCTCGGCGCACCGTGGAATATCTGGTCAGACCAAACCGACAGCCTGTCCCAGCGCGATACAGGCTGGATACAGTTTTACTGTGAAGACGGGCAGGAGGTTTTTGATACAACCCTCCAGGCGTTCCGCCTGGCGGAATGGGTTAACCTTCCTGTCATGGTTGTCACAGAGGGCTTCTTACTCTCCCATACCTATGAACCGGTGGATATTCCCGAGCAGGAAGAAGTAGATCGTTTTCTTCCACCGTACAATCCTGCATTCAAGGTCGATACCAAGAATCCGTTCACAGTGAATTCCATCGCGCCTCCTTCAATATATATGGAAATTCGTCATGACAATGCAGTGGCCATGGATCAGGTGCTGGAGCGCTTTGATGACGTTGAGAAGGAATTTGAGATCTTATTCAACCGCCGCTATGGCGCTATCGAGGCGATCAACTGTGACGATGCGGAGATCATTCTCGTCACATCAGGAACTATTACGAGCACCGCTCGTCTGCTTCTCGAAGATTTGCAGGACAGAGGTGAGAAAGTCGGTCTCCTGAAGATGAAAATGTTCCGACCATTCCCTGTAGAACTGCTTTGCAGGGCGCTTAGGCCGGCAAAAAAGGTCGCCGTTATTGACCGTAATTTTTCATCCGGGGCAGGGGGCATATTCCTGCAGGAAGTTCGGGCTGCGCTCTGCAATATGCAGGACCGGCCCCTTGTTTTCGGTTATGTTGTCGGCCTCGGCGGAAGAGATGTCACGAAGGCGGTTCTCGAAGATATTTATAAGGCAACAAAGAACAGCGATGTCCCGTCGGATAAAAGTATTTGGATAGGACTGCGAGAGGTGAAGCATGCGATTGGACGCTGACGAACGTGAATTCATGTGTTCAGGGCACGCGGCTTGCCCGGGCTGCGGCGCAGTCATTGCTCTGCGCGTTTTCACAAAGGCCATGGGAGAAAATACCATTCTGGTTATCCCCGCAAGTTGCACGGGTGTCATCGTCGGGGTTTATCCCCAGTCCGTCATGCGGATCCCCGTAGTCCACGCCCCCATGCCAGCGGGCGCCTCCGTGGCTTCCGGGCTGCGTGCAGCCCTCGATATGAGGGGCGATACGGATACCACAGTAGTAGCATGGGCCGGTGACGGCGGCACCTTCGACATCGGTTTTCAAGCCCTGAGCGGCGCTGTAGAAAGGAACGAAGATTTTATTTATGTCTGCTATGACAATGAAGCCTATATGAATACCGGCATCCAGCGCAGCTCTTCAACGCCGTACGGGGCATGGACGACTACCACACCCGGACAGGACTGGAAGAGACTGCGCAAGAAGAATATCGTTGAAGCCCTGGTGGCTCACCGTATCCCCTACGTTGCGACGGCAAATATAGCATTTCCGGAGGACCTTGTTCGGAAGGTTAAAAAAGCCAAATCACTCAAAGGATCGAAGTTCCTGCACATCTTCGCGAGCTGCCCCCCCGGATGGCGCATCCCCTCCGAGATATCAGTAAGAACGGCCCGGATGGCCGTCCAGACAAATATCTTTCCTCTGTACGAAGTAGAAGATGGCGTCCGCTACACCATCAATTACAAGGGCGGGCAACGTCCTGTGCAAGACTATTTCGAGGTTCAGGGACGCTTCAGTCATCTGATTGCCGAAGACTTCGATCAGATCCAAAAGATGGTTGAAGAAGATTGGAGTCTGTTGCTGAGAAAGGCCGGAGAGCAAACCATTGATGCGGCCATGTTTAGGAAAAATAAGGACACATTGGGCTTAAAATAATTCTAAACAATAAGGAGGTTGTAGTACATGCCAGAGTTGGAACATCTTCTCAGCCCGATAAAGATAGGAAAACTGGAGCTGAAAAACAGGGTGGAGTTCGCTCCCGTAACGGACAATTTCGCCATTGATGATTATGTAACGGATCGAATGATAAAGTTCTATGAGGACCGCGCAAAGGGCGGCGTGGGCCTAATAAATATCGGATACTTTACTGTCAACTATCCCCATAACCCGCTGGGCATCGGGATGTATGACGACAAGTTCATTCCGGGGATTCGTAAACTTACAAATGCCTGTCATGCCCATGGCGCAAAGGTGGGGGTGGAACTCGCCTTCGAGGAGAATTATGCCAAACGGCGCGGCGGACCGTTTGAATATATTGGTCCCTCTGATGTCGCCACGAGGGCAGGAAAGAAAAGACCCCGTCCCCTTACTACTGACGAGATTGAGGAGATTGTAGAACAGTTCGGCGACGCTGCAAGGAGAGCTGTCGAAGGGGGATTTGATTTGATCCACATCCTTGGTTCTGCCGGTTATCCGATAGCCCAATTTGCTTCACCACTCACCAACAGGCGTACAGACAAATACGGCGGGAGCTTCGAGAAGAGGATGCGTCTTCACTCTGAGATTATCCAGTCAATGAAAAAGAAGGCAGGGAATGACTGCATCATATCCTGGAGGATGGGGGGCCAGGACTTCATGCCCGGCGGCAACACATTAGAGGATTCTGTGAAGATAGCGCAGTGGCTGGAAAAGCAGGGAGTTCAGGTGATAAATGTTACAACGGGCTGGCATGACTCAGGCGTACCATTCATCCAATATTTTGTCCCTAAAGGAAACTGGATATTCATGGGGGAACGTATAAAGAAGGGCATCAACATTCCGGTTATCGTCGGCACAAGAATTGTTGATCCAATAATGGCTGATAAGATAATCGGTGAAGGCAGGGCCGATATGATTTATCTGGCGAGACCCCTGATTGCCGATGCGGAGTTGATAAACAAAGCAAAGGAAGGGAGATTTGACGATATCGTCCCCTGCACTTCCTGCTGCCTGTGCTTTGACGCGTGGTCACGGACCGAACCTATTTATTGCCAGGTAAATGCCAGAGCGGGCAGGGAGCTTGAGCTAAATATCATACCTGACAGGAGGCCGAAAAAGGTTTTCGTGGTCGGCGGCGGCCCCGCGGGTATGGAAGCGGCAAGAGTCGCTCGTTTGAGAGGCCATGACGTAACGCTGTTCGAAAAAAGCGATAAACTTGGCGGCGCGCTACATGCGGCCGGCGCCCCCAGCGTGAAAGATGGTATTGGGTATTTCCGTGAATACTTAGAAAGACAGATCAAGAAAGTCGGCGTTAAGGTGAAAGTCAACACAGAGGTGGACAACAGCCTCATCGAGCGCGAACGTCCTGACGAAGTAATCGTAGCCACGGGAGCTGTTCCCATAATTCCTCAAATCCCGGGTGTGAACGGCAAGAATGTGGTCTTTGCAGCCGACGTCCTCACCGGGAAGAAATCCGTTGGCGATAAGATCGTCATTCTGGGCGGCGGCATGGTAGGCTGTGAGGTCGCTGACTTCCTGCATGAAGAAGCCGACAAGAAGGATATAACTATCCTGGAGATACTCCCTAAGGCAGCAATCGACGTAGGGCCAACCCTGAGATGGGTTGTGAGAAAAAGGTTAGATGAATTCAAGATCAATATAAGGACGGGAACTACAGCCACGACGATAACAGCGCGCGGCGTTTCCGTCACTTGCGGCAGTTCAACCGAGATCCTCGAAGCAGACACTGTCGTGATTGCCGTAGGGTATGAGTCATCCCATAAGCTGGCCCGGGAGATTGAAGGCAAAGCGGGTGTATCTGTTCGCTTAGTGGGTGACTGTGATAAAGTCGCGAGGATTGCTGAAGCAGTTGAGGGTGGATTCAAAACTGGTCTGCAAGTGTAGTAAAGTACTTTGACAGGTATCTTGCATCAAGGGTATTATATTCGTGCTAAAATTCGTATGGCGGTAAGGAGGAAGGATGATTAAGAAAACAGTAGTCTCCATTTTATTTGCGCTTGTTCTTGTCTCTGTGATTTGTGGAAGCCTGCGTGCGGAAACGGTAGAAGAGACCCTGACAAGAGAATTTCCCGGAGCAGATTTTGATGCTATTAAACCGACCGATATAAAGGGCGTGTATGAGATCGTCAAAGGCTCCGACGTTATCTATTTTGTTCCGGATCCGGGTTATCTCATCGTCGGGGATATCTACGACAAAGAGGGAAGGAATGTCACCGAAGAGAGAAAGGGAGGGCTTTTTGCCGAAAGCGCAAAAAATATTCCCCTTGACAAGGCCATCAAGGTCGGAAGCGGCAAGAATACTGTAATAGAATTTACTGATCCCGATTGCCCCTACTGCAGGACTGCCTCATCCTTCTTAGGACAGAGGAAGGACGTGACGCGCTATATTTTCTTTTTTCCTCTTCCCATGCACCAGGATGCTGAGAACAAAATAAAATATATCTTTTGCGCCGCCGATCGGGCGAAAGCTTACGAAGACGCCATGCAGGGCAAGTTTGACGATCAGAAATATGAAAAATGCACGAAGCCTGAAGCAGCGGAACTTATGGAGCTTCACAAACAAATCGCGCTGAAGATGCGCATAAGCGGTACACCATTCTTTATCATTAACGGCAAGAAGTCGGTTGTGGGGGCTAACATTCCGGAGATCGAAGAAGCTCTCAAGAAGTGATAGTTATTTAAACGTCGTAACACCTTTGTTGCGGCTGGGATTTTTCTTGGGACAATCATAAGGGCCTTCAGCATCGCGTCTGAAGGCCCTTTGTATTTCTATCTCACCTCATCCTTCATGCTGTAAAAGCGGTTGAAATGCCAGGCGAGAGGCGTCAGTGCTTTGTTCATTGTGAAGTCCACGACGCCGGCGAGGTAAAGAGTGTAGGTGCTCACCGGAAAGGATGTTATCACTTTGCACTCTATGGACACAGAGGAGCCCTTAATAAGAGGGGCGCTCACCACTTTAGCCGTTTCTGTCTTGATGGCGAATTTCTTGAATTTATCTACTTTATCGCCGTGTGTGGAACCCAGACCCCGCGCGAGCTTCACCTGGCCTACCGAGGCTACGTTCAGGACGAACTGGCCTGTTTCTTCAATCAGGGCATGAGTCAGGTGGCCCCTGTCAACGCTTACCACGAATAAGGGTGGGTCTTCGGAAACGAACATGGAGGTGGCTGTCATGGCATCTTTTTTCGTTCCGTTTCCTGCGCTCAAGAGGACAACTGAGCATGGCAGCAAGTGGCTTACGTTCAACATCTCTTTCTTCATAATTTTCTCCTTCCTTCATGACAATTCACTGAACTTTATTGCTTCTAATAAGCTGATGAAATAAGATATTTCTTTGATTGAGACTTCTTTTGAAAGTATAGGAAAGGGAAAATTGAGTGTCAAGAACAAATGGAAATGTCCCCGGCGTGATGAAGCCCATTATATACACGATAGGCCATTCAACTCACACGGTTGATGAGTTTGTCGAAATGCTTCAGGCATTTAATATCGAGATGGTAGTCGATGTCAGGTCTATTCCTAAATCCCGCCATAATCCTCAATTCAATAAAGAGCAATTAAAGAAGAGTCTGCACAAGCATAAAATTGACTACGTGCATCTGGATGCTCTCGGCGGGCTGCGGCACACAACAAAAGCATCTGTCAATACGGCTTGGAAGAATGCCTCATTCCGGGGGTTCGCAGACTACATGCAGACTTCTGAATTTGCCGAAGGGATGGAGCAATTGGTGGGTCTTACCGAGAAAAAAAGAGTTGCCATTATGTGTTCGGAGGCTGTCCCGTGGCGCTGTCATCGCTCACTTATCGGCGATGCGCTCCTGCTGCGCAATTACCATGTTGAGGATATTATAAGCGGCAAGACCAGTAGACCTCACATACTGACACCCTGGGCAAAAGTGAATGGTATGGAGATCACATATCCGGAGCCCGAGATATGAGTAACGGAAGCGAGACGCAAACCTAATTCCAACGCGGATTATTTTCGCTGATCCCGGGTCTTTCCCAGATGCCCCTCTTCCCGCAGCCACTGTTCTGTTATCTGCATTCCTTTCTTCAATGACAGGCGAGGCTGATAACCCAGCTCGCGCCTTGCCTTTTCAATACTGAAGCAGGCTTTTTTGGTTAAAAAACCAACGGCCTGCCGTGTGATCTTTGCAGGCTTGCCGGTAAACATTGAGGTTATCTCCATTCCGAGGGCGGCGATTTTTCCGACCTGTTCGGAAACGGATCTCATCTGCGGCCTTCCGGCCATTTGTGCATAGCACCCAAAGAATTCTTTCCAGGGGAGGGCGACGCCGTCGGTAATTATATAAGCCTGTCCCACGGATTCGTCGCGCTTCGTGGCCAGCAGTGTGGCGTCAATGAGATTATCGATATATACATAATTGCATAGACCAGTCCCACCGTTGATAAGCATCATTTTACCCGAGTTTATCATCTTGATCGGCCGCAGCGTCCACGGCTTGGAATGAGGCCCGTAGACATTGGTGGGCCGGATTACCACGACCGGCAGTCCCTTGTCACGGTGATATGCCCATACGACCTTCTCCGCGGCGATCTTCGTGTCGCAGTAGAGATTGCCGCAAGGCTGAAAGGCCGTGTCTTCATCCGCTCCATCGGGAGGATTGAGTCCGTATACGGCGACGCTGCTCATGTGCACGAATTTCTTGACGCCTGCTGCGACGGCAGCCTTCACGATGTTCTCTGTACCTTGGACATTGATCTGATAGAATTCTTTCTTCTTTCCCGTTTCACGGACAAGGGCGGCGCAGTGGAACACAAGATCGCACCCCTTCACGGTCCTGCTGAGAGATTGCGGATCAAGAAGATCCCCCTCAACAATTTCCAAGGGCAACTTTGCCAGACGCCCTGCCTTCCCGGCGCTCCTCACCATTGCGCGAACACGGACGCCTTCTTCAGTCGCCAGTCTTTCCGCCAGACGGCCGCCGATGAAGCCTGAGGCGCCTGTCACCAATGCAAGCAATCCGCGAATTTCCATGCTGCCTCCTAAAGAATTCTTGTTCTCAATACGCTGTCTCACCCATGCGACTCGTCCCAGTTTCTTCCCGAGGAGATGTCCACCCTGAGAGGAACCTTCAGGCTGATCACCTCTTCCATCTCTTTCTTGACGAGGGCCAATACTTCTTCCCTCTCGGCGAGGGGAACTTCAAAGACCAGTTCATCGTGGACCTGCATGATCATACTTGCCAGCAGATGCTTTTTCGCAATCAGGTTTGAGATATTGATCATGGCCACTTTAATAAGATCGGCCGCCGTTCCCTGAATCGGAGTGTTGATTGCCGTGCGCTCGGCGAACTGCCGCACAGGGGCGTTGCTGCTGTTTATCTCGGGCAGATAGCGGCGCCGGTTGAGAAGGGTGCAAACGTACCCGTCTTTCCGCGCGCTCGCGATGATTCCATCCAGGAAGGCTCTCACCTCCGGGTACTTGTTGAAATATTCGTCTATGTAAACCTGGGCCGTCTTCTGCGGCACATTGAGTTCCTTCGATAGACCGAAGGCGCTCATGCCGTAGAGGATGCCGAAGTTGATAACCTTGGCCTGCCGTCTCATTTCCGCAGTCACCATTTCCGGAAAGACGCCGAAGACATTCGCCGCTGTTGCGGTATGGATATCAACGTCCTCCATGAAGGAGTCGATCAAGGCTTTGTCACAGGAGAGATGCGCGAGTATCCGGAGTTCGATCTGGGAGTAGTCGGCGGAAATGATTTCCCAGCCATCCGGTGCGATGAAGGCTTGCCTGATTCTCTTTCCTTCAGGTGTCCTGATGGGGATATTCTGTAGGTTGGGATTGCTGCTGGAGAGCCTGCCTGTTGCCGTTACAGTCTGGTTGTAGGATGTGTGGATGCGGCCTGTTTCCGGGTTCATCAGCAACGGCAGGGCATCGATGTAGGTCGATCTTAGCTTCGTCATGGTTCGGTATGACAGAATCTCTGCGGGCAGTTCGTGGCTCCGGGCGAGGTTGCTTAAAACTTCAATGTCCGTCGAATGTCCCTCTTTCGTTTTCCTCCCTTTAGGGAGACCGAGCTTTTCGAAGAGAACCACCTGGAGCTGTTTCGGCGAACTGATATTAAATTTTTCTCCGGCCAACTGGTAGATCTTTTCTTCGGTAAGAGACATCAGTTGTTCGATCTCCGCTGACATCGCCGCGAGCAGCTGCGTATCGAGGAGTACGCCCTTCTTCTCCATTGCGGCAAGAACGGAAATGAGGGGCAACTCCACCTCATAGTAGAGTTCTTTGAATCCATCTTCCACAATTGTTTCATGCAGCGCTGAGGCAAGTCCCAAGACGGCATCGACCCTCCGGCACGCGTAATCCCTGACCTTTTCAACAGGGATAACGCGGAAAGGAACAGCCTTGGCGCCGCTGCCGATCAAATCCTTTGGGTGCGCAATATGCCTGCCGAGACGATCCCCAACTATTTCGGCCAATTCGAAGTTGTGTTTTGCCGGATTCAGTACGTAGGAGGCCACCATCGTGTCGCATCCCAGACCCTGCAGATCCACGCCTCTTCTCGCCAGGATGATCATGGCATTCTTCATGTCGTGGCCGTGCTTCTTAATATCGTGACTGGAAAGGAAGGGTGTCAGTCCTTTCAGGACATCGTCTGATTTGAGCTGCTGCGGAACACCCATGTATGCGTGGGAAAGGGGGATGTAGAAGGCTTCTCCCGGGGCGAGGCAGATGGAGATGCCGATAATATCGGCAAGCATCGGCACATCCGCATCTGCGACTATATCAAAAGCAAATTCTTTCACATTCTCGAGCCGTTCAATCAAAGCCGCAAATTCAGCATCCGTGAGGACGAGAGCGTATTGACCTTTGATCGATTCATCTTTGATTTTCAGTTCCTGAAGAAGCGAGGAGAATTCAAATTCTTTGAACAAGGCTTGCAATGCCTCATTGTCAGGCCGCGAATAGCGCGTGCTTTCGAGGTCAATGTCAAATTCCGCGTCCGTCCTGATTCTGGCGAGATCGTGGCTCATTCTGGCCTGGTCAGCGAACGACCGCAAACTTTCGCGGGTCTTCGGGTTTCGCACCTTCTCGGTGTTTTGCAGAACTCCCTCCATGGAGCCGAATTCCTCAATCAGTCGCTGTGCGGTCTTCGGACCTATACCGGGAACGCCCGGGATATTATCCGATTGATCGCCCGTGAGGCCGAGAATCTCTATCACCTTCTCAGGGCCGACGCCAAATCGCTCCCTCACGGCTTCGACATCGTAGGACTTGTCCTTCATGGTATCTATCATTACGACGTTATCAGAAACGAGCTGCATCATGTCCTTGTCGCCGGAGACGATGACTGTCCTGATATTCTTATCTGCGTACCTTCTGGCCAGGGTCCCGATAATGTCGTCCGCCTCCAGTCCTTGCATTTCCAGGACCGGTATGGAAAAGCCGCGAATAATGTCCTTGATGTAGGGTATCTGCAGTATCAGGTCATCGGGCGTGGGCCTTCTCGTGGCCTTGTACGCCTCGAAGGCCTCATGGCGGAAGGTGGGTCCCTTGAGGTCGAAGACAACGGCGATGTACTGCGGCTTCCAGTCCCGGAGCAACTTCAGGAGCATCGTGGTAAAACCATAGATGGCATTGGTGGGGAAACCTTTGGAATTGGACAATTCGCGGATTGCATAATAGGCGCGATATACATAATTGCTGCCGTCGATTAAGAACAGGGTAGGTTTTTCAGCTTCTTCTGTCATTATAAACTTTCTAATTTAGTCACCCCCTTTTTTAAAGGGGGCCGGGGGGATTTTTCTATTCCGCCTGCAAAATCCCTCTAAATCTCCCTTTGTGAAAGGGAGACTTAGATGTAGTCGCCCACTTTCTAAAAGGGGGGCAGGGGGGATTTAAGATTCTTCGCTCACAATTGAAGCTCTCCGCAGCAAGCTGCGCGGAATGCGCTCGCTACCGAATTCAAACGTCGCATCGATCTTGAAAGTCTGTGCGGCAGTCATGCTGATGATATCCGTGATGCCCGTTTTCTCGCGTATTTCGTTGAGGGATTTCGTTAGCGTCTCCTCATCCGATGCAATGAAAGTGAACCACACATTGTAATCATGGCTTCTTCGGTAATTGTGCGTGACGCCGGCATAGGAGTTTACGACCGCGACGAACTTTTTCAATTTCTCTTTGGGAACCTTCGCGGCGCACAGGGTGCTCGCATAGCCCATCTTTTTAGAATCAAAGACAGCCCCGATCCGGCGGATGATTCCTTCTTCTTTCAATTTCCTGATGCGTAGAAAAGCCTCATCCTCACTGATGCCTGCCTTATCAGCTACTGCCTTGAAGGGTTCTTCAACAACAGGGAAGTCCTTCTGGATGATATTCAAAATCTTTTTATCGATGCTATCCATTTTAAAAAGGTTCTTTAGTTTAAGTGTCTGTATTAAATTAAAAGATATCACCTACAAGTCCGCAAAAGAACAACTCTAAAAAAACAATGAATACTGTTTGTAACGGTGAACCTGCTGCTAACTATTTCCGGTCCAGTTCATTCCTTACGGCCAGTCCCAGTTTCTCTATTACATAGGGCTTTCTGACATAGGCGCCCGCACCGAGTTTCTGGGCGGCACTCACCCGATCCGTCTCCGAAAAACCGCTCACGATTATCGCCTTCTGTTGCGGATGGATCTCAAGGACTTTCTTGTAGGTGTCCAGTCCATCCATGCCTGGATCCATAATCATGTCCAAAACAATGAGATCAATCTTGTGCTCCTTTAAGTATGCTATTGCTTGCTCACCAGTGGAAACACTCGATACATTATAATTCAGCTTCTTAAGCATACCTTCTGCCAGATCACGCTGCCCCTTGACATCATCCACAATGAGAATGGATTCGCCCTTCCCCATGTATTCGGATATTGATATGGCTGCAGCTTCAGCAGAGAGGCCTTCCCTCGATGCGGGAAAATAAAGGGTAAAGATACTTCCTTTCCCTTCTTCGCTCTCTACGTTAATGTATCCGTTATGATCCTTCACCGTACCCCAGACCACGGCCAATCCTAATCCCGTTCCGCTTCTTCCCATAACCTTTTTCGTATAAAACGGCTCAAAGATGCGCTTCAGATCAGAAGCCGGTATCCCTTCACCCGTATCGGATACGGAAAGAACAACATAGTCACCCTCCCTGATATCATCATAGCCTTGAATGGGTCTGTCCAGATACTGATTACCCGTTTTGATGGTCACGATGCCGCCATTTGGCATGGCCTCACTCGCATTAGAAACCAGATTGAATACGGTCTTGCCAAGATGCACGGAAGAACCGGAAATGTTTAGCAGATCCGGTTCGAGGTCGGTCCTGATCTTTATAGAGGGATGATAGGAGGATAAATTATTAAACTCCGGGGACTGTTGAGAATCAGCGATGAT
>JBEKXK010000037.1:0-30397 GCA_049512055.1 Syntrophales bacterium | reverse complement strand
TTCGATCGTGGACTCATCAGTTATCCTCCTTTTTGGAGTCGGTGTTCGGTAACACCTATTTATGAGTCAACGATCTCTTTTATTCACTACCTTGGGTAACATTTAATGTGAGGCAATTCGATTGAATAATCGCCCTGTTTCTGATATGGGCGTGCATGTTATACTACTTTTATTTCATCTTCCTGCTTCCCTTTAGCAGGGACAGGATTGAGATGGAAGGCATCAATGCTTGGGATAGGCTGACACCCGTCTGCCATTTATTGCGCTATGAAGGAAGAACCGATACTCAGAGTAGGCATCCTGCAGGGATACAGTCAGGTGGCAGGGAGGCTAAACGGCCCATTCATCATCAATGATGCCAGGAGTCTCAGCGGAAGATTCAGCGCACGCGTGCGGGAAGGTCGCATTGTTCTTGCCGATGCCGCGGGCAATGAGATAGTCCATGAGAAGGATGTTCGCTGCACTCCCCTCGATGATTCAACCTTCACCCTCCTTGATGTGACAATCGGTGTACATTTCCACTGGGAAAGAAAACAGGAGCAAACATTCCGGGGAGAGCTGAAACTCATCCGGGACAAAAATGATACGCTCACTGCCGTCAATATAATTCCTCTGGAAGATTATCTGGCGAGCGTTGTTTCGTCTGAAATGAACGCTGAAGCAGCGCCGGAATTCCTGAAGGCCCATGCAATTGCATCACGTAGCTGGCTTCTGTCCATGCTGGAAATGGCAGGCAAGGCAAGCCATGCCGAAAATGGGCCCACCTGCCCAGCTCCGCAAACTAAAGAGTTTATCAGGTATTACCACAGGGTTGACCACACACTCTTTGACGTCTGTGCGGACGATCATTGTCAGCGATATCAGGGCATCACCCGGCTAATATCGAAAAACGCCCGGCAGGCAGTTGAAAAAACGCGCGGCCTGTTCCTCGTCTACAACAGTGAGATCTGCGATGCCCGCTATCATAAAGCCTGCGGCGGTATGACGGACAATTTCGCAAATACATGGGAGAATCTTACCGTCCCCTATCTCACGTCCGTTTCAGACTCTGCCATCACGTACGATCCGATCCGCACGGAGGACGAAGCCAGGCAATGGATTCTGGGATATCCGGAGGCATATTGCAATACCGAAGACGGTAATACCCTGCGCCGGATTTTGCCCTCCTTCGATCAGGAAACGACGGATTTTTTCCGCTGGAAGGTGACGTATACACGCATGGAACTGGAAGAGATTATCCGGGAAAAATCGGGCATGGACTTCGGGAATCTCCTGCGTCTCACTCCCCTTGAACGGGGCCCCTCCGGCCGCATACTGAGGCTGCAGATCGCCGGATCGAAAAGGACCCTCACCATAGGCAAGGAACTCGAGATTCGCCGCTGGCTCTCCCAGAGCCATCTGTACAGCAGCGCCTTCGTCGTATTTGCAGAGAATGATACATCCGGTCTTCCAGTCCGCTTCATCCTGCACGGCGCCGGATGGGGGCACGGCGTCGGCTTATGCCAGATAGGGGCAGCAGTAATGGCTCTAAAAGGCTTTACAGCGGAATCCATTTTGAAACACTACTTTCGTGGTGCGGAGCTTCAGAAACTATACTGAAGAAGGGCTATGCGAAAATCTTCTATCAGAACATCTTTCATCCTCGGCGCCGGGCTGGGAACGCGCCTGCGCCCCTTGACCGATAACTGTCCGAAACCGCTCTTACCAGCCGGCGGACGCCCGATGATTACCTATGCCATGGATCATCTCATATCTGCCGGTATAGAACGCTTTATCATCAATACCCATTATTTTGCAGATGCGTACGATAAGGCATTCCCGGACCGGCAATGGCGGGAGATCCCCATAATCTTCCGGTATGAACCTGTGCTTCTTGATACGGCGGGGGGCATCAAGAACGTCGAAGATCTCCTTGATGGCGACGAACCGATCCTTGTCTACAATGGCGATACCTTTACAGACCTGCCGCTCGCTCATCTCATCGATGCACATTACGCAAAGCGAAAGGAAGTCACCCTGGCCCTCAGAAGCACCGGCTCTCCCTTGAACGTCAATCTGAATGCCGAGGGCGAGATATGTGACCTGCGGCACGTCCTGGGTGACAGAGGCGTTATGAGCTGTCTTTTTACGGGCATCTATATCGTGGAAAAAACTTTTCTCCGACGCCTCACAACAGGCCGCAAAGAGTCGGTTATCCCCGTCCTCATCGCTATGATCAGGAAAGAGCTTGGATCGGTGGCTGGGATAATCATCGATGAAGGCCGCTGGTATGATATCGGATCTGTGGCGGAATATGAAAAGATAAATGCGATGCTCGCGGGACAGGGGTAATAGCGGTTCTCCATAACAACGCACATTTGCCATGGAAGAACTAAACCGGATCTCCGCCGAGATTCGCGATCGCTTGGCCGGCGCTTGCAAAGGAGGGCAGATGGCAGGAATGATATTTCATGGGTTACTACTTGGAGAACTATGTCGCACCTAAATAATGAAATGCTCCAGTTCGTGCGCCAGGCGCTTCGGCTTGGGAGATCAGATACCCTGACCAGCATGCCCTTGGCCAAGCGCGGATCAGGCAGATC
Source organism: Syntrophales bacterium (assembly GCA_049512055.1). Classification (GTDB taxonomy): domain Bacteria; phylum Desulfobacterota; class Syntrophia; order Syntrophales; family UBA2185; genus Fen-1135. The sequence goes on along the minus strand of JBEKXK010000037.1, from coordinate 27,815 downwards.
TTTCCATCGAATCAAATATGAAGATCACGCCTCTGTCGTCTTCATGTGTTACGACCAAGTTCGCAAAGAGAACAATTACTACGCAGCGATTGCCGACTTCCTCCTCACGATCCGTGTCCCGGTACCCCGGATTCTGGCACACGATCACCTGAGAGGCTTCATTGTAGTAGAAGACCTGGGAGACAGAGACCTGTGGTCCTATAGGAATGAATCGTGGACGAGAAGAAGTGCGTATTACCGCGCGACACTCTCCGTTGCATATAGGCTCCATGCCTTTCCGGTAGAAGATTTCCCGCTCTATAAAGTCCCCTTAATGGCAGGATTCAGTCCTGACCTTTACCGATGGGAGCGCGATTACTTCCTGGAGAATTTTGTGCACGCCGTCTGCGGCATCAAGCTCAATCCATCGGATGCGAAAGATTTAGAGGACGAATTGAAGAGCTTATCGGCGCGGCTTGAAGATGTAAAACCAAGTCTCGTGCACAGGGATCTGCAATCGCAGAACGTCATGATATGCAAGGAGCAGCCGGCATTCATAGACTTTCAAGGCATGCGTTTCGGCAATCTATTTTACGACCTGGGATCACTCCTCTATGATCCTTATGTCTTCCTGACAGAAGACGAACGTATGGAGCTGCTTTCTTATTACTACCGGTTTCCCGCTTACGACGGCACAGATACGTTACAAAATGATATATCTTCAGGCGATAAAGCCACCGAGGCCTCGCGTGTGAAGACCGATAGACTGCAATCCGACTGGACGGAATTTCAGGATAGATTTCGGGACGCGTCGGCGCAGCGCCTGATGCAAGCCCTCGGCGCCTATGGATTCCTGGGCTTGAAGAGCGGCCTTGCGGAATTTCTCGTCCATATCCCCGGAGGCATCGTAAATCTTGTTGACATCGCTTCCCGCTCAAAACGGTTGCCATTGCTGAAAAATCTGGCCTTGAAATGTCAGCAGTCTCTCGGCCGCAAATCATGAGAATATACCGAACAATCCTCTCATAGTGTCAGTCCTCCTGATACATACTGCCTATTCACATATCGGCTCCGTTTCGACTTCTTTGCCGTTGACATCCAATTACAATCGTTCTATATAAAAAAATAGAGAAAAGACATTCTCAGCAGTATACGGGAAATTAATATATGACAACCGAATTGACATACGTAGTCATCACGCCATACAGCCTCATTAAGTCGAGGACCGGCAATATTATAGCGCGGCTTATGTCTCTCTCCGGCTGCGACCTGGTCGGCATTCGCATGATGCGGCCGTCCGATGCGTTTGTAGATGAATATATAAGTCGCGTGAAAAGTTTGAACATCCCTAAGGTGGGCAAGGCGCTAGTCGATTATATCGATCAGAATCTTCGGCGTGAAAATATCCTGAAACAGCAGAATCGTTGTTTGTTTCTTCTCTTCGAGGGTACGGATGCTGTCGCGAGAATCTACGACGTAGTCGGTAAACTCACGACCGTGACAGAATCAGAAGCCAATCGCGGAACAATTCGCGGAACCTACAGCGACTACATTACCACCCCTGACGGAGCTGTCCGGTACTTCGAGCCGGCAGTCCTGTTGCCCACGAACCTTGAATATGCAAAGAACAATCTGGAATTTTTCGCAAAGTTTGGATTCATCGATTCCGGCATCTACGAAGAATGTTCTGAAGGAGAAACAACGCTAGTCATCCTGAAGCCCGACAATTTCTTTAAGCATTCTGTCCGCCCGGGAAATATGATCGACATGTTTTCCAAGACGGGCCTGCGGATCGTTGGCGCCCGCATGATACGCATGAGCGCTGCCCAGGGTGAGGAGTTCTATGGATTCCTGCGCGACGTTTTCAAGAGGAAGCTGAAGCCCCAGATCGTGGCCCAGCTTAGACAAGGAATGGACGGCCTCTTTAATTTCCAGATAACAGATGACGAATTCAATGCCATGGCTGAAGTCATAAACGAAAAAAATGCTCTGTCCGAATTTTCACAGATCGTAAAATACATGACCGGCCTTGACCCGAAAACTGTATCGCCTTCGGACCGCGATAAGCCCGGAGAACACCGCGCGTTGGCTCTTCTTTACCGCGGCCCTAATGCAGTTGAGACAATCCGCGAGCGACTGGGCGTGACTGATCCCGCAATAGCCGCAGAAGGCACTATCCGTTCCGATTTCGGCCAGAACATTGTGCAGAATGCCGCGCATGCATCCGACTCCCTCGAAAACGCTGTCCGTGAAAGAAAAATCATCGGTCTCTATGATGATGCTGGCGACGACTGCCAGAGAATAATCCAAAATTGGCTCAAGGATGATCGCGGTAGTTCGGTACCCTTGCAGTAAGCAGTGAGAATTCAAAAACAACGTTAATATTGTAGGGCTTCGCAGTGCGACTTCACCTAAGCTGGGGGTAAACTGACCTTGCTGAACTCCGGCATGCACTCCCAGTTGCCCCGCAGGGTCTCATATCGCAACCCTGATTTTAGAAGACCATTGAACTGATCGCGGGAAATGAAGCGAGCCCCCAGGCTTTCCAGATGGGCCGTATAAACCTGGCAATCCAGGAACTCAAATTTGAGTTCCTTTAATTTGTGAACCAAATCGATCAACGCCGCCTTTGATGCGTTGCTCATAAGCGAAAACATAGACTCGCCGAAAAAGCATCGCCCGAGCGATACGCCGTAAATGCCGCCGACGAGTTTCCCCTCATGCCAGGCCTCTGCGGAATGGGCGATTCCAAGCTCATGCAGATTGCAGTATGCCTCAAGCATGTCATCCGTAATCCAAGTGCCCTTCTGTTTTCTCCGCAATTTCTGACAGGAAAGAACGACTTCACGGAATTTTTGATCGTACGTAATCCGAAATGTCCCCCGCCGCAGCACTTTCATCATGCTTCGCGAGACCCTGAGTTCTTCTAGGAATAGTATAAATCGCGGGTCGGGAGACCACCAGATGATGGGATCGCCTTCAGAATACCATGGGAAAATGCCTTGGCGGTACGACGCAATCAGTCTGTCCGGCGAAAGGTCGCCACCGATAGCAAGGATACCATTTCCCGATGTCAGATGCACGGGAGGAAAGATTATTTCGTCACCCAGTTGAAAAATCGGCATGGAATATTAGTACCGAACTCCCATAGCCCGTTGGGCACCATGAGACATTGAGCTATGACGCGGAGGTTTTGACAAAAGAAAATATGTTCTCGCAGCAGCAGCTAAGCGACTTCGCACTCTTCAAGGACACGGACAGTGACATCATCACATTCAATGTCCACGAGAGCAATGCCCCCCTTTTGCAGTTTCCCGAAAAGCACCTCGTCCACAAAGAACCGTTTTATCTTGTCCTGGATCAGGCGGGCAATTTCTCTTGCTCCAAACTCCTCAGAGTAGCCTTTACTGGCAAGCCATTCGTAACACAGGTCGGTAACCTGGAGGTTCACGTTCTTCTCCTGCAATTGAACTGCGAATTCAACGATCGCTTTTTTTACAATCATAAGCACCACCTCATGGGTAAGGCCGTTGAAGTTGACAACCCCATCGAGACGGTTCCTGAACTCAGGCGAAAATATCCGCTCCACCGCCGTGAACACGGCGTCGCTGTTGATGCTCTTGGCCTCGAATCCGATAATCTGCCTGCCGATCTCCCGTGCGCCGGCATTAGATGTCATGAGTACGACGACGTTGCGAAAATCGGCTTTCTTTCCGTTATTGTCCGTCAATGTTGCGTAGTCCATAACCTGCAGCAGTGTGTTGAAAATATCGGCATGAGCCTTTTCGATCTCATCAAGGAGCAGGACGGAATGGGGATTTTTCCTGATTGCCTCCGTAAGAAGTCCACCCTCTTCGTAACCCACATACCCCGGAGGCGCCCCCACAAATTTTGCAACGGTGTGCTTTTCCTGATATTCACTCATATCGTAACGGTTCAACGGCACCCCGAGAGTCAGCGCCAGCTGGCGCGCCAGTTCGGTCTTTCCCACGCCCGTTGGTCCCACAAATAAGAGCGAGGCTATGGGTTTGTGGGGTTCGCGGAACCCTACGCGTGAACGCTTGATTGCCTCCACAACCAACCCAATCGCCTTGTCCTGCCCAAATATCCTGCTTTTGAGGCTTGTCTCCAGATCCTTAAGCTTGTCCAACTCCGACGAAGAAACACTCTTTTCCGGAATTCTCGCTATCTTTGCAATCACCGCTTCGATATTATGAAGATCAACCACCTTCTCTACATCCTCATCGGCATCCTTCATATTAGCCAGAGCGCCGGCTTCATCGATCACATCGATGGCCTTATCGGGTAGCCTTCGGTCATTGATATACTTATCGGATAATTCGGCGGCAGCGCGAAGGGCCTCTTCCGTATATGATACGCGATGATATTCTTCGTACCTCTTCTTGATGCCCTCAAGAATCTTCATGGTGTCATCCGTTGTCGGTTCCGCAACCTCGATCTTTTGAAATCTGCGGGAAAGGGCTCCGTCCTTCTCAAAATATTTCCGGTATTCGTCATATGTGGTGGAGCCGATACACCGGAGTTTGCCTGAGGCAAGCGCAGGCTTCAGGATATTCGAAGCATCCAGGGACCCCCCTGATACAGCCCCGGCGCCAACGATATTATGAATCTCGTCGATGAAAAGGATTGTTTTTTCCTGTCTCTGAAGTTCAGCTATTACACGCTTCATACGCTCTTCGAAATCACCCCTGAATCTGGTGCCGGCAATTATGGCACCCATATCCAAGGCGTAAATCTTCGAATCTTTCAGGCGTTTTGGGACCTTCCCGTCGGCAATGAGCTGCGCCAGCCCTTCCGTTATGGCCGTTTTTCCCACCCCGGGCTCGCCGACATGGACCGGGTTGTTCTTGAATCGCCGGCAAAGGACCTGGATGGTCCGTTCGAGAACATCCTCTCTGCCTATCAGGGGATCCATCTCTCCCGCTTTCGCCTTCGCCGTCAGTTCTGTCGTGAACAACTTTAGTATCTTGCTTTGATCAGCATCCTTTTCCCTGGACTCCTGCTCAGGCTCACTTTCCTCCCGCTTCTTACCCCGCTTTTGCACTTCCGTCGTCTCGGGAATAACGGAGACTCCGTGAGAGATATAATTGAGCAGGGAAAGTCGCGTGATGCCCTCTTTCTTGAGAAAAAATGAGGCATAGGATCCCTTTTCATCAAGAATTGAAACCAGAACATCTCCCAATTCGACAATATCTTTCTGCGCAGAGGTCGTATGCCATACGGCCCGCTCCAGAACATTTTGGAAACCAAGTGACTGGACGGATTGAGCTCCGTCCACAACCGGATGGCCCTCGCGGAGATGCTTTGCCAACACCCTCTTTAAATGCTCCGGGTCGCCGCCGCATCTTTGTATGATATCAGATCCATCATCAAAGAAAAGCGCGGCATACAGAAGGTGTTCCGGCGTTACAAACTCATGAGACCGCGTATTGGCCTCGGCGTACGCAGCCATGATTATTTGATTTAGACTTTCACTTATCTTCATTGTATTCCCCCGTCGATCAGGCCTCTTCCAATGAACATTTCAGAGGGAATTCTCTTAGCTTCGCCATCGTATGTACCTGGCCTGCCTTCGTGGCGGCAATATCGTAGGTATACACACCGCATGCACCGGCCCCTTTCTTGTGGACGTCGAGCATGATTTTGGTAGCTTCCGCCGCTGGCTTGTGGAACACAAGTATCAGAACTTCAACGACAAACTCCATTGTCGTATAATGATCATTATGAAGTATAACCCGATACATCTTTGGTTCTTGAAGCACTGTATCGGGATCTAACTTGACATCCCTTTCATCCATTGAATCAGGATCACGATATTTCGACATACCAAACCCTCAAACTGCACATCAGTAGTTTGCCTTTAGATCAATTTTATAATATTAGTATAGAACACGGGAGGCTGACTGTCAATGTCGTTATTGCGCTCCTGGAAACGCTGTAAACTTGAATAATTAGATATTCAGACAAACTTAGGCCGTTTTCACGATAGATAGTATATCGTCTTCCCTTGATTCCGGTCGATTCCGTCTTTTCGATAATTTTGTATGATTAGATGATATCCGCTCCCACCTTCTGCAAAGCCTCGGACTTCGAAACTCGCTATGACATAGGGCAGGATGACGAATCCATCGCACACATATTTGAGAGAAAGATATTTTATCTTTGTCTCCGTCAATTTCTATGCTAGAAATCTGTGCTGTAAAAAAGTGCAGCACAAATTGCCGGCCTTTGCTTTCTTTTGCCGTCAGAGTCTTTGCTTGCAACAAGCGCTGACGTGGAATATGTTTTCTTCGTCTAAGGTGAGAGCGGTTTTGCAACTGGTTGGCGAAATAACAAATGCAGCCTGATTACCCCATTCAATCGCAAACATGTTGCACAGCTAACGTGGAGATAATATAGGTTTTGGGGGGTACCCATGAATAAGCTGACCGTCGCTATACCGTTCAGTTTGCAGCCTGGATTTGATAAGACGCTCCGCATCTTCATTCAATCACCGCTGATTGAGGAAGTGATTGTCCTCCATAACAGCGCCTTCAAGCCGCCATGGCCGAAGTGCAAATTTATAAGAGCCGCATCCTTTTCCTCCGGCAAGGTATTGAACGAACTCATAGAAAAAATCAGGACAGATTTTATTCTTATAATTGCAAAGCCGGAAGATCTTGATATTCCACCTGCGACGCTGGAACGATTTATTGACATAGCGGAAGCTACGGATTCAGGCATGGTCTACTCCGACTACCTGGAAAAGGAACAGGGCGACCTCGTTGAACATCCCGTCAATGACTATCAACTGGGAAGCATCCGTGACGGATTTGATTTTGGATACCTAATGCTGTTCTCTATCCCTGCAATCAGACGTGCATTAAAAAAATACGGCCCCATACCTGCCATCGTTCATGCAGGATTGTATGACCTGCGGTTGAAGGTTTCTGTCGACCATAGTCTCTTCCATATCCAGGAGTTTCTCTACACGAAGAAAGAATCAGACACAAATACGCATAAAGTAAGATCTCAGCATGAGGATCAGTTCAATTATGTCGCCCCCGAGAACCAGACCGTACAAAAGGAAATGGAACTGGTTGCGACAGAGCATCTAAAAAATATCGGCGCCTTTCTGGAATCGCGCTTTAAGAATGTACCCCCATCGGAGTATAGTTTTCCTGTCGAGGCAAGTGTCATAATCCCCGTGCGGAACCGGGCGAACACTATCGCGGACGCGGTGCATAGCGCCTTGACGCAGGAGACGGACTTTCCGTACAATGTAATTGTTGTGGACAATCATTCCACTGACGGAACCACTCCGATCCTGTCTGAGCTTGCCGGCAGCAATCCCGCTCTGAAACATATTACTCCTTCAAGATTTGATCTCACTATCGGCGGGTGCTGGAACGAAGCGGTCTTTTCGGAGGCCTGCGGCCGCTACGCCGTTCAATTGGACTCAGACGATCTTTATGAGAGCCTCGGAACGGTGCAGAAGATCATCGACTTAATGAGAAGCGGAGACTTTGCCATGGTCATAGGCTCTTACACGCTCGTCAATGAATCTCTGCAGGAGATTCCGCCCGGGATAATCGATCATAGGGAATGGACAAATGATAACGGACGCAACAATGCACTGCGCGTCAATGGATTAGGAGCGCCGCGCGCCTTTGATACGGCACTTCTTCGTAACATTGGCTTTCTCAATGTCGGTTATGGAGAAGACTATGCAATGGCCCTCAGATTATCAAGAGAATATCGCATAGGCAGAATTTATGAGAGCCTCTATCTTTGCCGGCGGTGGGCGGGCAATACTGACGCCCGCATCTCCCTGGAGAAGAGTAATCGCCATGATGCGTTCAAAGACAAGATTCGAACTGTTGAAATCATGGCGCGCCAGAAGCTGACGGCAAGATAAAGAAACTGAATATGGATGCGGTTTTACAAGGAAGAATAGCGACGTCATTTGATGGTAAAACACCCGGGCCATCTCTATCGGCGCTCTGCCGCGATCTCCTCGAAAAGCAAAAAAGCTCATGGCCCGATCTTTCTTTAGGATATGGGGCCCTGGGAAGTGTGCGAGTAAAGGAACTCCGCTGCAACGGCTTTTCTGTGAGGCTCCACCATAATCCCGGAAGGATCAAGAGCACTACTGCCACGGTTGATCAAAAATCCATCGATAAGAGACCTTGTTTTCTCTGTCTCAAAAATCTCCCCGAGCCGCAGCGCGGCATCTTATACAGGGAGGATTTTATTGTCCTCTGTAATCCCTTTCCTATCTGTCCGGAGCACTATACTATTGCGCACATTATTCATGCCCCCCAGTCGTTTGAAGGAGTGGTTTCCACATTCCTGAAAATGGCAAAGGACTTCAGCCCGGATTTCAACGTATTTTATAACGGCCCGGAAAGCGGAGCTTCCGCGCCGGACCATCTGCACTTTCAGGCGACTACTCGGGGCATACTGCCAATCGAGAAGGAAATCGGAGACAAGGGAAGGCTGCTATTCGTCAAATGCATTCATGCCACACCTCTTTTCAGAGCGACAAATCTGGGGAGGGAAGTAATTATTCTGGAAGGAGAGGATTGCACCGCTATCGATGACGCCTTGACAAACATTGTCTCGGCCATGAAAAGCGTCCTCGCGTCACCGGCAGAACCGCGGATGAATCTGCTAGGCTCATATGACAGAAATAAATGGCGGGTCGCAATTTTTCCGCGGCAAAGGCATCGCCCTTCCGTCTATTTCTTGCCCGGCAACGAGAGGATTTTAATCTCACCGGGAATGGTGGAGATGGGAGGCATCATCATAACACCCATAGGAAAGGATTTCGACATAGTCAATGAGGAATTGATCAGGACAATCTACGCGGAAGTCTCAGTTGACGAAGAAACCATGCAAAAAATACTGGCAGCTCTATCCTTTTGACGTCTATGAAAATGACAGCCATTGTTGACAGCTGGATGACATTTGAGGAGGCCGCTGCCGGGACAAACGCGCCCCGGGAGATAATTGACAAATTATGCCTCGTCGACGTGCGCTACCGGGCATTCGACGGCCGATTACACCAGGGGCAACTCATTATTCACCAAGAGGTAAAACCGGCCATTGTGGAAATTTTTGCGCTCATTGAGCGGATGGTATTTCCTGTATTTCAGGTTGTGCCGATCGTGAAGTACGGCTGGTCTGACGACCTCTCTATGGCTGACAACAATACATCCGCCTTCAACTACCGGTTGGTTATGGGCACCGCTAGGTTATCGAACCATGCATTTGGAAAGGCCGTGGATATTAACCCTTATTTGAACCCCGTCATAGATGAGGATGGTCGGATCGATCCTCCGGGCGCCAGTTATGTTCCCAGGAGGGCAGGAACGCTTGACGATTCACACCCCATAGTGAGAGAATTCCTGAAGCGGGGATGGCGTTGGGGGGGACATTTCAGGCCGAAGAAGGACTACCATCATTTTGATAAGCCGCAATAGCGCGCCCAATCACGATTCCCGTCATGATCTTTCTTCTCGAAAGGTATTGATGCAGAGTGAGATCGGAAATAACAACCCTTTTCTCCACTTCCGATGCATGCAGGAGATGAATCCTGCTTCTTAGGCGGACCGCAAGACCAACGTGTATTACGTCCAATCCCTCGATGTCTGTGGTAACCGCAATCAAATCCCCGTTCTCAACCGCATCCCTCGACTTTCCTAAAGGAGTTTTCGGGAGATGATGCAGCAATCGGCGAGAGAGACGCTTTTCAACAGCGATCATTTCTCGATAGGATTTCTCCATACTCAGGGCGGGATATTCTTCCCGATGCCTTGTCATAAAATTGAAATTCTTCCGAAATGGTTTCCCTCCAGACCTGCCGGTAATATCTGCAACAATCCCCTTTCTCTCGTTGTCGTAGAGCCAGTCGGAAAAATAGTGGAGGCGCGAAGAATATCCCTTTAATATGCCATTGCGGTAACGGATTTTCTTCAGTTGCGCTGCATAGCTCCTGAAATGGGGTTTGCCTTCGCTTATCAGCCCCGACAGGGCCACGACATTTTCCACAAAGGTGAAACAGTCAAATTCCCTTAAATTTATGACGAGGGTCTCCCTGCCTTCCCTTTCCAGCGTATGGCTCGCGTAGGGAAAGCCCAGAAAATACTTTCCCACGGCCAGCATCAGCTCGCCTCTGGCTCTCGTTCTTTCCCCCCCGTTACGAAAGGCGCAGACGATGTCATCATAAATGGCGTGATCTTCGGGCTGATAAATCACAATTAAACCTCTAAGCCGCCGAATTGAAGTGAAGCATCGGAGCCGTCTTCGAGAATCACAAAGGACACGAACCTTTTCTCATCATAGGTGGAACCCGGATTGATTGATATCAGAGATCCCTTTCTCACCACTTTCTGTTCGTGCGTGTGGCCGCATATATGGTACCTGACCTTTGGATGATTGATGAGCATCTCTCCGAGTCTCCTGCTTCCCATGAAGGCATTACAGAAATTCCAACCGGGAAACTCTTCCCTCACAGTCAGCATTTCGATAAATCCGACATGGTGGGTAACGGCAACGATCTGGTCTGCCTTAGCTTCCAGCGCCCGTATATCCGCTTCCAGTTTTCCCCGGAGTTCACTGGTATATTCCAAATCCGTTTTGCCGAGCCTCACGAAATGGACATCATTCCAGATGATGTGACCGCCGAAGATCTTCTTTTCATATGATGATCGTGGAGGTGTCTCTGCAGGAGAAAAGGAATAATCATACCACAGGCAATTGCCAGCAAAGCCGATCCCATCTATGATTAACGGTTCTTCATCTAAGAGCGTGAATCCGCTACCCTTGATTCTTGACTTCAGGATTTCAAGATGACTGAACGTATCCCCTTCACTACTCCAGTAGTCATGGTTGCCAAAAACCTTGAGCCTTACGGGCGCAACTTCTCTAAAAAGATTCAAACATTCTTCCAGTTTCGAGGAACCAAACCCTACTATATCGCCCGCCAATACGAGCACGTCAGGCTTTTCCTTCTCCAGTCTTCTTATAAAATCGAGGAATTTATCATGCTCTGCCGAGTTTCGTATCAGATCATAATGGATATCACCGGTTGCTGCAATTTTCATAGTTCTTCAAATATCACTCGTCGGAAAACAATGTTGCATCTTAGATCCTTGTCTAAAAAATAGCACATCTTGCGGTGAAATTGAATCCTAATCTACCGTTTAGTGGAGGAATAATCACGATGCATCGGTTGCCGGCATAATCGTAAACGATAGACTTTATATCAGAACAACTAAACTGCATAATAACGATGGCATCTATCATTGATTTTTGGGTTGTTATGCGTTAAGAATTGAAATCCTTTCAGGGAGAGGTGTTCGTGGGAAGAAGTAGGCTGAAAGCTTTTTCGCTCCCTCAATTGAGGCGATGCATAAGGCCCGTCTGGTCGTATCTTTGGTAAGAAAGGAAAGAAGGATACATGAAGATACTTGTGACTGGTGGAGCCGGCTATATCGGCAGCCATGTCGTAAATGCGCTTGGTGAATGCGGTCATGAAACAATTGTATTCGACAATCTGTCGACAGGTCATGAGTGGGCCGTCCTTTGGGGCATGCTGGAAGTGGGAGACCTCGAAGACAGCTCTCACCTGAACGCTGTTATGAACGCATTTCGTCCGGATGCAGTCATGCACTTTGCAGCCTCGATCCAGGTTGAGGAATCTGTCCGGAAGCCTCTCAAATACTATCGCAACAATCTCGCCAATACCTTGAACCTCCTTGACGCCATGGACCGCAATGCCATTCGGAATTTCATTTACTCCTCGAGCGCTGCCGTATACGGAAGCCCAGACAAATTGCTCGTGGACGAGGCTGTGCCTCTCCACCCGATAAATCCCTACGGCGCCTCCAAAGCCATGGTCGAGACAGTCCTTGGAGATATGCCCCAAACCGGGGATTTTCGCTGCGTAGCGCTCCGCTATTTCAACGTGGCAGGGGCCGATCCTAAGAACAAAATCGGGCAGGCCTATCTGGACGCAACCCATCTCATAACCCGTGCATTGAAAACCGCGCAGGGTGACTTTGCCAAGTTATGCATTTTCGGGACGGATTACCCGACTCCTGACGGAACCTGTATCCGTGACTACATTCACGTCGTCGACCTTGCCAATGCCCACCTTCTGGCCCTTGACTACCTGATGAACACAAAAAGATCCGATGTCATGAACCGCAGATACGGCCGCGGATTCTCTGTCAGGGAGGTAGTGGCAGCGGCAAAAAAAGTCACGGGCATCAACTTCACCGTCGAAGAAGCGCCAAGAAGAGCAGGCGATCCGCCCCGGTTAGTGGCGGACAGCACCAAGCTGCGCAGCATCACAGGTTGGCAACCGCGCCATGACGACTTGGAGTTTATCATAAGGACAGCCTGGGAGTGGGAATTGAAACTAAAGCAGCTGAAGAAACAGCTATAACCAGCGTATTTATTAATGCCCATGTCTGCAAAAAAGAAGATACTGACATACTTTCTTGTTCTATTCCTGGCCATTTTATTTGTCGCACTTTATTATGGCCCCCGATATCTGACTTACGCCGATAAGCCTCTGAGGTCGGACGCTCTCGTACTCTTTGTGGGGCCAGATAACAAGGCCAGGCAGGAAGACGCGAATCGTCTCATGAGTGAAGGTTATGCACGCTACCTCTTCATCCCGGCCTACCGAAGAATCACGGACGCCTCGTCTTCGTCATCCACGGCAGGCACAAAAAAAGCGAACCCAAAACTGATTATTTCCGGTCTAAAACCCAGACCGTATTTTGAAAATACCCACGTCGAGGTACTCGAAGCAAAACGCATGATGGAGCAGTATGGCTTAAAGTCTGCAATCTTCGTCAGTTCACCTGATCACATGCGCCGAATAAAGATCATCGCAGAGAGAATCTTTCATGAAGAATCTGTGTCACTCGTCTTTGTACCAATCCGAGTTGAACCGGCGCATCAAGATCTGATGCTGTCCGATTATAGGCGCATGGGAAAAGAGTATGTCAAGATAATCTGGTTTTTGATGTACTCCTCATTCCGGTCAACCTGACATTTTGAATAATTATTTGCGAATATGTAAGCTCAACTGTTGATCGTTCTGCGTCCAAAGGAGGCACGCAAAATGAAAAATAAGATCGACGGAAAAGAAGTGAACCGCAGAACATTCCTCAAAGGAGCCGTCGCCGGTCTGGGTGCGATCGGGCTGGCAGGATTTAGTGCAGCAGAAGCAAAGACGATAAACCCGCACCAAGTCCCCACATGGGACTATACGGCCGGCGTGGTGGTTGTCGGGTACGGGGCAGCAGGCGGATGCGCGGCCGTGGCGGCCCGTGATGCCGGAGCGAAGGTCATCGTTTTAGAAAAGATGCCTATGGCCGGAGGCAACAGCGCCGTTTGTTACGGCGGCATGGTCATTCCGGCCAGTCTTCCCTCGGCCATCGAATATTACGGCAGACTGTCTTTCGGTACTGTTGATGAAGATATGCTTCAGGGCTTTGCCGGAGCGATGGTCGGGGTGCCTGCTTTGCTCAAGAAACTCGGCGCTCACATTAACATCGGGAAACGGCCCCCCGCCTTCCCCACCCTACTCCATTCCGATATTCCCGCCTTCAGGTTCGCACCTACAGGAAAGGCGGGGTTTCAATTTCTGTCCGAACTGGTAGAGAAACGAGACATCAAGGTGATGCTCAAGACGTCCGTTAAGAACCTTATTCAGATTCTCGAAACCGGTGAAGTAGCGGGCGTCAAAGCTGAAAGTGATGGAAAAGAGATTTACATCAAGGCCGAAAGGGGTGTTGTCCTGGCCTGTGGAGGTTACGAAAATAGCCCCGAGATGTTTGCGTATTATAATTACCCGGGGTTGAGAGATTTCATTTTCCCTTCGGGAACCCCCGGCAATACGGGAGACGGCCTGAAGCTCGCATCTGCTGCCGGCGCCTATCTCTGGCATACGGCCGCATTGCAATGGGGTGGCTTCTGCGCCAAGACGCCGAGCAAACAATTCGGCGTGGCCATCGGCATGAATATTCCACGAAGTGCAAAGGCTGACAATTTCATTCTCGTCAACAAATACGGGCATAGGTTCATGGACGAAACCAAAAGATTGACACACAATAAGGGAACCCTGGAAGTCCTCCATTTTGACCATGGGCGTGCTGAATACCCGAACGTGCCTGCCTATCTTGTTTTTGATGAAACATACCGCAAGAGCGGTCCTATCGAGCGCGCAGCATGGGGCGATGTCGGCTATGCTTCAGTTCACAAGATCTACAATTGGAGCGACGATAACGGCGCAGAGATAGAAAAAGGATGGATCGTCAAGGCCGATACCTTTGCGGATTTGGCCGGCAGGATCAGGATAGACCCCGAGGGGCTCACAGAGACTACCGGCAAATTCAACAGCTATTGCGCAACCGGTAAAGACCTCGGATTCGGTAGAAGCGCGGGCGCTATAGCGCCCATAGTGAAACCTCCATACTATGCACTGGAAGTGGGACTCTCACTTGTTAATACGCAAGGAGGTCCCAAACATAACCGGTATGGCCAAGTCCTCGATCCTGACGATAAGCCGATCCCGAGGCTATATGCTGCTGGTGAATTAGGATCATTCTTCGGCTTCCTTTACCAGGAAGGCTCCAATTATCCGGAAGCATGGGCCTTCGGCTTTATCGCGGGAAGGCGGGCGGCCTCCGAGAAACCATTCAAAGGATAAAGAAGACAACATTGTCAAGGATGAGGAATATGGATAAGAAATATGTGCTTGGTCTAGCCGCAGGGCTCTTATGGGTTGCCTCCGTCGGCCCTGCTATGTCGGAAACACCTTCCGGGTTTATTCAGAAAAATAATGCCGTCGCAGATGTCAAAATGACTGAGGACTCAACTAAGGTTACACTTGCGGAAGGACTGAAGACCGTGACTGACGAAAGCCATGTCGTCAAGGTCGCGAAGCAGGATGAGGCCATCGCAGAAGCGGACTCTCTTATTGCAAGAGCCAGGCTCCTGCCCAGCGTTAACGCATCAGGCTCGTACACATCCCTCGCCAACCAGCCTGCTGACGTGTATCTTGGGCAGGCGATCCCAGTCTCTGACCGGTACTATAAATCCTATGGTATAAACATTCAGCAGATCCTTTTCGACTTCCGGGGAAATCTTTCACGTTACGAAGCGAGCCGCATGCTACTAGAAGCTCAAAAGTTGAACACCGCCACTGTCAGGAACGCCATTGCCCTCGAATTCACCATCGGCTTTTATGATTTCCTCGAAGCGCAACGGTTGGTGGAGGTAGCGGCAAAAGAGGTCGAAAGTGTCGAATCCCACCTCAAGAATGCGCAGAATCTGTACGGCGCGGGAGTCATTACGAAAAACGACCTGCTTCAGGCCCAGGTCAGGCTGTCCGATGCCCGCCAGAGGCTCCTTTCCGCCAGGAATGTACAATCCATACGTGCCTCACGGCTGAATAACCTTCTTCTCCGGCCTCTGTACTGGCAGGTTCAAGCCATTGAACAGCAGCGGGAGATAGCGGCGCCGGGAAGCCTCGACCTCGAAAAGGCTTGGCAGACGGCTCTTGCGGGACGTCCCGAGATCCAGATTGTCGACAGGACACTACAATCCCTAGACCTCGAGAGTGTTGCGAAAAAATCGGAGTTTCTGCCAAAGCTCTTCGCAAGGGGTTCTTATGATTACATGGAAAATTCCTACTCGGTTCATGACGACAACTGGTCATTAATCCTCGGTATTGACATTAACCTATTCGAAGGAGGAAGCTCCTTGGCGGATCTTAAGAAGACAAAATATCGAAAATCGCGGCTTGTCGAACAGAGAGCCAAACTTGTAGATGAAATCAAGATTGAGGTTCAGAGGTACATTCTTGATCTGCAGGATGCATATGAGCGCATCCAAGTAACGCGGGATGGCGCGAGCCAGGCGCAGGAAAATCTGCGCATCAACAAAGCGCGCTACGATGAGGGTGTGGGAACGGCAACGGAGGTCCTCGACGCCGTTACCCTGCTGACGACGGCGGACGCAAATTATATCCGGTCCGTTTATGACTACAGGAAGGCAGAGGCGGCTACCCATTATGCAGCGGGTGAAGACCTGCTCCAGGTTTACAGATGATGTTTTGTTCCGCCATTTATCTTCTCTTTAATTTCCTTTCCCGCCTTGAAAAAGGGCAAGTTGTTCGGTTTCGCATCTCTACTGCCCTCCGAATTTCTCCTGTTTTCGTATTGCCTCACGGAGAAGTTCCCGAACCCTCTGATCTCAACTCTGCCGCCATTCCTGAGTTCAGGCGCAAGACCGTCAAAAATCAGGTTTACGATGGCTGCTGCATCTTTCTCCTTGAGTTCTTCTTTGCTGGATAAAATTGCGATAAGATCGGACTTGTTCATCTGGACGTTCCTTAAGGTAAAATGAGAAAAACAAAGAAATATTTTATAATGCGCTGCGATCAAATAGTTTAGGACAGCTTTTTTTAAAACTTTGAGTCACTATATTCATAATCCGTTCGTTGATTGTTACCGCAGAAATGCCCGCAACAGATACACAAACTGCGTCGTCTGTGCAAGACCAAAAAATACGGTAAAAATACGTGGTAAAATTAATATATATTAAAGAAGTGCGGCAACAAATGCATATGCATACTTCAATCGCCCAGTATGACAGGCTGTTTAGGCGGGCCAAATGATTGAAATAGTATTGCCGGAGTCCACCTATCGTCAGGCCCCGCATAAATTGTCAGAAGTATATTTGGATTGACTTACTTTTTCAGAATGGCCTTCCTGATTGCATCACCCATTTCATAGGTTCTGCTTTTGCCCCCCATGTCAGCGGTCTTCACCTTTCCGAGAGTCAGAGTTTTCACCACTGCCTTTTGTATATCCAGGGCTGCCTGTTCTTCTCCCAGATGATCCAGCAGCATACGAATCGATTCAATCGCTGCAATAGGATTGACTATGGCCTTTCCTGCATATTTTGGGGCTGAGCCATGAATCGGTTCAAACATTGATGGATAGATTTTTTCCGGATTGATGTTGCCGCCGGCTGCAAACCCCATCCCTCCCTGAAGCATGGCTCCGAGGTCGGTAATAATGTCGCCAAAGAGATTGGAGGCTACGATCACATCGAAGTATTCCGGGTTCTTCACAAACCACATAGTCATAGCATCGACCAGTGCCATATCGGTCTTTATGTCCGGGTATTCTGCAGCCACTTTCTTATAAATCGAGTCCCAGAAGACCATGGAATAGTTGAGTGCATTGGATTTCGTGCAGTTAGTCACCATGCCGACGGGGACTTTATCGCCAAACTTTTTCCGCTTTCGGGCAAGCTCAAAGGCAAAACGTATCGCCCTCTCACACCCCTTCTGGGTGAAAATACCGGTCTGAATGGCAAAGGCATCAGGGGTACCCAGCTTGAAAAACCCCCCTGCCGCCGCATATTCTCCTTCCGTATTCTCGCGAACGACCACCATGTCAACGGTTTCAGGTGTAGCAGTTTTCACAGGTGATTCAACCCCGGGATAGAGTTTGATCGGCCGCAGATTTATGTATTGATCGAAACCTTTGCGAATTGCAAGAAGCAGAGTAAGCGATATATGGTCAGGAACCTTATTGGCATCACCGATACAGCCCAGAAAGATTACGTCAAATCCCTGCAATATCTCGAGTGCATTTGCAGGCATCATAATGCCCTTCTTCAAATAATAGTCGCACCCCCAGTCAAAATTTTCCATCCTCACCCCGAAACCATATTTATCGGCAACTGTCTGTAGGGTCTTGGCGGCTTCTGCTGCCACCTCTGTTCCAACCCCATCTCCCGGGATGATTGCAACTCGATAGGACGACATACACTCCCCTTTCAATCTTAATTATTCCGTCCCTTCTCGGGCAGGTTCTATCATTTCATACGACCTTGAGATACTGTTCCTTTTCCCCATCAATATCATGGATAGATAGAGAGGAGATACGGAGTGCCGACTGCTAAGAGCACAGCAAGAAAGATAAGCCCGAATATGAGTCCCAGCGTCCAGAAATCTTTACGGTTGACATAGGCGCTCCCGAAATAGACCGGGCCAGGACCGGTGGCGTAGGGAGATATAATACCCATTATCCCCAAGCTGTAGCAGAGAAGCAGGGCAAAAACCTTGACGGGAATGCCCGGCACGAGTGCACCTGCGGCCAGCATTACGGGCAGCACTGCCGTTACGTGCGCAGTGATGCTCGCAAACATGTAATGAACTACGAAAAATATTACTACCAGGCTGACCATGATGACTATGGGAGACATCCCCATCAAGAGTGCTGATGCACTCTTGGCGAACCAGGTTACAAAGCCTACCTTATTGAGGCCGTCTGCCATGGCCACGAGTGTGGCAAACCAGACAAGCACATTCCATGCAGCTTTATTGCTCAGGATGTCGTCCCACGCGACAATTCCTGTAAGCACCATCAGAGATATGACCACTCCCGCGGCAGTCGTGGCATCCACAATCTTTCCTCCGAATATCCACAGGGTCAGGGCGAGAATCGCCAAGAGAGCCATCACCAGTTCCTTGTGGGTGAACTTGCCCATCTTGCCAAGCTCCTGAGAGGCCCAGGATTGGACATCCCCGCTCGATTTGATTTCCGGGGGGTAAATCTTGTAAATGAGGTATGGCAGAACAGAAAAGAGAATAACGCCGACAGGCAGGAATCCGATAAACCATTCAGTCCAGGAAATGCTTATTTTCGCCGTCTTATTGACCAACTCAAGGGCCAGCAGGTTCGGGGCCAAAGACGTGATGAACATCGAACTGGTCACACAGGTAGTTGCAAAGGCAGTCCACATGAGGTACGCCCCGATCTTGCGGCTAGTCTCTCCCGGAGCAGAGCCGTAAAGGCCTGGGATGTTGCGGATGATGGGGAAAATCGTGCCCGCACTCCGGGCGGTGTTGGAGGGAGTGAAAGGTGCAAGAATCAGATCGGAAAAAGCTACCGCATACCCTAAACCCAGGGTCCTCTTGCCTAAAAACCCCACTAGGACCAAGGCAATGCGCTTGCCAAGCCCTGTCTTCTCGTAGCCGAGGGCGAACATGAATGCCCCGAATATGAGCCAGACCGTCGTATTGGAAAAACCGGATAATGCCCATCTGATTGAATCTGACGGCTTAGGCCCTGCAAGACCCAGAACCGCCACCAGGAATACGCCTATAAACCCTATGGCGGCAGCCGGTATAGGTTCAAGGATCAGGGCAAGAATAACAGCCGCGAAGATGGCAAAATAATACCAGGCAGTCGCAGTCAGCCCCTGCGGCACCGGGAGCGATGCGATGATTATTCCCAGGAGCAGCGGCAGGATAGATTTCCAGATGAGCGATTTCATTTTAGCCTCCTTGTGTTGCTGACTTGAAGTGATAAATAGAATTCAGTGAGGATGAAGCACCACGAGACCTTCCAATGCGTTTCTATATTTCCAATTACCAGTAATCTTTCAACTGCCGGTGAGTTTATAACAAGGAGAACTGTATTTCAATAGGGTTTTTTAGCTTCGTTCGACAAACTCCACGATATTTCCATCTGGGTCTTTTACCATCGCGATGCGCACGCCCGGTCGAATATCCGTCTGAGGCAATGTAAATTCAATACCCTTACCTTTGAGTTCAGAACATACTTGGGAGATATTCTTTATGACAAAAGTCACGTAGCGATATCCTAATTGATTTTCCAGGCCAATGGTGCCCCGGGGAGGAACAGTCTTGGGCTCGATCAATTTGAAATCGCTGGTGCCGAATCTCAACCGGTGCATGGTTCCAAACCATACCGGTGTGATTCCCGCAAACTCCAATCCCAGGATATTCTGGTAGAAGTTGAGACTGGCCTTGATGTCACTGACTACTATACCGAGATCTAACGAATCTTTCGCAGACACTATCATTTTGTCGGGCTCCTTTCCCACGTGTCCGTGTGCCACAAATATGCGTTAAGTATAATCCATGCACTGCCGGATGAGCGATGGGCAGTCAAGGCCATCCGATATCCTATTGTGAGGGCGGGACATTCATGACTGTGGAAAGCTACTAGGCCAGAATAATCCATGAGTCATACCTCTGGCGTCATTGTCTCTCAGTTCGGTTCTGTTTATTAGACAAGAACAATAACGCTCTTCACTATAAACAAGAGAGGGTGGGGAACAGTTCCCACCCTCTCTTGTCTTATCACCTATAACTAAATATTTGCAGCATTACTCATCATGAGTACAAATCACTTAACGGCATCTTTCAATGCCTTACCCGCCGTAAACTTGGGGACCTTCTTAGCGGCAATCTTGATCGGTTTGCCGGTCTGGGGATTTCTCCCTGTTCTGGCAGCTCTCTTAGAAACGGAGAAGGTACCGAAACCGACGAGAGTGACCTTGCCTCCCTTCTTCAGTCCTTTCTTGATTGCATCAAGGACGGCATTCACTACACCGGCTGCCTCTGCCTTGCTGCAGGTAGTTTTTGCAACTACATTGACGAGATCTTCCTTATTCATTCTTCATCCTCCCTTTTTAGTATTATTCTCACCCCGCCGTAGGCGGCAACATCGATCCTTCGGGATCGACAAGACCTTTTATGGACGTATATATAAATTTTGAACGCTAAAAAAGCAACATTAAATCGTATCTATGCTAAAATTCTTTTTTGAGACCCATATAAGCATACGTAGAGTGGGAGCCTCAACCATGGAAGAGCAGCCATGCGCCTATCCCATGTGCGCCCGTCCTTTCTCCCATCTCTTGCCGTAGACGCTTCAGACAATCACCGCATCAGCTCCCATATTATTTTTTCAGCTTGGTGATTTTTGATCCTTCTACGGTTGCGCCGGCCATGAGTCCTTTCTGGCCGAACACAAACCCGACAATGGGTTGATTGATCTTGGTCGTGTCGACAGAGCCCTCGGCGCCTACAGTGACCAGCGTCACCGTGCCATCGACGCCGGCTTGCCAGTTGTCGCTACTGCGAAATTTCTTCAGGGCTGCTTCATCTATGAATACGAGAATAATGTCTTTTCTCTGGGCCCCAATCTGAAATCCGAAAGAACCTGCCACGATGTTATAGTAATCGACGGTTTTTCCGTCGATTCTCAGGGCTCCTTCGCCATACTCGCCGCCGACGATAAAGCCGGCCTGAACAACGTTAGCAATGACAAGAACACCCTTGGCAGCCTTGAGATACTCCTGAGCCCCGTTCACCTCCCTCCCAAAGCGGTCGAGCGCCACATCAACACTGACATCGATTTCCTTGGCTGTGGCAGCGAAAGAGGTATGGACCGGAAGAAGCCCGATGACTAATAACATAAACATAGCAAACATGATATTGGCGGTCGTTCTTATCTTCATTTTTTTCCTCCCTTTTCTTATCTATTAACAAAGTGGAAACGTCCCTGCGCTCTTATGCTGGATAAATGATATTCCTCTTATGGCCATTATGCAATTCATGAAAAGACTGATTTATATATGCGTAATGCCGTATTACCCGCTCAGGGAAAAGATGCCCAAAAACGATAGGACATGCAAGAATATCAAACGATCCTAAATGGACAGCGGGATATCGATCTCCTTCAGAAGAGAACTTCTTAATGTGAACTGATTGAGACGCCGGGCAGAATAGCTGAGCGGAACTTTAGCTTGAAATTTGATACGTATAATGGCAGTAGGTCAGAAATTCCTTAAGCTCGCTCTTGTGGCAGGATCAGACACATGAATAATCTTGCAATCAGCAACGAAAAGAAAATTGTCCTATTTACATTTACATCACACTTCCTGTTTCATTTTTACGAACTGGCCTTTCCCGCCCTGGCGATTCCCCTTGTCCTTTCATTGAACATGGATCTTGAAGATGTTCTGAAGCTGGGTTTCCCCATGTACCTTGGTTTCGGCCTCTTTTCCCTGCCCTGGGGCTTTTTCGCCGACCGTTTCGGCAACAGGATTGCCCTTATCATCTGCTTCTTCGGTACCGGCATCGGGGCGATTATGACGGTCCTTGCCAGCTCTCCTCTACAAATCATGCTGTCATTGGCTGTGATCGGCATCTTCGCCGGCATTTGTCATCCCGCAGGTATGGGGCTCATCTCTCTCGGCGTGAAGAATCGCGGGATGGCCCTGGGGATCAACGCCATTGCCGGAAGTATCGGCCTCACGGCCGCACCTTTTCTTGCGGGCTTGTTTAACTGGTTGGCGGGATGGAAGGCCGCGTACCTCGCCGCCGCTGTGTTTTCAATCTTCTGGGGTATTGTGATGTTGTTTGCCAAAATCGACGAAACCCCGCTTGTCCATGCGCACGAAGTGAACCTGAGTTTCAAGAAAGGCTATCGAGCTTACCTTCCCGCCCTCATCCTCTTTTTCGCGATCGTGACCCTGGGAGGCCTCGCCTATCGAATAAACATCGTAGTCCTGCCCGCATATCTCGAGTGGAAGGCATCATTTCTCTCGGAGTTCCTTCATTTCCAGGCGCCGGCGGCAATCACGATGGCTGCCGGCATACTGACATCGGTTATCTATATAGTCGGGATCGGCGGCCAACTATTCGGCGGAAAAATAGCGGACCGCTTTGAATTGCGCCGGCTGTATCTTATATTCAACGTCATCAGCCTGCCATTCGTGATCATGATGGCATACGGGACGGAAGAGTTCCTTTTCGTCGCCTCGGCTGTCTACGTCTTTTTTGCGTTAGGCATCCAGCCCATCGAAAACAGCCTCATCGCCAAATTTACGCCCCAGCGGTGGCGTAGCACCGGCTATGGTTTAGCGTCCGTTTTAATTTTCGGAGTTGGTTCCCTCTCGATCTATCTTGTCGGCTGGGTTAAGGATACATGGCATCTCGGTTTCGTCTATATCTTCTCCGGCATCATGATCATCATGATTGTTGCGGGAATCATGCTCCTGATGCGGATCACGCAGGATGTCTCTTTTAAAAACTTTTAACCATCGCATAGTACATGCGAGAATATCCTGCCAATCATGGTATTAGCTTCTTGATGCAATTTCTGTTTTTCTATGTTAGCTTTTATCCTGAATTGCAGTCAGAAATAGACCACATGCTGCCGGTTGGCAAAGAGACATGAATGACATCGATTATCAGCAGGTCATAAAGTGGGTTATCATCGTGATAGCCGCGGGTTTCCTGGGACAGTTCGGAAAATCATTCGCCACGTATTTGATTGAGAGGGCGAGAAAGAAGAAAGCTCATGCTGCTTCGGAAAAATTGGAGGGAGTTGTTAGTCCGCCGACAGAACAGGCCGCGCGGGCACCTATGTCTGAAACCGCAAAGGCTGAGAAAAAGGCACGGAAGTTGCTCGTAAAGTTGAGGAAAAAAGAGAAGGATTGACTTTCCTGAATGCCCGCCTTCCGCAGTTTACTGCTTGAGAGAACGCTCAACCAGCGATTACAGAAATCAATAGCCTGTTAAGTTGAAGATGCCTATCAGGCAGCGCAGAGAGATTTTCTTATGATAATAACAATCATCCCAACTGGACAGCGCCAGGTCAATGCAGGAGGCACACAATGACCCCGACCAATCCTGAACGAAGTGCCAAGGGGAGCAGATTGCATAAGATTATAGCTCTCGTTCTGCTTATCTTAGCGTGCGCGCTTGCCATAGCATTTCAAAGAATGGCAGAAGGTCACAGGGTCATCCCTGTGGAAACATATATGCTTGCGCCTTTCGTCCTCCTTCTCCTTGCCATAGCGATTGTGCCTTTTATAAGCAGCGACTGGTGGGGAAGGTATTACCCGAGTGTTTCCTTCGTCCTCGCAGCGGTAGTTGTGGTCTACTATTTATTCATCCTCAATAACGGCTCCAGAATGTGCGTCACAGCACTGGACTATTTCAGCTTCATGGCAATTACGGGCTCGCTGTTCGTGGTGTCTGGCGGAATCCTGATAAGGATACCCGGGGGGGCGACGCCCTTATCCAACACGCTGATGCTGCTCATAGGATCGACTATCACGGCAGTATTCAGCAACACCGGCGCATCGATGATTCTTATCAGACCCTACCTTCGAATGAACAAGGGACGTCTCTCTGCATACCACGTTGTCTTCTTTATCTTTACTGTATCAAACATCGGAGGGCTCCTGACTCCCGTGGGGCCGCCCCTATTTCTCGGTTATTTGAAAGGAGTGCCCTTTTTCTGGATCACGGCCCATTTGTGGATCATCTGGGCGTTGGAAACCGCCCTCGTCCTTGCCGTGTTCTATCTCATGGACAGGCACTTCTACAATAAGGCCAAGCACACCGTGGCGCCTGCTGAAAAAAAGGCAAAAGAACACTTTTCCGTGAAGGGCTGGCACCACAGTATTTTCATTGCGGTCATCCTCGCGGCCGTATTCCTGGAGACACCTGTCCGTGAGATAGTGATGATCGCGGCTGGCTTTTTGAGTTACATCGTGATGCAGGAAGAAATTCACAAAGAGAACGAATTCAACTTCATCCCCGTAAAAGAGGTCGGGATCCTGTTCTTCGGCATATTTGCGACGATGGTGCCTGTCTTAGACTGGCTGGAGCTGAATGCGGGGAGGGTCGGGCTTACCGAGCCGGGCCAGTTCTACTGGGCATCAGGCATCCTGTCCAGTTTCCTCGATAACGCCCCTACCTACCTGAACTTCCTGAGCGCCGCCTGCGGGCTTCACGGCCTCAGTGTCGACAACGTCGCCCACGTGAAGGCCATGCTCGGACTCCTGCCCGTTGATGAGGTGGCGAAACTCCAGATAGCTGCCGACGCGCCGCGCTTACTCAGCGGTCTCTCCTGGAAATATATAGCCGCCACAGCCGCAGGGTCGGCCACATTCGGAGCCTGCACTTACATAGGAAACGGTCCCAACTTCATGGTCAAGTCGATCGCGGAACAGGCCCATGTAAAGATGCCGAGCTTCGGAGGCTACATGATCAAGTACTCGATCCCGATCTTGATCCCGATTTTTACGCTCGTTTGGTATCTCTTCTATCACTGATAGGCGCAGGCGCCCGCGCCTCGAAAGGCAGTATTCTCTCTTTCTCCTATCGGAATTGCTTCGGCACCTTATAAAGTCCGCCTGACCATGCCACAAGATCGTCCATGGATCGGGCCGCAAGGAGAGAAGTGTTCGCCTGGGTTACATCGATCCCGAGGTCCTCCGGTAACTGAACGACCTTGCGCCTTCGCAACTCTGCCGTCTCGTCTGCTTTTGCCGCCTTGCCGAGGTCCGTATCGCCGGCAACGGCCTTTATCGCAGCCTCTCTCTCCGCGAGCGTGGTGCACTTGTGGAGATGGGCGATTCCTTTCTCGGAGACAATCTGCGTGACTGCGTCGCCGTAAATCATGACTGGCGGCACTTTGAGACCGGCCCGCTTCATCAGCTCCCAGGCGTCAAGCTTGTCCACGAAGCATTGTATGCCCTTCGGTCCGCGAGTCTCCAGGATCTGGACGACGAGTTTACGGCCCCTGGGCATATCGCCGATGAGGCCTGCACGCATGCCGCTCTCCTTTCCCACCTTGACCCATGCCTCGCTGGAATGGCGCCTACCGGGCGAATCGCATCCCATATTGGGCGCGCCCCCGAATCCGGCTATGCGGTCGGCTAAGGCAGTGGAGCTGTTCCCATACCTGTCGATCTGTAGTGTGGAGCCCACGAAGGCGTCCACGGCATAGTGCCCGACGGCCTGACAGAAGGCCCGGTTCGACCGGAGATTGCCATCCGGTCCCACAAAGAAGATGTCCGACCGGGATGATACGTAGTCCTCTGTTCCCACCTCGGAACCAAAGGAATGGATTGATTCCACAAAGCCCGCTTCAATCGCCGGAATCATCGTGGGATGTGGATTGAGAGCCCAGTGTGTGCAAATCTTCCCCTTGAGGCCGAGCCGCGCTGCATAGGTGGGAAGAAGGAGCTCGATGGCCGCTGTGGCAAAGCCGATCCCGTGGTTGAGGGAACACAGTCCGTATTCCGCATAGATCCCCTTAATCACCATCATGGCCGTGAGGACATGCACATCCCTGATCTGGGCCGGGTTACGGGTAAAGAGGGGCTCGATGTAGCACGGCTTTCCCGTAGGGACAACGAAATCTACCCATCCGCCGGGAATGTCGACCCGGGGCAGCTTGCTTGTAACCTTCTCCACCTGCGCCACAACGATGCCCTGTTTGAACCGCGTGGCCTCCACGATGGCCGGCGTATCCTCCGTGTTGGGGCCTGTGTAGAGGTTGCCGTTCTTGTCCGCCAAGACACCGACTACCAAAGCTACTTGCGGGGTAAGATCGAGAAAATAGCGCGCGAAAAGCTCGAGGTAGGTATGAATCTCCCCGATCTGCATCTTCGATTCATTGACAAGCTTTGTTACCTGCACGGCCTGCGGACCGGAAAATGAGAAATCGACTTTCTTCGCGATACCCCGGACGAATACCTCGCAGTGGGCAGGGAGTGCAATAACCGACTGCACCATGTGAAGTCCGTTCACCTTCGCGGGATTTACCTTGCAGAGACAGTCGGCCAGAAACTCGGCCTGTTTCTGATTGTTCCCTTCGAGGGCCACACGGTCTCCGGGACGGATAATTGTCTCCAGGAGGACAACGGCGCGGGAGGGCTCGACGATCTTGCCTTTGCCGCCTTCCGTCAAGACCTTCGCCTTGGCCATCCGCGTCTTGTATTCCTTCTTGCGGCATTCCCAATCCTCTCTCGCGTGTATAATCTGTGCTCCCATAAATTCACCTCCGGGGATGTGAAAAAAATGGTGCCCCGCTCTCGATATGCGGGACACCATTCTCAGTAACAACACATAACTAGCTCGCCTTTGTGTGGAAGACGTGATCGAGATGTTCCTTGTCAGGTATATCGCTCGCCGTCAACTTGCAGATGATGAAATAGGCGATGAGGGATATGATGAAGCCCGGTATGATTTCGTGAATATCCTTCATTCCAGGGAGATAAAAACGCAGACCGAAGCGCCAGATCACGGTAGTGGCGATACCGATGATCATCGAATAGAAGGCACCCTTCCCTGTTCCCCACCGCAGGAAGAGACCGCCAAACACGGCAGGGAAGAAGCCTGCCGTAAACACCGCCCCGGAAAAGGCCGTCAGCTCCACAATTCCCGCCGGCGGATAGAGCGTTATAAAGAAAACGATACCGCTGTAGATCCACATTAACAACTTCGTGTATCTTACCTGCACCTTTGGCTCCAAAGGCTTTACAACCGCCCATATGTCGCCGATGAAGGCTGTCCCAACGATTATCGATACGGCAGCGTAAGAGGACATACCCGCGGCGAAAAGACCGGCCATGACGATCCCCGTGACCCAGGGGTTTCCGAATTTCGCCAGCATGAATCCGACAACTTCATCCGTGTGCCTGATGAGATAGGAGGCCTCCTGGTCTGTAGCCATCCCATGGACGAGGGCGCCTACCGCGAATACACAAGCCAAGGAAACGCCCAGGAAGATCGGGGTGGCGATCATGGCAAACTTCATGCTTTTCGCGTTGTCGATGGAGTAGAAACGGATCAGGCAGCGCGGTTCGGAGATCTGTTTCATACCGACGGCAAGGCCGATGCTGGTGATGTATGAGAAAGAGACGAGGGTGCAAAAAGTCATGAGGCCGTTTCCTATGGGCTGACCCTTCGGCGTCAGGTGCGCCGTATTGCCGATGCTGTACATGAGAGGTTCCCAGCCGCCCACGTACATGGCCGGTATCATGACCATGAGAATGGCCACAAAGAACATGATGATACCCTGCACGGCGTCCGTCCAGAGGACACTGTACATGCCGCCCAAGACCGAGTAGAGGGTCGTGATAAAAATAACCAGGAATGCACCCCACGCATAAGGTAT
>JBEKXK010000036.1:0-31574 GCA_049512055.1 Syntrophales bacterium | reverse complement strand
TGGCTATAGCGGAGAGGACACACCCGTTCCCATCCCGAACACGGAAGTTAAGCTCTCTTGCGCCGATGGTACTGCATGGGCGACTGTGTGGGAGAGTAGGGAGCTGCCGGGATATAATACATGGAACCCCTTCAGAGATGGAGGGGTTTTTTATTTTACAATACAACTGTCCCTATGCTATGTAAGCTAAATGGGTTAAGAGAATAACTATGCAGGGAGATATGATGTCATGTCCGGTCATTCCAAGTGGAACACAATAAAAAGAAAAAAGGGCGCTGCAGATGCCAAGAGAGGGAAAATATTTACGAAGCTGATCAAAGAAATAACACTCGCAGCAAGGCTCGCTGGTCCAGGTCCGGAGGGGAATGCACGGCTAAGACAGGCAATCATGGCGGCTAAAGAAGAAAATATGCCGAAGGATAATATCGACAGGGCCGTCAAGAAAGGAACCGGCGGAGCTGAAGGATCTGCCGGCTATGAAGAGGTTATATATGAGGGATACGGGCCGGGAGGCGTCGCAGTTCTCGTGGAGGTGATGACTGACAACAAGAACAGAACTGTTGCAGAAATCCGGCATATTTTTTCAAAACATGGTGGCAACCTGGGTGAGAACGGTTGCGTTTCCTGGATTTTTGAGAAGAAGGGAAGCATCTTATTTGATAAGAAGAGCGTCAGCGAAGACCTCCTCATGGAAATAGCTCTTGATGCAGGTGCCGAAGATGTCAGGGAAGAAGAAAACGAATTCGAAGTCATTACAGACCCCGCCATGTTTGAACAGGTGAAGAAGGCCGTCGATGATAAGGGAATCAAGTATATTAAAGCGCAGGTCACCAAGATTCCGCAAAGTGCCGTCAAGCTGGAAGCAGACAAGGCAGTGCAGATGCTTAAGCTGATGGAAAAAATGGAAGATAACGATGACGTGCAGCATGCGTACGCCAATTTCGACATACCGGACGACATCATGGAAAAATTCAATTAGTCGATGAAAAAGGTCTCTGCATTGAGAGTTTTAGGAATTGATCCGGGCATTCACATAACCGGTTACGCCGTTGTTGAAAAACAAAAAAGCAGTCTCAAACATGTTATGAATGGAGAAATTAAGATGGCAAGAGGTTCGTCCCTGTCATCGCGCCTGTCCATGATATATGATAATTTACTGGAGGTCATTAATCAGTCATCGCCCGATGCCATCGTTGTAGAAGATGTTTTCTATGGAAAGAATATTAAGAGTCTCATCAGACAGGGAGAGACGAGGGGCGTAGTTATCCTTGCGGGCGCACGGAGCCGCATACCAGTCTATGAATATACTCCCCTCGAAGTCAAGAAGGCCGTTGTAGGATACGGCAGGGCGGAGAAACACCAGATCCAGAATATGGTCAAAGCTATATTGAACCTATCCGATCTTCCTCCCGCCGATGCCGCCGATGCGCTGGCTATCGCCATCTGTCACCTGAATTCCTTGAAAGTGGTATCAATTTAAGATGATTGCTCTGATAAACGGATTGTTGATTTACAAAGCCACGAGCAGTGTCATCGTCAATGCCAGTGGCGTCGGATACCGCATCTTTGTTCCTCTTACAACGTTTTATACACTTCCAGAGATCAACAAACCTGTGACGCTCCATGTATACACACATGTGCGGCCTGATACCATCAGTCTTTTCGGGTTTGGTACAGGGAGAGAGAAGAATGTGTTCGAGTTGATGCTTTCCGTCTCTGGAATAGGTCCGAGGCTCGCCATGAATATACTTTCGGGAATTTCTGCCGAAGAGCTGATGAAGGCCGTGTCTCACGGAAATTTGAATCGATTGGTATCCATACCGGGTGTGGGCAAGAAAACGGCAGAAAGAATGATCCTTGAGCTCAAAGACAAGATGGTGAAACTCTGCGC
The DNA here is from genome assembly GCA_049512055.1 of Syntrophales bacterium. Lineage (GTDB taxonomy): Bacteria > Desulfobacterota > Syntrophia > Syntrophales > UBA2185 > Fen-1135. Next base: position 29,683 of record JBEKXK010000036.1, on the reverse strand, counting down.
CTGTGAAGTCATCTACAAAGACAATGGTGATATAATGATTCTTGACTCTATGAAAGATGATGCCCTGTCGGCGCTTATCAATCTCGGTTATAAGAGTCATCGGGCCAGGGAAGTGGTGGACAAGATCATTAGTGAATCTCCCCAATCTCTGACTCTGGATTTTCTGCTGAAGCAGGCCCTGAAGATTTTAGCCGGTTAAGTTCAGGCGATTTCATTAGTGCGGGAAGTATATATTTTGAAAAACAGGATACCTCAGATGGAGACGAAAAATCCCCTCATAAGTCCCGCGAGTCTGAATGGTGAAAAGGGATATGAAAGTTCTTTGCGTCCGAAAAGGCTGGCGGAATATGTCGGGCAGGAGAAGATCAAGGCCAATCTTTCCATTTTTATTGAAGCGGCTAAACGGAGAAATGATGTTCTTGATCACGTCCTCCTTTACGGACCTCCGGGTCTCGGAAAGACAACGCTTGCGTACATAATGTCCAGAGAGATGGGGGTTGATATCAAGGTGACCTCGGGGCCTGTAGTGGAAAGGCCGGGAGACCTGGCGGCAATCCTCACCAATCTTCATGATCAGGATATTCTATTTATTGACGAGATACACAGACTTTCTCATGTTGTTGAAGAAATATTGTATCCTGCCATGGAAGATTACCATATTGATATTCTCATCGGCCAGGGGCCGTCCGCACGTTCCATGAAACTTGAGATACCCAGATTTACTTTAGTGGGTGCGACGACGAGGGCCGGATTGCTGACATCGCCTTTGCGGGATCGATTCGGCATGAGTTTCAGGCTCGATTTTTATACCGCTCAGGAACTCACTGTTATCATAGAACGATCAGCAGAGATATTAGACATTAAGATAGACTCTGAAGGCGCAGAGGAAATGGCAAAACGCTCCCGTGGGACGCCACGCATTGCTAATCGCCTGCTTAGAAGGGTAAGGGATTTTGCCCAGGTTAAGAGAGATGGATTCATTAACAGGAAGGTTGCCGTTGCTGCCCTCGAAATGTTCGAGGTTGATCATAAGGGTTTTGATCAGATGGACAGAAAGATATTGCTGACACTCATTGATAAGTTTAATGGAGGTCCTGTAGGAATCGACAATCTCTCGTCTGCGATCGGTGAAGAGAGGACGACGATTGAGGACATCTATGAGCCTTATCTGGTACAGGAAGGTTATCTGCAAAGGACGGCCAGGGGAAGAATTGCTACGAGGACGGCCTATGAGCATTTCGGCAGGACGTGGATGGAAGACGGGCAGAAGGGGCTCTTCTGAAGGTATACGAAGCACCTTACAAGAACACTGAACAATATCTCAACTGAAATGTCCAATACGCCTGGACTTTCGATACCGGAAAATAGACGTCATGAAGCTCTTGATGCACATATGCTGTGCGCCCTGCACTGTATATCCGTTTCAGAAATTGAGAACCGATGGTCACGATATACATGGACTATTTTATAATCCCAATATCCATCCCTATCGCGAATACAGGAAGCGTATTGATACCCTCACCGAATATGCCAATAAATGTGGCTTAAGTGTGACGTGCCAGGAAGAATACAATTTGGAGGAGTTTCTGAGGAATATTGCATTCAGGGAAAAGGACAGATGTCGCTATTGTTATTATGAACGCTTGCAGCGCACGGTTCATGAAGCAAAGGAAGGAAGGTTCGATGGCTTTACCACGACCCTGCTCTATAGCAAGTTTCAAGATCATACGCTGATTAAGAAAATTGGAGAGAGCCTCGCGATAGAGCATCAGATCGAATTCTGCTATCATGATTTTCGCATGGGTTGGCTCGACGGAATAAAGATTTCCAAGGAAATGGGCATGTATAGACAGCCCTACTGCGGGTGTATCTACAGTGAAAAGGAGAGATTTTATCCCGCTAAGGGAGGATACAAAGAGAAGTCTGCGGAATTTTCGGAATGCAGTTGAAGATGAACTGTTGGATCTTTTCAGCCTCCGTCCATGTTGTGATGCTGTGAACATACTGTGTCTTTTACAACACACAATTGAGGGTCCGTATTCTTCACAACTGTGAACAGCTTGTCAGCAAATAATACGTATATTTAATCCATTACATATGATATGTGTATGCCTAATGGGTTGTAAACCTCTTGGTATATTAATTGCTATTGAACGAGTATCTTTAATCTAGACGACCGGAAATATGCACCTGCAAAGAACTATCAAACACGAAATTAACTGCCGGAATATTGGTCTTCACTCGGGAAGAAAAGTCAGCATGATAGTAAAGCCTTCCGGAGTCGATGAGGGCATTGTCTTTATTCGCAAGGATTTACCGGGTGATGTGAGGATAAAGGCGGATTTCGAGAATGTCCGTGACACCATATTGGCCACGACCATAGGTCTTAATGGTGCTACGGTTTCAACAGTTGAACATTTGCTCTCTGCGCTTTGCGGTATGGGAGTTGATAATGCCGCTGTAGAAGTGGATGCTCCTGAGATTCCCATCATGGACGGAAGTGCTCTTCCTTTCGTTAACCTCTTAAAGGACGTTGGCACGACGATACAGAATAAGTGTAAGAGATTGCTGCTGATTCAAAAGAGGATTTCTGTATCTGAAGGAGACGGCACAGCCATGCTCCTTCCGTCTCCGGAGTTTAAGATCACCTACGGGATTGATTTCGAACACCCCCTTATCCGTCAGCAGTCTTATGATATGACTTTTTCTGATGTCGCTTACGAAAGGGATATCTGCCAGGCCCGCACTTTTGGCTTTTTAAAGGATGTCGAATATCTTCAGGCCAAGGGTTTGGCGTTGGGGGGATCTCTCCGGAATGCGATTGTATTGGACGAACGTAGGGTGATCAATAAAGAAGGTTTGAGATGTCACGATGAATTTGTGAAGCATAAGATTCTGGATGCCATCGGCGACCTTTCACTTTTAGGCATGCCGATCATCGGCCATTTTGTAGCTTATAAATCAGGACACCGGTTAAACAATCTTCTCCTCAAGGAACTGATGGCTCACCAAGAATGCTGGAAGATGGTAAGTCATATTGACAGAGACAGCGGTGAAGATGAATTCAAGTCTCTCAATATTCCCTCTTTCAGTATCCTCGATACAGTAAATGCTCCGCTGCCCGTGGCGTGAAGCTTCTATACCGCCTTTTATCTGCTGACCCTTCCATAAATTACACTTGCTTTTTATAGCGCAGTTTCTTAGTATACCGTGTAAATAATCAAAACAGTAAATAAATCTATAGTTTGATGAAGAGGGAACATGACGCGCATGTTCCTGCCCTAGCAATTTATTTTGAGTAATGGACAAAAAACTTCTCACAATTTATTTATGTGCCTGTACGATGACTCATGGTGGCGCAGGGCACTTGTATGCGTAAACCAATTCTTCTTTTGGCTATATTCTTTGCCTGTTATTTTTTTCTTGTTTTTCCCCTAAGCTCATATCGTCGGGACGCGAGGATAGCAGATATTGTCATTACTGACAGTGATGATCAGGTCATGGTCTATGCGAAAGTGACGAACTGCTATACAAAAAGGATGGAGTCAGCAATCCTGGCAGGTGTTCCCACGACGTTTACTTTTTTGCTTGATCTTTATCAGGAGAGGCCGAACTGGATTGACGAGGAGATATCCAGTGTGATTATCAAACAAACTATTAAATATGATAATGTGAAGAAGGTTTTTTATATATCGACAATGGAAGGATATAAGCAATCGGAATTTCAAGATTTTGATGCAGCCAAGAAAGCAATGTCGGAACTTAATGGCATTGTGTTGGCTTCTATGAAGGATTTGTCAAAGGACAAGTCTTACTACGTCATGGTCAAGGCCAAATTGGATAAGATACGGCTTCCCATGCATATGGAATACGTCCTGTTCTTCGTCTCATTATGGGATTTTGAGACTGATTGGTACCGACAGAGGATCATCTAATAGGCATGTTTAGGGACCATTTAATCAAGGATGAGCGGGAATTAAGAAGGCGTAAAAGAGAACGCATAATCATTATTGTCACCATCCTTCTCATTGCCATCGTAAGCCTGCTGGGCATTCAGCTCTCTCGCGCAGGAGCAATTCTCCCCATATCGAATAACGTGCTCATCTTTGGTCTGATACTAAATATCAATATCATCCTGATACTCGTAATTCTTATACTCCTTCTCGTTTTTCTGATAGTCAGAAATGTCGTCAAACTGCTCTTCGAAAGCAAGCGCAGCGTCCTGGGATCGAAACTCCGGACTAAGCTCGTGGCAGCGTTCGTCGGCTTATCTCTGATTCCTACTGTGACACTATTCTTAGTAGCCATCAGTGTCTTTTCATACAGCATAGAGAACTGGTTTAACATCACAATCGGAGACGCGCTAAACAAGACCGTTGAGGTCGCCCACCTCTATTATCAGCAGTCTGCGGATCAAGCGAAATATTATGCCAGGCAGATCGGTTCCGACATCACGAAAAATCGCCTCTACGATCAGGAGAGGGCAGAATATCTGAAAGCCCTAATTGAACAGCGTCAGAAGAATTATAAGCTGGGGTTGCTTGAGGTTTATTTTAACAACCAGGAGAGGAGCCTCCTCGTAAGAGATCCCGATAATCCCAACATCGAGCCCAAGCCGCTCAGCCCCAAGATGCTCGAAGACGTTTTTACAGGTCAGGAAGTGTCTGTTGTGGAATCATCGGATGTTGGGGATTTGATTCGCGGCGTGGCACCCATATATTCCTACGTGAGTCCTGGGGAGGTCATCGGCGTCGTTGCGGTCAATTATCATATCCCCAAAGAACTTGTAAATAGTATGGGAATTATTTCCAAGACGTCCGAGCAGTATGGACAGATTACGCTGCTGAAGAACCCCATAAAGTTCACCTATATCATTACGCTTTTCATCGTGACGTTTTTAGTCATCTTTTCCGCCACATGGTTTGGACTGTATCTTGCCAAGGGCATTACGGTACCCATACAGGATCTCGCTCTGGCAACGAATAAGGTGGCCCGCGGAGAACTGGACCATCAGATCGAAATCGTGGCGGACGATGAAATAGGTATTCTCGTCGATTCCTTCAATAAGATGACAAGAGACCTAAAAAGAAGTAAAGAGGGACTGGAGCAGGCGAACATAGACCTTGAGCAACGAAGAAAATATATGGAAACAGTTCTCGGCAATGTCTCCGCCGGTGTTGTTTCCATTGATGGTAATGACGTCATCACAATAATCAACAAAGCCGCCGAAAGGATGTTGGACATAAAGACGGAAAAAGTCCTCAACAGACGATTCCAGGATGTGTTGATTGCCGAACACCTGGCTGTAGTGGATGAATTGTCCAAGGAACTGAGAGAGAACGGAACAAATTTCATAGAAAGACAATTGGAGTTGATGCTTAAAGGCAGGGTGTTGACGGTGTTGATGACGATAACGCTGATAACCGACGATGATGGCAATTACATGGGCATGGTGGTTGTCTTTGAAGATCTCACGCAGATCCGCAAGGCCGAAAGATCGGCGGCATGGAGAGAGGTTGCCCGGAGAATGGCCCACGAGATCAAGAACCCATTGACTCCTGTCCAACTCTCAGCCCAGCGATTGCAGAAGAAGTACGCTGAAAGGCTGGGTGACGATGGCGCCATTTTTCACGAATGCACCAAGACAATAATAGATCAGGTTGACGTGTTAAAAAACCTCGTCAATGCCTTTTCCCGTTATGCCCAACTTCCTGTCACCAACCCTGTTCTCAGCGATCTCAATGAGGTCATATGCGATTCCGTTGTTCTTTTTCAGGATGCTCACAAAGACATCAATTTTGAATTTCAGACAGATCAGGATATGCCAAAATTGAATCTCGACTCAGAGCAGATTAAGCGCGTGATGGTCAATCTTTTGGATAATGCGGTTGCCGCCGTAAGCAAGAACAATGGTCATATTGTGGTCAGAACTACCCTTGATAAAGGCCATAGGAAAGCCAAAGTCGAGGTTGCAGACGACGGTTATGGTGTGCCTTACAGTTATAGGGCGAAGATGTTTGAGCCCTACTTTTCCACGAAAAGAACCGGTACGGGGCTCGGTCTTGCTATAGTGAGCACGATTATATCGGATCACCATGGTCATGTGAGCGTCCGGGATAATGTGCCCACAGGGACCATTGTGGCTTTTGAGCTGCCGATCCCTGAGGGTACTGATTCAGGCTAAAGGTTATTAATAATTTATTTGTCCGATGTAAAATAGATAAACAGGTATTTGTTGAACTATGCAAAGAACAGTACTGATTGTAGATGATGAAAAGAGTATATGCCAGTCCCTTGGGTCCATCCTGGCGGATGAGGGATATGAAGTCCTGACGGCGGCCTCCGGCGAAGAAGCCCTTAAAATTGTCAAGGAAGAGCTGCCCAGTCTTGTGATCCTGGATATATGGCTTCCGGGCATCGACGGCATCGAGACCCTGAAGACGATCAAATCACAATACCCGCAGATGAGGGTTATAATGATATCCGGCCATGGAACTATTGAAACGGCGGTTAAGGCTACGAAGCTCGGGGCTTTTGATTTTTTTGAAAAGCCTCTTTCCATGGAAAAGGTAATACTCATTGTCAATCACGTGTTTGAGTTGATTAATTTGGAAGAGGAAAATAAATTATTAAAGCAGAAGATCAGCCAGGACTATGAGCTGACGGGTAACAGTGCGCCGATACTCGAATTGAAAGAGATGATCAGCATCGTAGCGCCCACGAACGCGTGGATCTTAATCATGGGGGAAAATGGGACGGGAAAGGAACTCGTTGCCCGATCGATACACAAGTTGAGCAAGAGGGCGTACAAGCCTTTTGTTGAAGTAAACTGCGCAGCCATTCCGGAGGACCTGATAGAAAGTGAACTATTCGGCCATGAAAAAGGTGCGTTTACAGGTGCAACTGAGAAAAAGAGGGGGAAATTTGATCTTGCTCATGAAGGGACTATCTTCCTCGATGAAGTGGCGGATATGAGCCTGAAGGCCCAGGCAAAAATCCTCAGAATTCTTCAGGAGAAGAAATTCGAGAGGGTAGGAGGAAACACTTTCATACCCACGGATGTCAGAGTGCTTGCTGCCACCAACAAAGACCTTGAACTGGAGATGGAAACGGGAAGATTCAGGCAGGATCTCTACTACAGGCTTAACGTCATACCTCTGAGAGTTCCCCCATTAAGAGAACGGAAAGAGGATATTCCTGTATTGACTAACTGGTTTCTAAAGGAATTCAGCCTGAAAGAACATGAGGAGGAGAAGACAATCGCCGAAGATGCATTGGCCAAACTTATAGAGCATGATTGGCCGGGCAATGTGAGGGAGTTGAAAAATTTCATTGAACGGCTCGTCATCATGGTTCCCCAGGAAGTGATTACGGCGAAAGATATTCCTTTGTTGACAGAAGGAGATCATGATATTCCGGAAGCGGTTCTTCCTTTATTTGCGTCAGACTCTTTCAGAACGGCAAAAATAGATTTTGAAAAGGAATATATAATAAAGAAACTGAAAGAATTTGATGGAAATATCTCAAAGACTGCGGAGGCCATTGGTATAGAACGGAGCAACCTTCACAGGAAAATCAAGAGATACGGTCTTGACGATACGCTGAAACAATAGAAGGTTAATTTTCCTGCCGGCTCAGATCGGAGAGAGAAAATTTGTTTGAAGGCAAAAACAACAATCCGAGAATGATTATAATGCCTACGCATATAACATGAAACATGACAGAGAAGGTAAAGGCTTCTGCCTTGGGAATTCCGAATAGGGAAAGTCCCAAGATACAGGAATAGTGCCAATTACCTACGAAACCCGGCGCCGCAGGTATGCTAATTCCGATCATCAGTATAATCATCACGACAAAGGGAGCAGCCAGCGGCATGGCAAGGCCGAAAGCTAAAAACATGAAATATATCGCAACGACATCCATCAGCCATATAACGGCTGATAGAGAGATCACATAGAAGAGGAGTTTGGGAGCAGTTATGATCTTAAATCCGTCGATAAATTGATGGAACAAATGGTTCAGTTTCAGAGTATATCTTTCGGGGAGTTTCCTGCAAGTCGAATTTAAAGCCCGAAGAGACACCTCCCTTTTCAATATCACGAATATCATGCCGACCAATACGATCAGAGTGATCAGGAAAAAAACGATACCGGATCTGATCAGCCACGGCGGAAATGGTGTGAAGAATAACGCAAGAAGGAAAATGAGCAGTACCGTCAGGCAATCAAAGACACGCTCCACGAAGATAGTACCGACGGCAGCGGACATCCGGATATGACATTTCTTTGTGATCAGATAGGGACGAGCAAGTTCACCGAGGCGTGCCGGGATGGCGAGAATGGCTAAGAAGCCTACGCTCGTGACGGAGAAAAGAGAAAGCTGATCGACCTTGATTATGGGACTGAGAATGACTCCCCATCGCAAGGACCTCAAGGCCTGCATGATAAACATGATTATCAATACGAGCAGCACATATCCATACCTGATAGTCTTGAAGCCTTGAGCGACATCTTGGAAATTGATGCCCCTGATAGATAGATAGACGAGAATAGCGCCGAGAATGATTCCCACCGCCAGTTTTTTCTTCATCGCATATTCCTGTCAATGGATGGAGACGGTGTGGATATTATCGTCACTTCTTTCTCGTGAGATTGTCAGCGATTTTATCATGCAGGAGTTGCGATGCAAGTTTGTCGCCCATGACGCCCACCCGAACGGAAACGGTGGTAACATTTTTTGCCTTATAATTTGCGGTGATCTGAACCTTTTCATTCTCAATCATCGTCGTAATCTTCCCTGAACCTATTTCTTTGAGGGGCTCTACATCCAAACCACGCATATCTGCCACAGTCTTTTCACAGGCTGACCACACCTTCTCAAAAGAATAGTAGTAGTCGGTTTTGAGCTCGCCATTTATGTAGAAGTATGTTCCCGAACCTGCTCCCATGGCAGCGCCCCCTACTACCGCTGCAGGGCAGCCGGATGTGAAGAAAATTACTATGATTAATAATGCTAACCAGTTCTTTTGTCTAATCATAGGACCTCCTTTCCAAGTAGAATCGGTTGTTGTATCTTTTGCTTTTCGCAGTTGTTTTCTTCCTCAACATGAATACGGATTGATCCCGGCGTAAAAGCGGTGCGAAGAACCGGGCAGGGACCCCAGTTTCGCATAATCATGTTTCAGTTCGTATGACGATACTGAAAGACACCAACCAGCATCCTTATAAATGATGTTTTACCAATTGTCCATTTTTTCTTATTACAAACTTCGCATAGGCGGGTCTTGCCGATGGTTGGCATTGCAAGACTTTCTGCAGCAGATGTTAGAAGCGCCGATTTGCAGGCTTCAGGGAATCATGATTCGCCGCTCAATTTGGCAAATTCCCTGAGAAGCTCTTCCTGCTTCTTATTGAGATTGACAGGTATCTTGACTACAGTTTCAATGATCTGGTCCCCGCGTCCGTATCCCCTCAAGTTTGGAATGCCCTTTCCTTTCAGGCGGAAGATGGCGCCATTCTGGGTTCCCCGTGTAATCTTGAGTTTTTCTGTGCCATTGAGGGTCGGTACTTCAATTGTCGCTCCCAGAGTCGCCTGGACAAATGAAATAGGGATCTGGCAGTATACATTGTTATCTCTTCTCTCGAAAAATTCATGGGCCTCCGCATGGATGAACACATAGAGATCGCCTTGAGACCCACCGTATTCTCCATCTTCTCCTTCCCCGCGGAGTCTCAACCGCGAACCTGTTTCGACACCGGCTGGTATCTTCAGATGGACAGTCTTCGTGACTTTCTCTCTGCCCGCTCCCATGCATGCCGGGCACAATTTTGTTATGACCCTGCCCTGTCCCCTGCATTGAGGGCACGTAGTACTGATCGTGAAGAAGCCGCTTGACTGCGTGACCTGGCCTCTTCCTGCACATTGGCGGCAAGTCTCCGGCGCAGTTCCCGGTGCTGCACCAGTGCCATGGCATTCGGCACATCTCTGGGTCTTTTTCACTTCAATATCCCTCGAGGTGCCGAAGGCGGCGTCCATGAATGATATTTTGAGATCATAACGGAGATCGGCCCCGGCGCGCTGCGATGTCCTCGACCCCGCACGCCCGGTGCCAAATCCAAAGATGTCCTCGAAGATATCACCAAAACTTGAAAATATGTCTTCAAAACCTGAGAAGCCTCTGAATCCTATGCCGTTGAGTCCTTCATGGCCGTAACGGTCATAGATATCTCGCTTCTCCTTATCGCTTAAGACCTCGTAAGCCTCCGCCGCTTCTTTGAATTTTTCCTCGGCCTCTTTATCGCCCGGGTTTCTGTCCGGATGATACTGCATAGCCAGTCTTCTATAATTTTTCTTTATTTCCTCGTCTGTAGCTTGTCGATCTACTCCGAGGCAGACATAATAGCAGCGCTTGGTCATCAGTGCTTACTTTCGTCCTCCGATTTAATTATTTCCTTTATCCGGCCGGCCATAGCATCATTGTTGCCTTTTTCAAAAGCATAAAGGGCGAATAAGTATTTCTTAAGCTCCAGGGCGCGCTGTCCTATTTCGTTCCAGGTTTCGTCCGGGATTGTTTGTCTCAAAGGCTTCAATACCTGTTGAAGAAGCATGACATCCCCCGATCGTTCAGCTATGCCTTTGATTTTTTTCAGGCCCTGAACGTAATTTGCCTTCTGGTAAAAATCAATGGCGTCGGATGATTTTCCCTCCTCAAGAAATGCGTCCCCGGATGCGATGAGATCCTTCTCGGAAAGGTGTTTTATGTAAAGGATATGCTGTTTTTCTTGATAATTGGGCAACTTTTTCGACATTTTTCAATGGCTGATGCGCTTGAATAAACTGCCTCTTAGATTAACAATCTTTCTTGATATGTCAAGAGAGATGGATATGCTTACCTGACAAGTCTATTTAAGGCTTCCTCATACTTCTTCCTTGTCTGTTCGATAATCTCATCAGGAAGGTTCGGGGCCGGCGGTTTTTGGTTCCATTTGGTGGAGATGAGATAATCCCTCAAGAACTGTTTATCAAAACTCTTCTGGGATCTTCCCTCTTCATAGTCCTCTCTCGGCCAGAATCTCGAGGAATCCGGCGTCAGCAGCTCATCAATCAGGATCAGCCTGTCTTCTACGATGCCAAATTCCATCTTGGTATCGGCTATAATGATACCCGCTTCTTCGGCATGCCTTGATGCCCTCGCATAAATCGCAAGGCTTGTTTCAATGATCTTCTTCGTCTGTTTGGAGCCGACGGTATTTTCCATCTCTTTTCTTGTTATCGGCATGTCGTGCTTTCCTTCCGGGGCCTTGGTGGAAGGCGTAAACAGGGGTTCCGATAGTTTTGCGGATTCTCTTAATCCGGCTGGAAGCTTGATGCCTGAAACAGTCCTGTTCTCCAGATAATCTTTCCAGCCTGAACCGCTTAAGTAGCCGCGGACAACACATTCGACAGGAAAGGGCTTTGCCTTCTTTACGAGCATGGCCCTTCCTACGAGTTCCTTCCTGTAAGGACCGCACTCAACTGGAAAATCGAAGGGATCTGTAGATAGGAGATGGTTCTCGACAATATCGGTCATCATGTTAAACCAGAAGACGGACATTCCGCTGAGTATCTTACCTTTTCCCGGAATGGGATTGGGCATGATGACGTCAAAAGCGGATATCCTGTCTGTTGCAACTACAAGGAGGCATTTACCCACTTCATAGATGTCACGGACCTTTCCCCTGCCTTGCAGTTTTAATCCTTTGAAATCTGTCGAAATCATTCCCCTATTGTCCATCTTAAATTTTCCCGTGTCTATCCTATATAAGGATTGTGCGTCTTTTCGTGTCCTATCGTAGAAGTCGGCATTCTTCCGTAGTTATGCCCAGGCAGCACCTTCGTGTCATCAGGCAGAGTGCAGAGTCTTTCCGTGATGGAGCGGTGCATCACCGGCCATGAGCCTCCGGGGAGGTCGGTTCTTCCCACGGCTTCCACAAAAAGCGTGTCTCCGGTGAAGACATACCCTTTTGTGTAGAGGGACATGCCGCCGGGGGAATGCCCGGGGGTGTGGATGACCTGCAGTGAAATGCCGCCCACTGTTATGAGATCGCCGTCATTGACGGTGATGTCGGCAGGCGGCGATTGTTCGGCCCCGAACATCTTGAAGACCATCGCTGGTGTGGACACGAGCATTTCGGCATCGTCTTTGTGGATGATGATCTCTGCCCCCGTCTTTTTTTTCATCTCCGTATTGCCTGAGATGTGATCCAAATGCCCATGGGTATTGACAATATATTTGATGTTTAATTTGTTTTCTTGGGCCACCTTGATGATGCCGCCGCAATTTGCCGCCGGATCGATAACCAATCCTTCGCCGCTTTCTGGATCACCCATAATGTAGGCGAATATCGCCATGTGGCCGACCTGCATCTGCTTTAGAAACATGTAGATTCCCCCTCCCAACGCCACTGACAGTTTATTTCCTCAGAGTAAGTGACAGTCAACATTTGCAACTGCTGTTATTCCCATCCTAAAGGCTCATATCCCCGGTCTCTCAGGCATTTCTCCACAAACCTTTTGTGGATCGGGCTCGGTTCGGACGTTTTGGATACCCCTCTCACCAGGCCGGCTGCAGCGCCCGCAGCCGCTCCCACTGCCGCCCCTCTTCCGAGGTGTCCAGTAACTGCGCCCGCAGCCCCTCCAACGACAGTGCCGGCTGCCCCACCCACTGCCGTATTCTTTGCCACGGTCTTGCCTGCTTCTGACTTGACATATTCAGCCGCCAAACGATCGCAGTCTGCAATATCCTTATGTGCCTGATCTTCCCCGACCATCTTGAAGTGTTCGTTAGGGTAGAGAACCGGGCCGTGTGATGCACAGCCTGATGCTATCAAAACGGAGATTAAGAGAAAATTTTTTTTCATCGTCGGCCTCCATGGAAATGTTCCATCAGTCATTCTGTTTATCCCCCTCAATATCTCTTACAAGCACCGCCCCGAAGAAGCCGTCTGTGCCATGCCGGTGGGGATAGCTCCTGAAATACCCGCGGTCGTCGACCAGGCTGGAATTTATCGCATCCGGTGGACGATTACAAATAAAATCAGGATGGCGGTCGGTAAAATCCTTGATAACCGCTTCGTTTTCCTCCTTTGTAATTGTGCAGGTACTGTAAATAAGATAACCGCCTTTTTTCAGGTAGTGAGCGGCGTTTTCCAATATTGCCTTCTGCAAAATGGAACATTTCTCGGCATCCTCAGGGCAGGCACGCCATTTTATTTCGGGATTCCTCCTCAGAGTGCCGAGACCCGTACACGGCGCGTCAATAAGGACTCTATCAAAACTCTCTAGGGAGGCTTTTCCCGGTTCTTCTCTTGCATCCCCAACTTGTGCGTCCACGATGGCGGCATCGAGTCTGCTTATGCTTTTGCACACGGCGTCGATTTTTTTCTTATTGATGTCGAGGGCCAGGATGCGCCCGCGATTCTCCATGACCGCCGCCAGATGGGTAGTTTTCCCCCCCATGCCGGCGCAGATATCAAGGATGTTTTCCCCCGCTCTCGGGGAAACGAGGCGTGCAATCAATTGAGAAGCCTCATCCTGGAACTGAATCATCCCTGAGGTGTAACAGTCCGTTTCTCTCACAGGCACCGTCGGACTGGATATGATAAGGCCGTCAGGAGAAAAGATGGTCTCCTTTACTTCGAATCCATGCTGCGACAGCTCTTCCTTTGTTCTTTCACGGGTTGTCTTGATCGTATTAACCCGCACTGTTACAGGGGGTACTTGATTGTTCGCTCTGCAGAGCTCCATAGTTTCTTCCATGCCGAACATTTCAATCCATTTCTTTACCATCCACAAGGGATGTGAATGGACAATGGCGATATGCTGAGCCGGATCTTTTCCAATCTCAGGATATGCGATCTGATCTTTCTTCCGGATGAAATTTCTCAGGATGGCATTAACCAGTCCTGACCCTTTCCGGCGCATTCTTTTTGTTATTCCAACCGCCTCATCCACGATGGCGAAATCCGGTATCCTCTCGGTGAAGAGCAATTGGTATAAGCCTGTCCTCAGGATGTTTTTTATGCTCACTTCCATGGCGTCGAACTTTCCCTTATAGAGGCGTTCGATAACCCAGTCCAAGCGTCCCCTCATCCTCAGCGTGCCATAGACGATCTCCGTGATTAACCGCCTGTCCTCGATTTTCATTTGGGGGTGCGCCGAAAGAAAGGCATCGAGCAGTGGTTCTGCGTATGCGCCTTCTTCCTCCACGCGATCTAATATTTCCACGGCCATGTGGCGAGGTGTTTTTATCATCGTCTTTCGGAATCCAGGGTGTCCCCCGGTGCCATGCGAAATCCCCTCAGAAAATCCATGATGGACATTCTCTTTTTGTTTTCCAGTTGAACCTCCTGCAAATACACATAGCCGTTCCCCGCCGCCACGGGAAGGCCTTTTTCCGTCGCTGTGCCGATTCTTCCCGGCGATTCCCGAGAGGGAATTTCTTCTCCAAGAGCAGAGAAAATCTTCAGCATCTTCCCCTTGCAGAAGGTGTATGCACAGGGCGCTGGCGAGAGGCCTCTGATGAGGTTAACCGTTTGCCGGATATCGTTGTCCCACCGGATCAGGCCGTCTTCCTTCGTGAGACGGGGGGCATATGTGGCGAGCGATGCATCCTGGAGCCTGCGCGTGGCGTTACCGCTCGCAATCATTTCAATTGTCGCCAACAGGAGCCTCGCTCCCATAACTGCCAGTCTGTCATTGAGCTTCCCAAACGTCTCCATAGGCTCGATCATGGTCTTTTCCTGTGTAAGAATATCGCCCGTATCCATTCCTTCGTCCATCTGCATGATCGTTACGCCAGTCTTCACTTCTCCTCTGATGAGAGCCCAGTTGATCGGAGCCGCGCCTCTATATTTCGGGAGCAGAGAAGGATGTACATTTATGCAGCCCATTTTCGGGATTTCAAGAATCTCCCTAGGTAGTATCTGGCCGAAGGCCGCGACAACTGCCAGGTCCGGATAGACGCCGCTGAAATAATCCAGGAATTCCTTGTTTTTCAAACGTTCGTGCTGAACGACAGGAATGTTGTATTTTTCGGCGATGACCTTTATCGGCGGAGGAGCGGGGATCCTGCCCCTGCCCTTTGGTCTGTCCGGCTGGGTCACGACAGTGACGATCGGGTAATCATTCCTGATTAAAATATCAAGGGAGGGAATGGCGAATTCCGGCGTTCCCATGAAAGCTATTTCTGGTTTGGTCATCTCTGCAGTCTCTTCGCATCAGAATCAACAAATATTACTACCGTGTAAATGTCATGCAAGCGGGAATCTCAAAAGCAATATCGGAACAAACGGGAAAACTATAAGAGAACATACCTGTTGTGTCAAGGAAAAGGCAGGGAGGGCGGCTTTACAAATGGAGGACATCATACACACTTTGCGGCCTAAATAAAAAACCCGCCGGAGCGTGAATTCTGCGGCGGGTCGTGCGATTTCAAAAGATGATCTATTCCTTCTTTTCTTTTTCTCCCTCTTTTTCTTCCTTCAAAGGCTTTGTTACTTTTCCTGTCATCAGGTATTCATGCATGCTGGCGGCGGCTTTTTTCCCCGCGCCCATGGCGGAAATGACGGTCGCCGCACCGGTGACGATGTCGCCTCCGGCAAACACGCCCTTCATGGACGTTTCCATGGTGTCGGGATCCGCCTCCAGTGTGCCCCAGCGGGTCGTCTTAAGCCCCGGTGTCGTCATGGCAATGAGCGGATTGGGCTTGTTACCGAGCGCGGGAATCACCGTATCGCATTCAATGATGAATTCGCTTCCTTTGACGGGAATCGGTCTTCTTCTTCCCGAGTCATCCGGTTCGCCAAGCTCCATTTTGATGCATTCAACGGCTTTCACCCTCCCTTGTTCGTCGCCGATTACACGCACAGGGTTTGTCAGAATCATAAGCTGGACGCCTTCTTCTTCGGCATGGTGGATCTCTTCTGCACGAGCGGGCATTTCATCACGGCTGCGCCTGTACACAATAATGGACTCCGCTCCGAGCCTCAAGGCAGTCCGCGCCGAATCCATGGCGACGTTTCCACCTCCCACCGTAATGACCTTTTTGCTCCGGATGGGTGCGGTCCCGTATTCAGGAAACCGGAAAGATTTCATAAGATTTGATCTTGTAAGATACTCGTTTGCAGAGTAGACGCCGACAAAATTTTCACCGGCTATGTCCATAAACATGGGAAGTCCTGCACCCGTGCCGATAAAGATGGTATCAAAGCCTTCTTTGAAGAGCTCTTCCACGGTGCGGGCCTTGCCCACGACATAATCCGTGAGGATTTCGACTCCGAGCCTTCTCAGGTAATCAACCTCGTATTTCACGATTGCTTTAGGAAGACGGAATTCGGGAATGCCGTACACAAGTACACCTCCGGTCACCTGCAGAGCTTCAAAAATGGTGACCTTGTGCCCGAGCATCACGAGATCTCCCGCTACGGTGAGGCCTGCAGGTCCGGCGCCGATGATGGCGACTTTCTTTCCCGTGGGAGGAGGGAGCTCCGGCAATTGGGCTGTTCCGAATTTTCTCTCATAGTCTGCTGCAAATCGCTCTAGGCGGCCGATTGCCACCGGATCGCCTTTCTTTCCCAGGATACACAGGATCTCACATTGTGTCTCCTGTGGGCAGACGCGGCCCGTCACAGCAGGCAAGGTATTTTGCTCCTTGAGCTTCCATGCGGCTTCGATGAATTTGCCTTCTTCGATGAGCTTGATGAAATCCGGTATCCGGATATTTACCGGACAACCTGTAATACAGAGAGGCTTCTTGCATTTGAGGCAACGGCTGGCCTCTGCCATCGCAAGCTCTTCTGTGTAACCGTAAGGCACTTCTTCGAAGTTGCTCCTTCGTCGTCTCGGATCCTGCTCAGGCATTTTCTGTCTGGGGAACTTCTGTTTTTTTTCTTTCTCTTTTGGTTCCATATTTTTTCTCAACCTCGGGTTAATCCAGGGATAACAAGTCCATTAGCCAAGGACGATGAGATCATGCACTCATACACGCATGGTCATGCATGGGATGCGGATCCTGGGGTATCGCTTGCACTTCTTCGAGCTTGAAGGCCGCCTGCCTCTGCATCAATTCGATCCAGTCGATTTGCAGCCCGTCGAGGAACGGTCCGTCTACGCAAGAGAACTTCGTAACCCCTCCCACACTCACGCGGCAGCAACCGCACATGCCTGTCCCGTCCACCATCAGTGGGTTCATGGCTGTCATGGTCGGTATGCCCAGTTTCCTCGTCACATCACAGACAAGCATCATCATGAAGGTGCAGCCGATGATATATGCCTGATCAATTTTCTCTCCTCGATCCGCAAGCATTGTGATGGCTTCCTGCACCCCACCCTTAATACCTGCTGAGCCGTCCTTGGTGACGATGATCAGTTCATCGCAGGCCGCAGAGAGTTTATCCTGCCAGTGTAGCAGGTAGTGGCTCGAAGCCTCTTCAATGCAGATCACCCTATTTCCTGCTTCTTTCATCACTCTGGCGATAGGCAGAATGGCTCCCACCCCAAAGCAGCCGCCGCCTAGGACCACCGTCCCGTATTTTTTCACCTCTACCGGGCGACCTAGGGGACCTGCGAAATGGGCGAGATATTCACCGGCACGGGTGTTCGCAAGTTCCCGACTTGATCGTCCTGTTTCAAGGGTAACCATCGTAACCGTCCCTTTCTCCCTGTCAAAATCTGAAATGGTGTAGGGGATGCGCTCAGAGGTTTCCTTCACCATGGCGATTACGAACTGGCCTGGCTGACATTTCTCGGCAATCACCGGAGCATGAATTGTCACCATATAAGTGTTAGGTACGATCTCAATTTTTTCGACGATCTTGAAACGTTTCCCTTCTTCAACCTCTACCGGAGCTACTTCCTTCTCCCCAGCCTCGAATAGGCTGCTCATGGCACAGACAATATCGCTCATCGCATGGCCCCTGTAAAAGCGGGGGAGCGCAGATACTTCTTCGAGCGGGGATGGCTCCGGAGCGATTGGTGGCTTCTCTGTGATGTTCAGATTTGCCATCTCCCTGGCGATGTCATCGGATATTTGAAAATCAAAGCCAGTGGCGCCCATCTTCTTGGCAATATCGCACACCACCTTCCAGTCAGGGAGCAGAGCTTTCGGCGCCGCGGCCGCAGCGGTCATCGTCTTGATTTGACCCGAGGCATTGAGGAAGGTGCCATCGGTTTCCACAAGCCCGGCAACAGCAATCACTACGTCTGCAGACTTCTCTGTCCTCGACGGAAACATATCGGAGACGATCAGTACATCGAGTCCTTCGGGTCTGGTGCCTTCGAGATAATCGCCCAGAGAATAAAGGGCCTTCACGGTCCTTTTGGTTAGGGCTTCGGCCGCCGAAGGGGAGTCAACAACAAAATTATCCGACTTCATGAATTCTTTGGTGAATTTCTTAAGAACGTAGAGCTCTTCGCGTGTTGCCGAAGAGGGAGCGATCATTGCAAACTGTCTACCCGAGTACGGCTTGAGGCTATTTGCCGCCGCATCAAGGGCATCCTCGTATTTGACCTTTATAAGACCATCGGCCACCCGGATCTGATGCGAAATGAGTCTATACTGATTGTCGAGAAGCTGGGGCAACACAAAGCGGCCCACAGCGCAGATGCGGGCTTCCCGTGTGAAAGCCGTCATTCCCGAGCTGATCACTTTTCCATCCTTCATCTTGAGACGAACGGAGCACCCCAGGGGGCAAAGTATGCATGTCGAGTCCTGTTCCCGGTCCGGCGTGCCGTACCACTTGGCATACCGATCACTCATTGCGCCTGTCGGGCAGATGTCCACGCAGGAGCCGCAGAACCGGCAATTTGTGTTCGTATGCGGCCGATGAAAAGCAGTTGAAATCCGGGATTCTTTGCCGCGATTCACGAAGTCAATGGTTCCGGTGGTGTGGATTTTTTCGCATATCCGAGCGCATCTTCCGCACAGAATGCAAAGGTTGTAATCTCTGTCCATGAAGGGGTCCATGCGTTCAATAGGCAGATGCTTGTAGATGATAGGCACTTCCAGGTCGTTGACCTTGTATTCGGTGGCAAGGGTCTGAAGTTCACAATGATCCCGGTTACTGCAGAAGACACAACGGGTGGCCTTACCGCTTTTAAACGGACGGGGTCGGTATTTTTCGCAAGGCTCGCGATGGAGGCAGACAAGGCATGGACTGGTATGGCCGCTCAGCAAGAGTTTGATTACATCTTTGCGGAGATCGATAATATCCGGGGAAGATGTTTTCACCACCATGCCCTTCGCCGCAGGGGTAGTGCAGGATGGCGGATATCCCCTCATGCCTTCAATCTCAACAATGCAGAGCCGGCAGGCACCGTAAGGTTCCAGCGCAGGGTGATCGCAGAGAGTGGGGATCTGGATTCCGGCCTTTTGCGCCGCCTTAAGAACCGTGTCTCCTTGTTCCGCTTTAACCAGCTTCCCGTCAATCGTAAGGGTTATTTCACTCATTCTTAAATTTACTCCTACTTTATAGGCTTTCTATTTTCCGTTGTTTTCTTTCCCCTTTTCCACGATGAGTTCAATTTCCCCTCCCCATGCTGAAGGCGGGGTAAGGGGCGAGAATGATCTCCCCCTTTGAGAAAAGAGGTATATCTTGTTCAATAAGCTATTTCCGCATCGCAACGCAGGCAGCGGCATGCTTCCAAGACAGCGATCGTTTTCTGGTAACCAAGCTCGACTTCCTTGAAGTTACCCTTCCTTTCCGGAACGTGCAACTCGGGCATCTTCGCTTGTGGCGCTTCTTCGGATTCCTCTTCGATGACGAGGGGGACATCGATCTTCTCTTCCACCGGTTCGACATATGCCGGTTCGCCGTTGAGCTTCCTGATATAACTATCTATATCGCTCGCTGCCTGATGACCTGCCGCAATAGCACCGATCACTGTGGCCGGTCCTGTTACTGCGTCACCACCCGCGAAGCACCTCGGATCCGTCGTCTGGGACTTGCTTCCGGATGCTAGGTCAAATGTCGACCACTTATTGACACTCACGCCGCTATTTTTGGGGATAAATGTCATATCAGGTATCTGACCGATAGCGGCAATGACAGTATCCACATTGAGAGTGAATTCGGAGCCCGCAATTGCGACAGGTCTCTTTCTCCCGCTCTTGTCGTACTTGCCCAGTTTCGTTCGCTGACAGGTAATACCGCTTACCTTGCCGCTCTTCTCTTCGATCTTGAGAGGTACGACGAGATATTCGATTTTGATTCCTTCTTCCAGCGCGGCATGGATTTCTTCTACCGATGCTGGCATATCTTTTCTCTCGCGACGGTAAAGAATTGTCACTTCGGCGCCGAGACGAAATGCAACGCGCGCCGCGTCAATGGCAGAATTACCGCCACCAATGACTGCCACTTTCAAACCCAATGATTTCTTGCCACTTGTCCAGGCTTCTTCATTGGTATTGAAATCTCTCAGGAACTCAACACCACCGAAGACACCTTTCAGGTCTTCTCCGGGGACACCCATGGGCTGATTCTTATGGGCGCCTGTAGCCAGATAGATGTAATCAAACTGTTTGTTGAGCTGATCAAAGGAAATGTCTTTACCCACACGGGTATTGCATTTGATCTCCACACCCAGAGACGCGATATTGTCTCTAATTTCATCGGCCAGAACGTTTCTGGGAAGTCGGTAGGCGGGAATGGCCCAACGGAGCATTCCACCTGCCTCAGAGAGTTCTTCGAATACAGTTACCTTGTATCCTCTGAGAGCCAGGTCTCGCGCCGCCGTCAGTCCTGCCGGTCCCGCACCAATCACTGCGATCTTTTCTTTTCTGGTAACCGGCGCCAGAGCCGTTTGTGGCCGGGGTGCATTATCGGTGATGAACCTCTTCAGGAATTTGATGGCAATAGGTTCATCAAGACCACCCCTGCGGCACTTTGCCTGGCATTTGTGATCACACACCCTTCCGCATACAGAGGGTAAGGGATTGGTTTTCAACATAGTCTTATACGCATCGGTGAAGCGTTCCGCACGGATAAGCGCAACATACGCGGGAACGTCCATGCCTGCGGGACATGTATGCTGGCAGGGCGACTTGAAGAGAGCTGAACATACGACGGCCCTGCATTTTTTATCAAGAATGTGTTCCTCATATTCATACCTGAAGTAGCGCATGGTGCTAAGAATCGGATTCGGGACAGTCTGTCCGAGAGCACATAAGGAAGCGCTCTTCAACGTCTTGCCCATTTTTTCCATAAGAGCCAGATATTCAATCTTCCCTTTTCCTTGCGTGATATCGGTAAGAAGACGGAGCAGGTGCTGGGTGCCCATCCTGCAGGGTGTGCACTTGCCGCATGACTCATTTTCCGTGAAACTGAGGAAGTACCGCGCGATGTCCACTATGCAGGAATCTTCATCCATGACAATCATTCCGCCGGAACCCATGATAGAGCCTACTTTCGCCAGCTCGTCATAATCCACAGGCATATCGAGGAACTCAGCGGAGAGGCAGCCGCCGGAAGGTCCACCGGTCTGAACCGCTT
This sequence comes from Syntrophales bacterium, assembly GCA_049512055.1. Taxonomy (GTDB): domain Bacteria; phylum Desulfobacterota; class Syntrophia; order Syntrophales; family UBA2185; genus Fen-1135. The sequence continues at coordinate 8,156 of JBEKXK010000036.1, read as the reverse complement.
TGAACCGTTTGTCGTTCAAAATACCTCCACCCACATCAAAGATGACATCCCCGAGGGTGATACCCATGGGAACTTCGATCAGGCCTGTGCGGTTGATCTTCCCGGCAAGGGCAAACGTCTTCGTGCCTTTGCTCTTCTCCGTCCCGTAAGAGGCGAACCAGGACGCCCCCCGATTCATGATCTCGGATACATTAGCCAGGGTTTCCACGTTGTTGATGTTGGTCGGTTTGCCATGCACACCTGATTGTGCCGGGAACGGAGGCCTTGGTCTCGGCCTTCCGCTTTTCCCCTCGATGGAGGCCATGAGCGCCGTCTCCTCGCCGCACACAAAAGCGCCGGCTCCCTGCTTGATCTTGATGGTCAGGTCAAATCCGGATCCGAGAATATTTTTCCCGAGAAATCCGTGTTCCTCCATCTGTCGAATAGCCCCTTCAATGCGCTCTATCGCTAGAGGATATTCGGCTCTGGCGTATACATAGGCATAGTTGGCGCCGATAGCATACGCGCCAATGGCGAGACCTTCAAGAACCGCATGGGGATCGCTTTCCAGGGCAGCCCTGTCCATGAAAGCACCTGGGTCCCCTTCGTCTGCGTTGCAGATCATGTATTTGACGTCACTCTTGTTTCCCCTTGCCAGTCCCCACTTCACGCCTGTCGGGAATCCGGCTCCTCCTCGTCCGCGCAACCCGGAGCTCTTGATCTCCTCGATCACCTTCTCCGGGTCCATCTGGAGAGCCTTGTAAAGGCCTGAGTAGCCTCCTCTCGCGATGTAATGATAGATGTTGGACGGATCAATGATACCGCTGTTTCTGAGAACCACGCGGACCTGTTTTTTGACCATGGGTAGCTCTTCAAAGGTGGGGATACCCTCGATTGTCTTTTCACCGAAGGTGCACAATGCCAGATCCGGCCTGGGATTCCCTTTCAGGATGAAGTCCTCAACGAGCTTCGGAACCGTCTCTTCGGTGACCCCTCCATAAAGCACTCGTCGTCCGTCTGGAACGGCGATCTCGATGCACGGTTCGGCATAACAGAGGCCAAGGTCTCCGACTTCCATGATGGTTGCCTCAATAGACCGGCTTGCCAGTTCCTGTTTAAATTTCTCCCAGACCTCCAGCGCCCCGGCAGCGCGGCCGCATGTTGCAGCTCCCACGAGGATTCGCGGTTTCTCAAAGGTGTTGAAAGCCTCCCATTCTTGTTGAGCTTTTTTCTTGATGGTTTCGAAGTTCATTCGTATTCCTTTAAAATATTCTTTACTTTCTTAGGGTTCATCCTCCCGTAAACCTTGCGGTCCACAACCACCACCGGGGACAACGCGCAGGAGCCGAAACAGGCTACACGCTCAAGGCTGAACTTGTAGTCCGGCGTGGTCTCGCCTGCGTGGATATTCAGGTGATGGCTGACCTCGCCCATGATCTTCGATCCGCCCCTTACATGGCAGGCTGTCCCAAGGCACACCTTCACCGTGTGATCACCCGGCCTGGAGACCTTAAATTGTGTGTAGAAAGTGGCTACTCCATAAATGCTGCTTTGAGAAATGTCCAGGTACTCTGCAATACCTTCCATAGATTCCGCAGAGAGATACCCGAACTCGCCCTGCACCGCTTGAAGGACAGGGATGAGGTTGTCACGGTCCCGCGGAAAGCGCCCAAGTACATCCTGTAGTTCTCTTGTCATTTGATTAAAATAAGCCTCCTTGATCCATTACTCAAAACGAGAAACTCCGTATATGAGTTCACCAATAAAGTCAAGCCGAAAGTGGGTCGAGAATACGCAAGACCGCAGCAGATGATGGTATAAGGCAAAGCATGAAGGGGAAAATGATACGTGAATACTTACGAAATGCCCGATCTTCGGTCGTCCAGTATTTTTTGCGGAGAAGCCTCATTTGCTTCCGAGTGCAAACAAACATTTCGTGATAAGACATCTATTTGAGAGAAGCGGCGGTTATGAAAATTTCGCATTAAAATCAGAGAATAATGAGGCGTAATTCGTTGTCAACTATTTTCATAACCGAAAATCAAATGATATTGGTATATTGCATTTCAGTGACATCGTACGGACGGCGTTTTTTGCTTGACTTCCAAAAACATATAAAGTACGACACCAGAAAAAATGACTGCCCATAACCATTCGTTTTTTTGTTCAAGATACACTGATGGTTTCCTCAATATGCGGATGGGCGCATTGCACCCATATGGCGGCATCTTGAGGCAATAGCGGCAAGTTGCAGACCTTCACATGGAAGATATAGAGATCAACTTAAGGAGGCGGAAAATTGGCTGATCAAATGATGGCAATCGCCATCTTGCTACCTGTTGCGGCAGGATTTCTCGTACTGGCTGTCCGCAATTACTATGCGCGAAACGTCATTGTTATTGCTACAGCGATAGTTCTAATAGCTAACAGCATCCTGCTCTCTATAAGAGGACCCTTCACATATACACCAGGCGGGTTTGACTGGGGCTTACTTATCACCATTCTGGACTATGCTATTCTCATATTTTATCTTTACGTGGGCATATCGTTGCGGAACTGGCTGGTCCTCATCTTCGCCCTGACACAGATTCTCCCGCTTGCATACTTTGAATTCGTCATGAATGCCCATATTGAAGTGGCGCCTGCTTTTGTCGTTGATCATTTGGCCCTTGTCATGACCATGGTTATTTCCATAATAGGGTCACTCATCTGCATTTTTGCCCTGCGATACATGTATGACCATGAGCACCATGCTCACATTGAGAAATCCAGACAGTCAAGATTCCTCTTCTGGCTCGTTCTGTTCCTGGGCGCCATGAACGGCCTGGTATTTGCGAATAATTTAGTCTGGCTTTACTTCTTCTGGGAAGTGACCACATTATGCAGCTTCCAGCTGATCTCGCACGATAGAACGAAAGAGGCCATACACAACGCGGCGCGTGCTGTATGGATGAATTCCACGGGAGGAACTGCCTTTATCCTGGCAATAATTTATCTTTATGCCACGCAGGGAGGGTCATCCGCCCTTTCCGTACAGAGCATTATCGGAGGAGGCATTCAGTCTTCTCTTGCCGTGCTGCCGATCGCACTCCTCTGTTATACCGGTTTTACCAAAGCAGCCCAGATGCCCTTTCAGAGCTGGCTCTTGGGAGCAATGGTCGCGCCTACGCCTGTTTCCGCATTGCTGCATTCCAGTACGATGGTCAAAGCCGGAGTGTACCTTGTTCTCCGGCTCGCTCCTGTCTATGCAGGGACATATTTGAGTGTCATCATTGCCATTGCCGGGGCCTTCACCTTCTTCGCCACATCAGCGCTGGCAGTCAGCCAGTCGACGGGCAAGAGGGTCTTGGCATATTCCACAATTGCCAATCTGGGACTGATCATTGCCTGCGCGGGGATTAATACGCCTCTTTCCATTGCCGCAGCAATTCTGCTCATCATTTTCCACGCCATATCGAAAGGACTGCTCTTTCTCTGCGCCGGCACGATTGAGCATCAGATCTGGAGCCGCGATATCGAGGATATGGAAGGCCTTGCCGCAAAGGCGCCTCTTACCACACTGATTACTGGAGTAGGAATACTGTCCATGTTCCTTCCCCCCTTCGGCATGCTCCTTGGTAAATGGATCGCCTTGGAAGCCGCCTACATGGTTCCACTGGCGGCAGTCTTCTTCGTCCTGGCGAGTACCCTTACGATAGTTTTCTGGACAAAATGGCTCGGGCGGCTCCTCCAGGTCCTGCCGAAGATAGAGAGGCCTTTTGAAAAATTATCACTGAGCTACTCTGTGCCGTTATGGACTCTGCTCGCCGGGATATTTGTCGTTGGCATAGGGGTCGGTCCGATTTACCAGAATTTCCTTCGTGCTGCGACAAACGACGTCGTTTCTGGTAATCAGATCATTGCCCTCGGTTTGAATAACCTGATACTGACAACGCCCTCTTTTATGCAGAGGGAAATTTTGGGTCTCTTCCCCGTGTGGCCACTCTACCTGATTCTGATTGTTGCTTTGCTCCTGCCGCTGCTGCTGATCCGCGTCAAGCCTAAGGAACTAAGACCGGTTTACATGTGCGGTGAACAGACCGGTGGTACTGATACTGATGAATGGCTGGCCGAAGCCGATCGTAAGACTAAATTCCAACTGGGCGGCTTTTATTACCAGGATGCGTTGGGCGAAAAAAGGCTGAATCCCTGGGCGAACGCCATAGCCATCTTACTCTTGGTCATTATGCTTGGATGCGGGGTGATCGTAATATGATAATTAAACAGTTCCTTTTTGTTCTTGTCCTTTTAGTCGGTGCTCCTGTTGTCGGTGGTTTGCTCTTCGGCATAGACCGCAGGATAACGGCGCGTATGCAGGGTCGGTATGGTCCTCCCATCATTCAGCCATTCTACGACCTCTTTAAGCTCTTGGGTAAAGAAAATATTGCTGTAAGCAGGATGCAATTTGTCTGGATCTACGGATACCTGGTTTTTATGATAGCGAGTCTGATTTTTCTCGTCATGAAATCAGATTTTCTCCTCCTCGTCTTTCTCCTCGGGTTTGCCGGTGTCTGCCTCGTTTTAGGCGGATTCAGTACGAAGTCACCCTATGCCCATTTCGGAGCGAACCGTGAGCTGATGCAGATTCTGGCATATGAACCAGTACTTCTACTTCTGGCAATTGCGATTTACGCCCAGAACGGAAGCTTTCTCATCAGCGAAATATTCAGACAGGATAAGCCTTTGCTCTTCACGCTTTGGCCTTTATTCCTGGCTGTGCTCTATGTGTTAACGATAAAGATGCGTAAATCGCCGTTCGACATTTCAACATGTCACCACGGCCATCAGGAAATTGTGAAAGGTGTGACTACCGAATACTCCGGTCCTTATTTTGCTCTCTATCATCTGGCGGAATGGTACGAAATCATCCTGCTTCTCGGAATAATCTCTCTCTTTTGGACGAACCCGCTATGGGTGGGCATCTTGATTGCTTTGGCTGCATTTTTGCTGGAGCTCTTCATTGACAATATTACTGCGAGAATGACTGTCGGCTGGATGGTTCGCTTGAGCTGGTCAGTAGGATTGATCCTGGGCATTATCAATATTGCCTATATCTATTACACTAAGGGGGTATCTTAAGAACTATGGGATTGATTCAGAGATCTCGCGTTAAATCGCCATGGATTCTTCACTTTGACAACAGTTCCTGCAATGGCTGTGATATAGAGATACTCGCCTGTCTGACTCCTCTTTATGATGTGGAACGATTCGGTATGGTTAATATGGGAAATCCCAAGCATGCTGATATACTTCTCATTACAGGGCCCGTTAACAGGCGCACAGCACGGGTCTTGAAGAATCTGTATGAGCAGGTTCCCGATCCTAAGGTAGTCGTCTGTGTCGGAACATGCGCCTCTACCGGCGGTGTATTTCACAATTGTTATAATGTTCTGGGCGGTGTGGATAAAGTGATTCCGGTTGACGTATATGTTCCCGGCTGCTCAGTGCGGCCGGAGGCCATTATAGACGGCGTCGTAATGGCCCTGCAAAAATTAGCGAAACTTTGAGGAAGTAGGGGATGGAAAATATAAGGGAGATTAAGAAAGACGAATTATTAGCTGAAGGCAGGAAATTTTTGGATGCAGGGGGAAAATTCGTGACCGCTGTATGCAGCGACCTGGACCAACATCTGGAAGTGACGTACTTCTTCAGCCATGACGCCGGGACGGTTATGAACGGTCTGCGATATAAAGTGGCAAAGGATGAAGAGGTCCCGAGTTTCTCCGGCGTCACCCTTGCCACCGTACTCATTGAAAATGAAATGAAGGAATTGTTCGGCTTAAAAGTGACGGATCTTGCCATTGATTACGGCGGACATCTGCTTTTGGCTCAGGATAGTCCTGTTACGCCTCTTTTGAAAACGTACAAGGTTACGTCGACTACTGCGAAAGGAGATAGTTAATGGTTGCACGTACAACAGTACCCTTTGGGCCGCAACACCCGGTACTGCCTGAACCCGTACAATTGAGAATCTCTTATGAAGATGAAACAGTTGTGGAAGTGGTTCCGGTAATCGGCTATGCCCATCGGGGAATAGAAAAAGCATGCGAACTGAACGAATACGCCAAGAATATCTATCTCTGTGAGCGTGTTTGAGGGATCTGCAGCTACATCCACAGCGTGTCTGTGGTCGAAGCGATGGAGAGATTGTGGCCGGTGGAATTATCACCCCGGACAAAATACCTGCGCACCATCTGGGCGGAGATGGCGCGCGCGCATAGCCACCTTCTATGGTTAGGGCTATTGGCAGACGCCTTCGGTTTTGAAAGCATGTTCCTGCAGTTCTGGCGCATACGGGAGCGGGTCCTGGATCTCATAGATATGACTGCCGGACACAGAGTAATTCCCTCAGTCAATATAGTCGGCGGTGTGCGCCGGGATATAAATGCGGAACAGAAAAAGGCTGTCTTGGACGCGTTACCCACAATCCGAAAAGAGAGTGAGGATTTGATAAAGGTTGTGGTCAATGACTATACAGTTAAGTCCAGAACCATCGGTGTCGGCGTCGTAACGAAGGAGCAGGCCTTCCTGTTGGGATGTGTTGGCCCTGTGCTAAGAGCGAGCGGTGTAAGCGAAGACGTTCGCTTAACAAAATACCATGCGTACGGCGAGCTCAATTTTGAGCCTGTAGTGGAAACCGCAGGAGATTGCTATGCCCGTGCGCTGGTAAGGGCGAGAGAACTCCTCCAGTCTATCGATCTGCAGATAGAAGCGCTGAATAAAATGCCCGAAGGTGAAATAGCCGCGAAAGTGAGGGGAAACCCCCCAGCCAACGAGGCAGTCATGCGCACGGAAGCTCCGCGGGGAGAGCTTTTCTATTATGCGAAAGGAAACGGTACACGCAATCTCGAGCGTATGAAAATCAGAACGCCGACTTATGCAAATCTCCCCTCGTTGTTAGTCATGTTGCCCGGAAGTCAATTGCCGGATGTGCCGGTGATTGTTCTCTCTATTGATCCATGCATCTGCTGTATGGAGAGGTAAAAGGCGAAAGGAGTGTGTGAATAAATGCCCTTCATGTTACCTATCATCTTGAAAAACCTTTTCACCGGATATGCTACACGGATGTATCCGGTTCAGGTGCGGGAACCTTTTGAAAACGCGCGGGGCCACGTAGTATTCTTAGACGATAAGTGTACTATGTGCGGGGCATGCGCTCTTCGCTGTCCGTCAGTCGCTATTACAACAGACAAGGAAAAGAACGAGCTTGTATTCTACCCGTTGCGGTGCATTGTCTGCGAGGTTTGCGTGCATGTCTGCCCCTCTGATGCCATAGAATTGATATATAAATGGCGGCCCTCCCTCTATGACAAACCTGTCGAGCTGCATAAGTCCAGCCGTCTCACGCATCTGCGTGAAAGCACGGACAAAGCCAAGGAAGGTGTGGAAAAAGGGAAAGACTGAAGGTCAAATTCTCAGCGCGAAATAATGAAGCGGGCAAGACGACACACTCGGTGTCTTGCCTGCTTTTTTTGCGGCCGGGTGTGTTCAGCTTAACAAATTCGAGGAACAAGTTCACCCGTAGGCAGGTCAATTTCCCTTGCCCCACCGATGACAGTATTCAGCAAGAGGCGCCCGCGGCCTTTTTTACCAACTTCTCCTATGATGGCGGCGGCTCTGCCGTACTTGTGCTGCGCCATTACCTTCATGACTTTCTCAGTATCTTCAGGCGGGCAGAGCACTGCCATCTTTCCCTCATTCGCCAGAAATAGCGGATCGACACCGAGAATCTCACACACGCCCCTGACCTCTTCCTGCACCGGAATATGTCTTTCCTCGATTATGATTTGGCACTCTGACTGGGTTGCAATTTCGCACATGATTGCACCGAGACCGCCTCTTGTTGCATCCCTCATGCAGTGAATATTGGGACTGGCGCAGAGGATACTTTCCACGAGCGAATTCAGCGGGGCTGAATCCGATATGATCTCGGACTTAAAACCCAAGTCCTGCCGCTTACATAATATGGCGGCTCCATGATCTCCAATAGTTCCGTTAATGATCACTTTATCTCCGGGCATCACACTTCTGGGAGAGATTACTCCATTGTACTTGATAACGCCGATGCCAGAAACATTGATAAAAATTCCGTCGGCCGCCCCCCTCGCCACAACCTTGGTATCTCCTGTAACAATTTG
>JBEKXK010000035.1:0-31645 GCA_049512055.1 Syntrophales bacterium | reverse complement strand
ACCCTTCCTTATCCGGTTGGTCACATAGGCATGTACGTCAGTTCCAGGGCGCAAAAGGAAATGGCACCCACTGTAGCTCGTTGGCTCATTGAAAAGTCAAAGAAACCAGTCAAGAGACGTAAACGGGAGAAATCAGCGTCCAAGTAATCCGGCAACAGTCGGGAATAAAGTTAACATGGGCATTCGAGATTAATGTGAAAAATTGATAATTGTATTTGGGAGGTACCTGTAGAAATGATAAAGGAGCGTACCAGTTTTACCATTGGAGAGGAAGCAACACTGACCAGAACAATAAGCGACGACGATATCATGACATTTGCACGAATAACGGGTGATGACAATCCTGTGCATATGAATGACGCCTACGCGGAGGGCACCATGTTTAAAGGCCGAATAGCCCATGGGATGCTCGTTGCGGGTTTGATATCCGCCGTTCTGGGGACAATGCTTCCTGGGCCGGGGGCAATTTACCTAAGCCAGCAGTTACGATTCATTGCGCCTGTCAGGCCGGGTGACCAGGCCACGGCCCGTGCCAAGGTTACCGAATGGGATCCGGAGAAAGGGCGTGTCACGCTCTCTACGGAGGTCAAAAACCATGAGGGCGTTGCCGTCATATCCGGGGAGGCGCGACTTGTCATGTTATCTTACTTAAAGAGATGACACGGGGTTTTATAAAATGTTTGCGAAAGAGGAGGTGTCGTTATGACTTTCAGTAAAGAGAGCGAAAAAGGGCCGTTCTGGGATTTTTTCCCCAATATGCCAAAGGACAGTTTCGAATTCATGTTTGGAGGTGCCGATATGTATAACAAAATGACGAAGGCATGGATGGATTATGTGGGGAGTGTAGCAAAGGGCAAACCAGAAGATTTCTTTAAGGCATGGTCGGATTCGATGACAGCCGTCCACAAGGAAATGTCGGAGATGTTCGCCAAATCACTTAAGCTGCCTGGAATATCCCCCTTCATGGGTAAATCTCCGTACGGAGATGCCTTGGATGCATGGCAGCAAATGTTGAAAGAGATGCCCGCCGGGCTAATTCCGCCTCAGGAGGGAATCGAAGAATTTATTAAATTCTCGAGGGGCTGGCAGAAAGGCTACATGAAATTGTTGGATGCCTGGTTAGGCTGTCTCGAGAAGACCTCCGAGGCTCATAAAACAGCCGGAGAAAAGGGGATTGAGCCGGAGAAGGTCTGGAAATCTTGTCTCGAATCTTCTCAGGGATTACTGGAGGCGTGGGCTTCGTTTGCGACAGAACAAACAAAGGCATATTTCGCATTCTGGGAATCATTAATGCCAAAGGCAAAGGGTTCTGCGAAGAAGGGAGGGGCAAAGACAAAGGAAGGGAATTAGGGTGGAAATCAACACCAGTCCAACACCGATGTAGAAGGATCAATCAACGAAGGACGCCGGTCTGATCGATACCGAACCAGAGAACACGATATATCGCTCGTGTGGCATCACAATTACGAATCTTTCAGAGAGAAAGACGTTAGCGAAGGAGTTTGCCGATTTCCTTCAGTCTGCCGAGGGATGAGAAATCTTTGTGAAATGGGGCCGGGTGGCACCATAGACTACACGGTCTCGGCCGTCCTCAAAATCAGATATTACATGCTGAATCGGTATGATGACCTAACACTGGCGCTCCACTGGCCGGGGATTACAATGTGCTCCAACCCCGCCAGTGAGCTTCGCATACTCCCTTCCGATCCGTAATCCTCAGTTTTGATGAATGACGACTGCTGAACAGTAGTAGGTGCAGTCAGCACTTGCGCCGGTGTGGCAATCTTGAAACATCGGCAATCGGATTCTTGTTTAGTCCTTCCTAAAATGTTGTTTCTTCAGTCCGGCCATCCATTGCGATACTTCAATGAGTACGTTCGGCACATTGCTGTGCAGGACATGAGGAAAGACGCCTGCCGCCTTGCAGGTGCAGGTTTTAATCAGAATATTCTTGACGCTTACCGGTGAGGAGAATACTGACGAATGCAGCCGCGAGCGCGAGTCCCACACTGAACAGGAAGTAGCCGTGATAGCCCCATCGGGCGACGAGCGCGCCGCCCAATACAGGACCGAGAAAAAATCCCGCCTGCGTGGCAAAAAGAATCAGGTTTGCATTCAAAGGGCGGAAGCGGGGAGATGAGACCTCAAACATCAAGCCATGGAAGGTAGGCTGTCCCATTCCCATGCCCACCCCGAAGATTATCGCCACCAGTGATATCGCCCACGCCCCCGGCAGGTTGTCCAATGCCAGATGCCCGACGGCGATGATAACAAAAGTGGCGACCACTATCCGGGCTTTATCGAAGGCATCGAAGAGCCGCCCTCCCAAAAGGCGAAACGCAATCATCAGTCCCGTCTGTACGGCAAAGAAAGACCCCACATTAGTGATTCCCTGTTCATCTGCAAATCCCTTGATCAGGAAGAACATACTGCTCCAGTTGATTATATAAACTGTAGTCAACAGAAGCAGCAGCGCAACCGGCAGCCGCGTCACATTGGCACGGATGTCCGACCATGCGGGCCGATGTTTTTTTCCCGCGATGCCTGACTGCTCGAGACGTCGTCGGCGGATATGCAAGACAATCCATACCGCCGGAATGAGCGTTACCGTGGCGCCTGCATAACCGTGCGGCGGCGTGGGTATTAAGAAAACCAGAGAATCCATCACCGCGGGCACTGCTGCAAATGGCAAGAGAATGGCCACGGAGTAAATAGCAAAGGCCTGCCCGCTTCTTTCCTTCGGGATGACGGATACGAAAAGCGTCATGGCTCCGGCACTCATAAGGAACTGTCCAAAGCCGTTTATGATGCGCAACCCCAGCAGACCCCAGAAGGAAAAGACGAAGAAGTAACTCATGCCGCACACGATCACGACCGCTATTCCCACGAGCATGGCGCGCGCTGCGTTGGCGGGAGTAAGAAAGGGACTCACCAGCAGGTAAAGCAACATGGCGGTGAGCGAGTAGGAGCCGATCACCAGCCCACGCAGCTCGGCAGGTATCCCGAGCGTCTGCAGGTAATTAAAGAGATTATAGAAGATGGTGACATTGCAGAAGGCAAGAAAGATCACCACACACAGGCCCAAGAACTCAAAGGTCAATAATTTGCGGGGTTCGTGCATAGTGTTTCAAGTCTCTCTGTTAAGCGACCGCTACTGTATCCCGATTGAAAAAGTTAAGTCAAGAGCAACAAATAAATACACGGAGACGGAACGGCAGCATCGGAAAGTTACGGTAAAAGATGGCAAGGGAAAATTGAGGATTATCATCCAGGGCGACGCCACGGATTTTAAAGTCGGGGATAGGGTCTCTGTTGAGAATGGGAAGATTATAAAAGGTTCAGGCGGAACATCGCTCAGTCCTAATCTGAATCCACAGCTGGAGCCGCCGACTTCCGGGGTTTCGATACCGGTTCACAAATGAAGGTGGCGAGGGCACGTGATCGCACGTCTTGCTGCCACGTCACGTCCGTAGTCGAAGCGACATTATGAACAGCGCGATGTGTATCTTACAGGGCAGGAGGCCGTTCACCACAATTTGGGGAGTGGCCGTCCCACCTCCAGCGGGGATTTCAGACGCGAGAGCACTTTGGGCCAGCCCTCCGTAATGCCTCGGAGCATCTCGGACCCAGGCTCCAGGCGGTCATGCGTCAGGGTCAGGCGCGCCACATCGTGGACAGGCTCAATCTCGAAGGTAACCCGCGTGTGCTTTTCCTCGCGTGCCTCATCGGCTGGGAAGGCCCATGTCAAGACAAGGCGACGGGGCGGAGTACTTTCCATGACCTTTCCGACCAGCCTGAGGGTTCGTTCTTTATCGGAGCTTCGATGCTCCCACTTGGAGCCCGGTTTCCAGTCGGACACGTTTTCATGCTGCCAGTACTTCTTGGTAATCTTAGGGTCGATTAGCGCATTCCAAAGCTTCTTCGGAGTCGTCGAGATATAGGTAACGTACACAAACTGAGGCTCATCCATTATGAGTTACTCTCCTTCTCTTCCTACGTTCTACTGCAGAGTCACCCCAATGTCTGGTTAATGCCTTCCCGTAGCCTATTTGACATTCGACACTAAGCGAGCAGTCCTCGATCTAAATGTAACAGGAGCCTCATTGCTCAAAGCTGACAAGAGTCGTCTTATCGGATGGCCCTTCTGCAGGCTTCTCAAGCCCTATGATTTCAGTGCCCTTCGCCCTTTGAAGCACATGAGGCGGCCGTATATTCCTTGGGGGTTCCCCACCACGCCTCTGCTTTTGATTCTTTGATATATTTGTCACTGCAATTTTTGTAGCCATACCAACTGAACCAGAGATGGTCCCAGCTTTCATACATGGCTCTGTGTTCGTAAAAGCCCGATTCTCTGGCCGCTGCTCCGCATCCGACAAGAAATACGGAAATCAGGGCGATCAACAATATTCTTTTCATAATATCCTCCTGCATGTCATAATCTGAGTACAACTTATTACACATGTGCTCATTATCAGAATAAGAGATGGCAGGGTGGCTTACAATCGGTAAAATCCCTATTGAGGACTTCTAAATCCATGATTGTGGCCTTCGAAAAAGCTGAGCAATACCCTCTTGACATACGAGCGTTACATCCCTTATTCTTTACAGGTCATGGGGCAAATTCTCATAAGATAAGAATTTCTGGGCAGCATTTATGCCGGCTGCCCTATTACCGATTATCACACGCTCCGCAGAACTAATTATATTCAATACGAAAGGCGCTTAGTTAAATACCGGGCGCGGTCAAGAAATAATTTAGGGTGAGGTATCAGCCATGAAATTGGATAGAAAATGGGCAATCGTCAAGCTTCAGTCTATGTTCACGGAGGTCTTCGGTCTCGGCCGTACAGCAATATTAAGTGCGTCGCTACTGACAATTGCAGTTATCGCCATCGGCCTATTTCTGTTCTTCTATCTTGCGCCCCCTAATACAATTAGCATGACGAGCGGTCCCCAAGGCAGCTCATTCGAAAAAACCGCAGAAAAATATGCAAAGATACTCAAGAAGCAAGGTGTGACTCTCAAGATAGTCCCGTCTGAGGGTTCCGTTGAAAACATCAAGAGATTGGCTGACCCTTCATCAAAGATCGATATAGGATTTGTGCAGGGCGGCGTGAAGAAAGACATAAACACCGACAAGCTTGTGTCGCTGGGCAGCGTCTCTTATATGCCGCTATTTGTTTTCTACAAAAGGGGGTCTGGCATAGAGCGCCTCTCTCAACTGGCCGGTCAGCGCATAGCCGTTGGCGAGGTCGGAAGCGGGACGCATACTCTTTCCCTCGTGCTGCTGGCGGCTAATGGCATAGAACCCGGAGGCCCCACGAAGCTGCTGGCGATGGACTCCGATGAAGCCGCGAAGGCAATTCTAAGCGGCAAGGTTGATGCGGTATTTTTGATGGGAGATTCTGTCTCTACGGATCTCATACGCCAGCTTCTGCATGCTGACGGCATACGCCTCTTTGACTTCACGCAGGCGGATGCTTTTACCCGCCGCATCGCATACCTCAATAAGATCACACTTCCGAAGGGATCAATAGATTTTGGAAAAGGCACTCCTGCCTATGATGTCTCTCTGCTCGCGCCGACGGTTGAGCTGATTGCACGGGAAAATCTGCATCCGGCCCTCTCTGATTTGTTGCTTGAAGCAGCGACGGAAGTTCACTCAGGACCGGGGCTCTTCAGGAGTAAGGGCGAATTCCCGGCGCCCATCGAGCAGGAGATTCGTATAAGCAATGACGCGAACCGCTTCTATAAGTCCGGCAAGAGCTTCTTCTACCGATACCTTCCATTCTGGCTCGCCAGTCTCGTGAGCCGCATCGTTGTCGTCTTGGTGCCGATGATAGTCCTGTTGCTGCCCGGAATGCGCCTCATACCCGCCATATACAGGTGGCGTTTCAGGTCGCGCATCTTCAAATGGTATCGTGCTATGCTGGAGATAGAGCGGGATCTCTTGACAGAGCTGGCGCCCGACAAGCGCAAAGAGCTGCTGGAAAGGCTTGACAACATCGAGTCAGAGGTGCACAAGATGAAGGTGCCGGCCTCGTTCGCGGATCAGTTCTACGGCCTGCGCGGGCATATTACATTTGTGCATACGAGGCTGATGTCGGAAGGCCATCCGCACTGACAGAAAAGATTTACACCTTCCGTTCAATAATTGTCCAAGAAAGAGATTTGACAGCGCAGTAGTCAGCGCGATCTGTCAAGAAAATCGTCTAACCGTACCCGCTGAGATCGCACGAGCGCACACAAGTTAAATCGCCTTGACATGTAAGAACGCCTTCCCCTATACTTCATAACGCTTGAAGGAAATTGCTGTTTGATTTAAATTATAAAAAAACCACAATCAAGGAGTCAGCTAATGAAAACGAGTCGCAGAAATTTTTTGAAAACCACAGGTGCAGCTATCGTGGCGGGCACAGTGGGCACGTTGATGAGAGGTGAGGTTCATGCCGGTGCAGGCCTCGGGGCCGGAGTGAAGGTGACGCCTGGCGAGATGCCCAAGGGCATGACATTTCTCACCATCAGCAAAAATGGCGAATACAGCCTGGGGGTGAAGACCCCGAAAGGCATTCTCGACGTTAAGGCCGCAGCAAGCATATTTAGAAAGAGAGTGCCGACGACTATCGATGACGTGCTCCGCTTTGGGGACCGAGGTTTGACCGCGTTGGTGCAGACAGCACTCAGCGGCGATAAAGCGCCAGGTGTGTTCTTGGACGAAAGCAAGATAGAGTTTGGCCCCTGTGTGACGAACCCGGAAAAAATCCTGTGCCTGGGCTTCAACTATCGGAAGCACGCAATGGAGACGGGCACGCCGATTCCCACCTCGCCCGTGCTCTTCACAAAGTGCAATAACGCGCTCAACTACCATAACGGCGTTATCAAACTGCCGACCAATGTGGCCACGAAGTTCGACCACGAAGTGGAACTGGTGGTGGTCATGGGAAAGACCGCGTATCGGGTGAGCGAGGAGGACGCGCTCTCTTACGTATTTGGCTACTGTACAGGCAACGATTTCAGCGCCCGCGACCTCCAGCGCAAGACCAGCCAGTTCCTGCTCGGGAAAACAAGCGACGGCTTTGCCCCGATTGGCCCGTACCTGGTAACGGCAGACCAGATTCCTGACCCTAACAAGCTCAAGCTTGAGTGCTATGTGAACGGCGAGCGGCGCCAGTCCAACAACACAAGCGATATGATCTTCAACGTGAAGACCATTATCAGCTATGCGTCGCAGCACTTCACGCTGAAGCCCGGCGATATCTTCTTCACCGGCACGCCGGAGGGGGTGATTTTCGGCAAGCCGCCTGACAAGCAGGTGTGGCTCAAGGCCGGCGATAAGCTCACCACAGTTATAGAAAACCTCGGCGAATTAAAATTCACTCTCGCTTGAAAGAGGCGCAGAAGAAAAAGAAGAGGGCGGGCAATCCCCGCCCTCCTTTGGCACATCCATTAATTGTTAAGAAAGAGACGTCGACCGCGCGGTAACCCGTGAGGGCGTGTGCTGCACGGACATACGCCTATCGCAGGCGTCTCATGCCGGTTTGATCATTTTCTTCACGTCCTGCTCCGTGATGCTCATATTGTGGCTCTTCTTTGCATGCTGCATCGCAATCTCAACAAGCTCTTTCTCGTCGTGGCTCTTCACTGAAAAATTGCAGGGCGAAGGACATTCGATTTTCTTCATCTCTGCTGCCATCGTACTTACCTCCATCCGGATTTTTCAATATCATACTGTCATGCCCAGCTTTCTGTAAATGAGTGAAAGCCTCATTTGGCCTGCTGTATTCCCTTAGCATGCGAATAGACAATTGCAGGGCATAGGGAGAAGGTGAGAGGGTAAGAATCTATTGTCAGATTGTGGGAATCCAGCAACTGCGGTCGGCATTCACTTTATAAAATATGTTTACTATTTGATTTGCTTCCGGCGGAAGCGCTCCGGGTTGGTGTGGGGAAGAAAAAGGGCAGCAGTATACTCATTCATGTAAGACGGGTCCGTTGTGAGCTCCAGATAAGTCATCCGCCGGGCATGCCGGCGCTGCCTTTCCCGGTGCTTCTCTGATACGAGGGCCATGCGGCTCCCAGTAAGCGAGGCGTTACCGATAAAATGAAACCGCTCCCGCGGCAGATTCGGAAGGAGGCCGATCGCAATGGCGGCATCGAGGTCGAGAAATCTGCCGAACCCGCCCGCGATATATACCTTCCGGAGATCGTGGAATTCCATGCCCACTTGTGTCAGCAGGAGCGCACAGGCGGCATAAAGCGCGGCCTTCGCACGTATGATGTTTTCGATGTCCTTCTCGTCGATAGTGATTGCGCGGCCGGTGGCGCTGTCTTTCGCGGAGACTAAGGTATAGGCGGCCTGCCGACCGTCGATTTGAATGGCCTCGGACGGTGCGGAGCGTTTCAATTTTCCTGCGGCGTCAATCCAGCCGTTTTTAAGAAGTTGAGCGAGAAGCGATATCATGCCGGAGCCGCAGACACCGCGGGGCCGGACCTGGCCGATGGTCCGGCAGGTCGCGAGTCCGGTCGCCTGATCAATATCCACTTTTTCGATAGCTCCATGAGCGGCTCTCATGCCGCATTTGATCCCGCCGCCTTCGAAAGCCGGTCCGGCGGAGCAGGCGCATGTCAGAAGAAATTCCCTGTTGCCTATGACTACCTCGCCATTGGTGCCGATATCCATAAAGAGACAGACGTCGGTGCTGTCGTTGCATAAATCTGTACAGAGAATGCCTGCCGTGATATCTCCGCCTACATAGCTTCCCACTGCCGGCGAGATCATGACGGGCGCCGGGGGATTGATCGCGATGCCGACCTCCGATGCGGTGAAGAAGGACACATCGAGAACCGTCGGCGTATATGGTTCGAGCCGGATATATTCGGGATTCATACCCAAGAGCAGATGGATCATCGTCGTGTTGCCGGATACCACGGCACAGGCGATTTGAAAATGTTCCACCTGGTCGTGTCGTGCCGATTGCTCTATGAGACGGTTGATCGTGCGGAGTATGCGATTGCGGAGTTCTTCCAGACGGTCCGGCCGGCGAGCATAATCGATACGGCTGATAACGTCGAGACCGCATGCAAGTTGGCTGTTATAATCAGTGCACGTCGAGAGGATTTTCATATCGGTGAGATCGACCAACTGTACAGCAACTGTTGTCGTGCCTACGTCAACGGCAATCCCATAATGCCTGTCCGTGCTATTTTTTGCTTCGATGGCCGTGAGACGGCAGGGGCGCATCTGTCCGGATGGGGTTTCCGCTATCAGCGTGACGTTTACATTCCCGCCGGCAGCCCGCAGGGCGTCGGCTATATGACGGATGACAGCGAGGGGAACAATGATCTCTTCCTTGCCAAGCCGCTGCTGGAGTGTGCGTATGAGACGGTCGAGATCCGACAGGCCGTCGGCCTTCTGGGCGGGCGGCACAGAAATGTTTATCTTTGCGGTCAATGGCCGGCAGTCTTCCGGAGTAGGGAGCAGCGCTGCATCGATAAGCCTTATACCGTCATCGTTGCTGAACTGACCACCGAAACGTCCCGCCTGGTCGGGCACCTCAACCACAACATCGGCATCCTGCAAGGATGTGCGGCAGGTTGGAACAAAGCCCTGATCAATTTCCGCCTGAGTCAAAACGCCGAGGCTTTCGCAGTCAACCTGTCCGGAGACGATGCGCACGGTGCAGTTGCCGCAGGTACCCTTGCCGCCGCAGGGGGCGTCTATTTCCACACCGGCGCTGCGCGCAGCGTCGAGCAGCGTTGTATCCGCCTGTACATCGATTGTTATCCCGGATGGTTGAAAAGTTATAAGAGGCATGTGTAATAAACAAACGTAAAAGTTAAAATGTAAAAGTCAAAATGCAAAAATAATGAAATCCTTAAAGTCGCCTTTTAGATTTCACATTTCTTTTCGATGTTATAATAGATTTTCCTATGATTCTTGATGGCTCATTACATTCACATGAAAAACTTTCTATTTTTGTCTTTTCGCCTAAATCTGCCTTGCAAAGCAACTTTAACCAATATTGAGTTCCTTTTAGTTCTTTCAGTACGATCTGAAGCTTATGAATAAAATCGGCTTTACTTTCTGCGCCGCTCGCCTCTTCATAATCAGCGCCGCATGAGGTTACGGAACGTGTTAATTGTTTCGCAATATGTATCTCTGCATATGATTTATTCATTTGCCCGAAAAGTTTGATGCCATCAACAGCAAATTGAAGAAATCTCTGAGATAAATTGCGTTGTCGCGAACTATTATCTTCCATACTCTATTTTGATTTATACGTCACTCCTTAACATTTTGCCTTTTACGCTTTGCCTTTTCCCTTTTGCATTCTCACAAAGCTCTCTATGTCCGCCGCATCCTGGGGTCCGACGAGCACCTTCCAGTCCGGCAGGTTTTCCTCCAACTCACCGCTGATCTGGGCGACGTAGCCGGGAATGATGATCTCGCGCGTGGTTACCTGTTTTTCCAAATCCACTTCCTTCACGAATTTCGCGATGGAAGCGCCGGAAAACTTTCCCGCCGCCCAGGCGGTAAGCACGCTCATTCCCTCGCATTCCGGGACGGCCAGCCACGCACTGGTGCCGCTGTTTTCGATTTCTCCTGAGACGGTGAAATAAGTGAGGGAGAAATTGGTGGTCACGAAAACCGGCGAGTCGGGACGTGGTTCGCCTATGGGATAGACCTTGGGCTCCACCTGAATGGGCTTCTGGGGATCGGTGTAGATATTGAGGCGGAGCGTCATGAGCGTTGCCATGAGTGCTGGATCGAAGACAGGCAGAACGCAGATGCCGCCGTATTTGTCGATCTCCGTGATTGCTCCGGCAGCGATTCCCAGCAAATCAGCACTCTGGCTTAGGAAGCGCAAGAAGGGATAACCGAGGGGCTTGACGGCGTCTTTCAGGGCGGCACGGCGGATAGCAGCGTTCGTCTGAAACTGCTCGGCGAGAGACGACGTCTGAAGCTGGAGCAGGATGTCCTGGAAGCCGGTCTGACGGAGCTTCGCGGCGGAGCGGTAGAGGCTGTCTAGGTCGGAGGCCGTTACAGCGAGGACGTGGTTATTATCCTCTGCGATCTTATGCAGCTCATCTAACGTGCCGGGGGTGGCAGCGGCCAGCACGCTGCGGGATCCTTTTACGGCGATTGCCGCGGCCTTCAATGCCGCGGGGCTCTCGCTCCGGAGCACCAGGGGTCGGCCGGTTGTTTCCCATGCTCTTACGGCAAGCGCTGCAAAGGTGTTCACATCCGCGCCTCTCTGGGTCACTGCCGCCATATCGATTCGCAATGTCTCCCCGACCCGCTCCAGACGATAATCGCGGATGGACGCAAGCGTTTCTTTGACTGTAGAGGAAGAATCAGTATCATTGATATTGACGGCAAGCGCTGTCTGGTGGAAGAAGGTCTTTTCGTGCCGGTAAAGGACGGTTTCCTCACCCAGCTTCAGCATCCGATCAGGCCCCAGCGCAATTCCGCGCACCGGAGGCTCACTCGCGGCGCCGAGCACCTGGATAACCTCTTCGGAGGCATAAGGGCATTCGGCGATCTCGGCCTTCTTTGCCGCGAGCTTCATGGCAAAGGCCATGCATGTATTGGACCCGCATTCTCTGCAATTGGTCTTAGGAAGCAGTTTCTGAATCTGTAAACCGGTCAGAGCCATAAAACCTCAGGATAACGAAAAAGTCAAATGGCAAAAGTAAAATGCAAATGGCAAAAGTAAAAATGAAAAATGTAAAATGAAAAACGGCATCGTTCCTTAATCTTGCACTTTGACTTTTGCATTTACTATTTTGCCTTCTGCATCAATTCAAGGATCGTCCTTTTCAAAGCCATCGCCGCTTCGGGATGATACATGATCAAGAGGTCGGCGCCCGCGTAGAGAAGGCTCACGGCAGTGGAGAGCTCCCAGAGGGCTGCGCGTCTTTCCAGATTTCCCCATGCCGGGAAATCGGCCCCTGGAGCCCTGTACTCCTTGACTCTGGCGCACTCCTGTCCGGGCGAGACGATCATGGGCGCCGCCAACATGCGGTCTCCGTCCAGTCCGGTGAGGCGAATCCGTTCCATGACTGAATACGTATATTCGATTCCATAACCGGTAGCGCCGGTCATGGGGTCCATGATGATCCGCTCCGGCTTCACCTCCATGTTGGTAAGCAGGATATTCAACTGCTTGCCAATATTCACATCAATCGGGCTCTGGGCGACAACGCAGTGGCCGTAGGCCATGGCCGCACCGGCGATAGTGCGATAATTGTCCTGTTCCACCCAGTTGAGGAGCAGATTCTCCCCCGCGCAGGCCTGGGCCACGGACTTGAGGACTTCGTTGTTCTTTTCGTAATGGCTGTGGCCGGTGACGATCAGGGGCACAACCACAGCAGCCAGCACCGATTTGACGAGCTTCACGGTTTCCTCGGGTGCGCGGTTTCCCTTTTCGGGATGCGTCCCGTCGAGACGCACGCTGATGAGATCGGCGCCGTATTTTTCCACGCAGACACGGGCCATCTCCGCCGGCCGGTTTAGGAGATCGCCATAGATGTTTCTCAGAACAGCGGGATATTTCTCTGAAATCACATCAAAGACTTCCATAGCCACGAGGGGACGGTTCGGCATTGTACCTTCCCAAAGGTGAAAAGGCATGCAGTTGGCGCCGCCCACTTTCAGGGTATGGCCGCGGGTGCCGCCCGTTTTCTTCGTAGAGCCCAGTGTGACCTGCGAGATGGGGACATCGCAGGTTTGCCGGCAGATGGGGAAAGCGGTGACTGCGTCGAGGAGGCCGCTTGCGGCAGGCTCTATGATCGTTTCCTCGCCGGGCACAACTCTCTCTTCCTTTGTCTCCACAGGTAATGGCGGCGTTTCCTGTATTTCAACGCGATGTATAGCGGATGCCGGCTGCTCTTTCGGCGCCGGTGTCGGGGTCGGCAGTGCATAAATGGCCATATCGTCCATTTTCAGCGCGGGGTGGCCGACGCTCTCCATGAACTCCCGGATTGCGTGCGCATCGACACCTACCTCCTCATCGGCGATCTTGTCTAAGAGATCCGGCGCCCCCTGCTCGGCGAAGCGTTTCGAGAGATCGGGAGCGAGGAGTTCCTTTAGCGCCTTAGGCATCCAGACGATGCGTTTGAATCCCCCTTCCGCAGCAAGGAATTTCTTCGAGGTCAGGAAGACCTTGCCCACGCCCATGAAGCCGGGTGTCTGCTGACCGCCGCCCACATTGCCGGCGAGGCTGGAGAAGGTCATTCCCACAGGCGTTTCGCCCTGATATTCCCGGTTGACAACCATGACGCCGTTGCATTCGGGAAGGTAGGCCAGGATCGCCTCAAAACAGCCGCAGCTCGTCATGGGCCTGTCCATGAGGGAATAGCAGCAGAACTCCGGCACGGTCTTGTGGCTGCTTAGATAGACATATTCGTTGACGCCCCGAAAGATACCTTTCACAGGGTCGATGGCGTCGCCTTTCTTGACGGGCTGGTTTGGGCCGGTCTCATTGATCTCGTGGGCCGCCTTGCCGTCCAGCCAATTGTAGGCGCCACAGAGCCCGAGCCGCTCCGGCGTGATGATGCAGACATGATTGGGGGCGAAGGACTGGCAGAGGAGACACGAGTAAAACGTATCTACTGCTTCATCCGTCATGGCCTCGAGGCGGCGGTTTCGCTCGTCATAGATTCTTCGGGCGACGGCGAGACGCCGTTCCACCTCTGCCGCATCCGTAATGATTGTCACCTTCACCTTGTCCACGATGGCCGGGTAGTCGGAGATAAACTTTGCATGGATGATCTCGCCGTAGTGCCGAAGCCGCAGCCCGCGGGCAAAGCCGCTCTTCGAGATGCGCGTCCAGACGATATCCCTCTGGCCCATATGCCAGATGCCCGCGGCGCCGTTGACAAGGTGGTGGATCTGCCTTTCGAGGATGGGTTCAAAATCGGCCTGCATCTTTCGGCCTGCAACATCCACCCAGATGGCAAGAGGCAGCGTGCTCCCGGGCTCGACCTCGTCTATATCGGGACCGATGATTTCTATCTCGCCGTCGTTGATCTGATCCATGTCCACGCTGGTCACGAATTCAAAGGCGGTTGTTAAATTTCCGCCGAACTCCACGTGGGCATCGGCCCTGCGTATCAGTTCACCCTCGAAGGCCGGCCCGTAAGGCACGGGAATGGGCACTTTGGTGACTTTGATCTTGCAGCCCCGCACCTCTAGTGCCTTTTCTACCATTGTCTCGTAGGGCACGGAAGAGACGACATGCTCGTAGGTGCAGACGCCCGTCGGCAGAATCTGGGGAATATCCGTATCGGCGATGACGGGGAAGCCGTAGTTGATTGCGCCTGCAGCTATGGCGTACTTGTCCGGAGTGACCTCGCCCATGGCAAGGACAAAGGCAAAGATGCGTGTCTTGTTGTACTTAAGATTCCGTTCGTAGTCGCCGGGTTGCACGCCGCCGAATGAGAGGGCCACGCGGTTGGCGAATCCCAGGGCATAGATCAGGGCGGAGACGTCCGGGCCGAACGGAATCAGGCGCGTCGGCCACCCCAACTGCACGCCTTCTTCTGCCAACTGTTCGGCAAACTGCCTGCCGTCTGTTTCGCCCGCCATGAAGACATAGAGGTTCTTCTCCTGAAGCTGCCGCGCGATAGCTACGGCGATTTCATTGGTCGGCGCTGCACCGGTAATGGCGGCGAAGCCGGGGGCTGTGCCGTCCACGAATTCGATGCCCCTCTCACGCAGGATGACGTCGTTGGCCGCACCCAGCCATATCCCATCCACGGGGTCGGGTCCTACGGCATATTTGCACGCCTCGATGATTTCACAGGCGAAGAGGGACGCGACACCTGCATCCAAGGCGCTCCCTAGGTAGGGAAGCCATACTGCATCGGCAGGGCGGAGCGGCAGCAGTTCTTTTGCCTGTCGAAGGATCGGCCGCAGGTCTCCGAGTGTGCGGACAGGCTCGCCGGTGAAGGAATAGATAACAGGGAGGAAATAGGCTGTCCCCGGAAAGGCCGCGGGCCATGCCTCTCCCCTCTTGCTGATGGCATGATTCAGGCGCTCTTCCGCTTTGGCGATCCAGTCCCTGGCCCCTTCGATGGCGCTCGCGCAGATGATCTTAGACATCGAGCTTCCTCCGGTCCTCCATGTCGTAGAGCTTCCGTTCGGCCTTACGGTTGATCCCGAGCCGCTCGCGTTTTTTATCGAGGAGATCGATCACCATGTCCGCGGCCCGGAGGGGGTCTTCGCAGACGTGGAAGGAGGCGTTGAAAAGTTCTTTGGTCTCATCGTTGAGGAAGCGCGTCACATTATCGGAGCCTGCGATATGGAACGGATGTCCGAGCACCACATCGATACCGGAAGCCACGAAATAGCAAGCGATGGCCACTGCCTTTTCACTCATCCATTCCGGAGCCACGCCCACGGCGGGAATTTGCGAGAGGTCGTCTCCCAGGCCGCCTTCGAGAACCACTTCCGTGCCCGCCTCGAGGATGCGGGAGTTGTCCACGCAGCTTCCCATGTGGAGGACCGGCGGCATCCCGATTGCTTCGCAGACTTCGCGGAGCCCCGGGCCCGCGCCTTCGAGCGCCGCTTCCGGCCGGAGCATGCCTTCTTTCGCAGAAGCGATGGCTGCGCAGCCCGTCTTGAGGACGAGTACGTTTTGCCCGATCAGGGCCCGCGTCAGGGTGTTGATGTAGCCGTCCACACGCGTCCGCGGATTGTTGCAGCCCACGATACCTACGATGCCCCTGATCCTTCCCTGGATCACTGCGTCGTTGAGCGGACGGAAGGACGCGCGGAAGCGGCCGCCCAGCATGTACTTGATGGCGTCGACGCTGAAACCGGCCACAAGCGGCGTCTTGATGTCCGGGATGGAAACTCTCTTAGGATCGCGGTTCTTGAAATTGTCGATGGCGCGGCGTATGAGGACTTTTGCCGTGGCGAGCGGGTTGTCGCGGTTGAGCGTAATATGTGTCGTCCCAACGGTCTTGGCGATATCCGCCGTGGAGACGATTTCCGTATGATAACTCCGGGCGACGTCGGGAAGGCTTGGCATGCAGCATTGCACATCGACAAGCATCATTTCCACTGCGCCCGTCACGAGGGCGAGTTCCTGCTGGAGGAAGCTTCCCGCTACGGGGATGCCGTGCCGCATGAGTATCTCGTTCGCCGTGCAGCAGATGCCGGCGAGCGTAATCCCGGTGGCGCCGGCCTCTTTCGCATAAGCCTGCATGGCGGGATCGCGGGCGGCGATGGCGAGCATCTCCGGCAGTTCCGGCTCATGGCCATGGACGACTATATTGACCGTATCGTTCCCGAGCACGCCGAGGTTGGCGTCGCTCCGCACGGGCGAGGGAGTGCCGAAGAGGATATCCGAAATTTGCGTGGCGATGCGCGATCCGCCCCAGCCGTCGGCCAAGGCCGTGCGAAAGGCCTGGAGGAGTATGTTCCGGTAATCGTGGTCCACGCCCATATGCGTGCGGTGGAGAGATTCTACGACCATCCGGTCGATGCCGAGCGGCGCTACAGACTTGCCCCGCCAGATGGCCTGCTGCCTGAGCGGCGAGAGACGCAGCGTCTGCAGTGACTCTTCCTGAAGCATAAACTCTTTCAAGAGAAGATCGGCGAGCTCGAGGGCAAGCGCCTCTTTTGCCTTTCCCGCTTCTTCCACGCCATAGCTTTTCGCTATCCGGCGGAGCGCCTTTTCGTCCCGGATCACGTAATCGGCAATTCTTCCTTCCGCCGCCTGTTTCAACAGGAGGACAAGATGGCGGCCATGGTCGGAGTGGGCAGCCGTTCCCCCGGCCACCTCGCGGAGGAAATTGCGGGCCACAATCGTATCTGCATCTGCCCCACAGACGCCGCGCGGGGCCTTATTCGTAATCCGGCAGGGGCCCATGTAACAGATCCGGCAGCAGAGACCTTCGGCTCCGAACCGGCAGGGAGTCTGCTGGGCATCCAGGCGGGTGAAGCAGGTATCGATGCATTCCCGCTCCGCCTTTATTAATGTTTCCAGCGATGCCTGATCCCATACGCGGTCTTTTGGATTCTTAACTTCTTTCGCCATTGAACTCCTATCTTGATAGTCATTTCCCTGAAGCATGTCCCCGTGGGCTTTAAGCGGGGAACGAGAATCCAATACACTGTGTCATTCTCGTGAAAAAGGGAATCCAGTCTTTTGATTCTATTACACAGTATCTTCCGGTAGCATAGTGAAATAGAACCCTCACAAGTTATTCCTTATGCCAATTCCTTTATTATATGTTTGGCAAGAGTTTCATCTATTTCATTATGCCTTGGAACAGGCTGCTTTTTACCGGTTTTGGGATTTACGTAAAGATCGTGACGATGACCACGTCTCAGAAGAATACATCCAACAGAAGTGATTTTTTTTATCAAATCTTTTCTTTTCATACGGTAAGGGTGAATTCTTTTACTTTATGATCCTTTGGAACATCCTCCATGGCCATTAATATGTATGCATCTCTCATATTTTCCTCAAGTTCTTCCAGCGTCTCTCCTTGCGTCATAATCTCAGGATGCTCCAGAAGTTTTCCCACCCAGAATTTTTCACCTTTCCAGTAAATCATTTTTAATTTAGTTATCATATCTTACCTCACAGTGCTTTGTCATAATATCAGTATAGCATAAATTGTTTAGATGGTAAATTTACGCATGAGGATTATTTTAGATTTTCATTTTATATTATATTTTTTCCAGAATCCTGTCCAGTCCCGTCAAGACCGGATTGTCCGGTGAAAGGAGTCTCAGGTTTCCGTTTTTCTCAGCTATTGCATAGATGTCTTCATTTTCCGGGATACCCACGATGATATCGGCACCCGTGGCTATTCTGAGCTCTTCCCCGCCTGCGGGCAACCCGCGCCTCCGGAGGCGGTTGACGACGATGGCGAGATTGTCATAGGCGATCTCCATCTCGCCTGCCAAAGCATGGAGCCTCTTTACGGTCTCAAGGCCGCGGATGGTCGGATCGGTAACCATGACGAGGAGACTTACCTTATTGACAATGCGTCTCGAGAGGTTTTCCAGGCCCGCTTCGTTATCCAGGACCACATAGGGATACTTACTTACCATCGTATTCAGGACAGCCTTCAGGACGTTGTTGGCATAACAGTAACAGCCCGGCCCCTCGGAGCGCCCCATGGCAATGAGATCGAAATCATCACTCTCCACCAGGCTCTCGGCGATACGAAGTTCCAGAAAACGTTTTTTATCCATGCCGCGTACTGTGCCATCCTGGGTGAATTTTCGGGCATCCTCACGGACGCCTCCCACAGTCTTCACCACGTTGACACCCAGGGCTGCGTCGAGACAGGTATTGGGATCGGCATCTACGGCCAGCACCGGCCGGCATCCACGCTGAAGCAGTCGCATTACCAAGAGCGCCGCCACGGTGGTCTTCCCGACACCGCCTTTACCTGCTATCGCGATCAGTTTACTCATGATGAACTCTCAAAAAAATTATTATTACCACGAGAATCAACCATTACATATCCCCCCTTTTTTAAAGGGGGGGGGGGTGGGGGGTTTTTGCGCTATGAAAAATCACCCTGTGTCCCCCTTTGCAAAAGAGGGACCTGAAGAGGGATGTGTTTTATATTTTTACGACACCATCACTCATAACGGGGCCTCAAGGTTCTTCAGGATATCCGCGAAACAGCGAAGCAAGTCGCCCGGCAGGCCATCCAGCACGGAGCGGCCCTCGCGGTCGGCACGGCGAAATTCCTCCCGGTAGGGAATAACGCCCAGAAATTTATTATCAGGAAAAGCATCACGAATAAATCGCTCATCTTCGGGTCCTGTTACTTTGTTGGCTACAAGCCGGATATCCTGCAGGCCGATATCATGAGCCAGGCGGAGAATGCGCCGGGTGCTGTCTACGGCGCGCTGGCCCGGCTCGATGACGATTATCATCCTGTCCACGCCGCTCGCCGTGGCCCGCCCCAGATGTTCCACACCGGCCTCCATATCCATAACGAGGGCGTCATCCTTGTATAAGACGAGATCTGTAACCAAAGCGCGCATCAATACATTCTCTGGACAGGCGCAGCCTCCTCCTCCCCGGTCAACGGCGCCAAGGACGAGGAGTGCCGCACCCTGATGATAATACGCAAAACTGTCGGCAATGTCGGAGACCTCCGGGTTGAGTTTAAAAATCTGCCCGTACTGCCGGACTTCCGCCCCCGTCCGCTCCTCGATCAGGGCGGCCTGACGGGATATGGGGACAATCTTTTCCTGTTCAGAGGCGGGGATTCCCAGGGCAGCCGCAAGATTGGCGTCCGGGTCTGCGTCCACTGCCAGAACCTTCCGGCCGCGACGGGCCATGAGGAGGACCAGGGCGGCAGCCAGCGTAGATTTGCCGGCGCCTCCTTTTCCGGAGATTGCAAGCTTCATAGGTCAATTAAAAATGCAAAAGTCAAAACGCAAAACGCAAAATCCAATTCAGAATGCAAAATGCAAAATTAAAGAATGAGGATCATTTTGAAATTTGCATTTTATATTTTAACTTTTACCTTATCTGTACTTTTCTTTCATAAAGGCGGAGAGCGCCGCCAGCCTGTCATATACCATCTCCGTCTCCTCAGGCGTCAGGGAGCCCGTGCCGCAGGAAGGCGTTAAGATAGCCTGATCGGCAATAAGCCTTTTCTCTATACCCTTGGAAGCTAAGTGATCCATCAGGCCTTCAAGGCGCAGAGCAAGACCTTCCACGGTCTGTTCCCTTATGAGCGTGGAGGTCGGCACGATTCCCCAGGCAAGTGCGCCGCCTTGCGCGAGAAAATTATTGACGGCCTCGGCATACATGGCGATTGTCTCTCCGTACTGAAATGCGTCGAAGCTGATGATATCCACGCCGGCGTCGACAGGTATGCTCCACTCGGTATTGCCGCAGCAGTGCATGCCTGCGATGCCCCCGTCGGCATGTACCGCATCGACCATGTCTTTCAGGAGAAGAATCACATCATCACGGCGGACGGACACATAAGTGGAACTGCCAAAGGCCGAGAGGATCGGCTCATCGATAAAGCATATCACCTGCTCTGCAAATGGCTTGAATAGCCGGACCTGCCAGCGGCAGATCATCGCCAGCGTCTTGACGATCATGTCCCGGAATTCTTCATTATAATATATCGCACGCTTTTTCTCGTCCACGACCGTGAGCGCGAAGCTGCACGGGCCTGTAACCTGACACTTCACAAAAGGCAGCTTTGTGCCGCGCTTGCGCAGTTTTTCCTCCAGTGCGTAAATCCCCCGGGAAAAGGTCGGGCTTACGGCCGCGGGCGCGCAGTCGCCGCTTCCCTCCTCCGGATCCATGGCCAGCAGGTAGGTCTCGTAGAATTGAGCGAAGGCTTCAGAATAATCGCCGGACGTATCGAAATAGAGGCGTTTCTTTTCCCTGTCGATAACTGCACAGGGCATATGCTCGGAATACTGGATTTCCATCTGCTCATTCATGCCCAGCCTGGGCAATTGCGGCCAGTGCGGAGCAGAGGGCAGTTTATCAATGATCAGGTCGATAGCTTTCCCCGGATCATCAAACGGCATGCTGCCGATGGCGGTCGCCAGAAACTTCGGTTTAACGAGCATTGCAAGCTAACTCCTCTATCATTTAGCATTTTGCATTTGTAGTTGTCGCCTCTCATAATGAGAAGTTCTATTCGGGTAGTATAGGAAAATCGGACATGTCTGTCAAAGCAATCTTGATACAGGATGGAGCAGGAAGGCGCGGGCAACATTTTCAGATCTTCGGCATCCATCGTATCTGATCAGGCAGGAACGTCAGGCATCTCCAGGGGCCGTTACGCCCGTTATATTCCCGTCGTCGTCGATATCGATGTGATAAGCGGCCGGTGTTTTCGAGAGACCCGGCATACGCAGAATCTCGCCGGTGATCGGGATAAGGAAGCCGGCGCCTGATGCGATCTTGATTTCCCGAACAGTGACAATAAAGTCGCTGGGCAGTCCCAGGAGGCTGGGATTATCTGAGAGAGACTGCTGCGTCTTGGCAATGCATATCGGGAGCTTGTCGAAGCCGAATCTCTTGATGAGGTCGAGATTCCGCTTCGCAAGCGGTTGGTAGTCGATGGAAACAGCACCATAGATCTTGCTGGCAACGGTGAAGATCTTGTCTTCCACCGGCTGATCCCACCTATATAGGGACCGGAAATGGCCGGAGGCTTTCGCGATGATACTTGCCGCCTTTTCTGCCAGTTCCAGGCCTCCTTCGCCGCCGAGACGAAAAATGTCGACAGGCGCGATATTCATTCCTTCATCTTCCGCTGCCTGGACGACGGCTTCTATCTCCGCGTCCGTATCGGAGGGGAA
Source organism: Syntrophales bacterium (assembly GCA_049512055.1). Taxonomy (GTDB): domain Bacteria; phylum Desulfobacterota; class Syntrophia; order Syntrophales; family UBA2185; genus Fen-1135. The sequence goes on along the minus strand of JBEKXK010000035.1, from coordinate 10,323 downwards.
ACGGTTTAGGGCTATGATACAGGGGACATTGAACTTATCGATGTTTTCATAGTGTTTCCTCAGATTGGCCATTCCCAGGACCGCCACACGGGGGTTGGGCTCGTTGAGAGCATCGGCGGGCACACCGGCATGATATTTCAGGGCGCGAACAGTTGCCACCAGGACAACGATGCGGGGATTAAAATTCCCGTACGGCGCCACAATGTCGAAGTACTTTTCTGCGCCCAGGTCAAAACCGAATCCCGCCTCAGTAACCACATAATCGGCTAAGCGGAGCGCCAAGTCTGTGCCTATGACACTGTTTGTTCCCTGGGCGATGTTGGCGAAAGGGCCGCCGTGCACGATGGCCGGCACACCCTCTGTAGTCTGCACCAAATTGGGAAGAAGGGCATGCTTTAAGAGCGATGTAACAGCCCCCTCGACCTTCAGGTCCCTGGTGATCACCGGCTTATCGTCGTATGTAAAGCCTACGAGGATCTTACGTATCTTCCCCTTCAATTCCGCGTAAGACTGTGAGAGGCAAAGAATCGCCATGATTTCGCTCGAAGGAACGATGTCGAAGCCGCTCTCGCGGGGCACGCCGTTCGTGGAACCGCCCAGGCCGATGACGATATCCCGGAGGGAACGATCGTTCATGTCCATCACGCGGCGCCAGGTGATCTTGCGCGGATCGATGTTCAGAGGGTTGCCGTGGAATACCGAGTTGTCAACGAGGGCCGACAGGAGATTGTGGGCGCTCTCCACCGCTGGAAAGTCATTCGTAAAGTGAAGGTTAATGTCATCCGCAGGAAGCACGCATGAAAGGCCTCCGCCGGTGGCGCCGCCTTTGACGCCGAAGACGGGCCCCAGGGACGGCTCACGGAGGGTGACAATCGTTTTCTTTCCCAGCTTGGCTAAGGCCTGCGCGAGGCCGATGGATACGGTGGTCTTTCCTTCACCCGCGGGGGTAGGGGTCATTGCGGAAACCAGGATCAGGGAGGCATTCGCCCTGCGTTCGAAGCGCTTGATCGCCTCGATCCTGACCTTGGCCTTGTAGCGCCCGTAACATTCCAGGTCATCTTCCGCGAGACCGATAGATGCAGCGATTTCGTGGATAGGCCTCATGCAATTGGCGGCACGTTTTGCTTTCACTTTTTTCATAGCTACTTGTTGATCATCGCGTCGAACCGTATATCGATATTGTACTCGTCGCTAATACGGGTGATGGCGTTCTTGAGGTCGATAATCTTGACGGCCGGCGGCAGGGAAAAATAGCAGAGCATTTGAAAAACATTGGCGCCCGTCGCGGGATCATGGTCAACGTTAGTTGATATGTCCTCGATATTGATCCCCCGCTCATGAAGAACCTTACAGATTTGATGGATGATTCCCGGACGGTCGATGGATATGGCGATTAGCTTGTACGGAATCGACGGGAGGACCTCCCTGTGGAGAGGCGCCTTCGTCTTCCTGATGTGGATGTCCAGCCCGGTATTCTGACGGAGACTGTCGAGGTCCTCGATCAGCCCTTCGATATTTTCGCTCTTGCCCGACGTCAGGATGACCATGCCGAATTCATTTCCCAGCACGCAGCCACGCGAGCGCTCGATATTGATGCCCCGCGCCGAAAAAAATTCCGCGATTTCTCTCACCAGACCGGGACGGTCCGGCCCCATCGATGAAAAGACGACGTATGATCTCATAAGTCAACTCCGTAATTTTTTTCGTTCAGTTACGATATGTATTAAACCTGCCGCAGATTGCCTCCAAAAGGATCTTTGCGTGCCACCGGAAAACAACTCGATAATACCATGTGCGGCCGCACAGGAAGCCCGATGAAGGCGACTTGACAGTCATATAGCCCCAACACGACAATGTGTCAAGAAAAAGAGAAAGGTGCATGCCGACCGGGCATTCTGTTTTTTTGTAGATTTCTTTCAGTAATAGTGATAGTCCATTTGCCGTATTTAATTCCAGAGATTACACTTTATCAATCATCAGACTCTTCCCTTTGCGGGATTGGCAGGGGCGGATTACGAGATATATCTTTAATGGGCGGGGCTTTGTTGTTTCTCAGACCTGCTTGATATTCAGAGTGAGGAGAACATATGAAGAGAACAAGAATCTTTTTCCTTCTTATCGTGACAATCCTTTTGGCGCTTTCTTCGTGCGCGACCGTGACGCCGGAAAAGCCCGAACAGCCTTCTCTCCTTTATGTCGACGGCACAGTTCAAAGCGTCACGGGAAACCAGGAAATACTGGAGCTGAAGCTGCCCGAATTTAAGAAAGCCCCCGAACCTTCCATTAGCGACATCGCACAGCAAGTTGTACAGAAGAGTCTCTTCCTTGAAGGAATAGCAACTGACGTAAACGGGACGGCGGCCACGATAAAAGAAGTGAGGGGGAGAAGCATCAGTGTTGTTTTTGAGAAACCGGCGCCCTATCCGGCGGGAACGGCCGTGAAGATAAGGATTCCCAAGAAGGTATTGGCCGTGGTTGATTTTGAGGTTATCAGAGGCAACGAACAAGCGGTCGGCAGGGTCACCCTTGAGGAGCTGACCTCCGCCCTTATTGAGTCGGGACATTTTACCATTGTGGAAAGATCCAAACTGAAGACGGTCATCAATGAACTGGAGCTGAGCCTGAGCGGGCTCGCAAGACAAACGTCCGACAAGACCATCGGCAACCTTATAACGGCCGACCTGATCCTTACGGGCACGCTCGCCGATTTGGGCGGCACCTGGGATGTCAATCTCAGGCTCGTGAACGTCAGGACGGGTCAGGCGATGGCCTCGATAGCCATGAGAACCCCCTTGATCAAGCCGCTTGAAATGAGAGATTCGGGCCCAATGAATGAAAAGTTCAATGAAGATACGGTGGATCCTGCATGGCGGCTGGGTTTCAGAGAAGCGGAAATGTTTGGCGAAGGGGGCGGCGGGTCTGATTTAGGCCGCTACTGCAAATTCGTTTTGGATCCAAGCCAGGGTCCGGAAGATACCCACAGTTCCTTAAAAATCGATTATGATTTTACCGGCATTAAAAGTTGGACTCTCTGCAACGCATCAAACCACAAAAGAAGAGACCTTTCTTTATACAGCGGCATTGAATTTTATGCGAAAGCGACGCGGCCTCTAACGGGCCGGATAAATATCGCAACCTCTCTACCTGACGACCCCGAAAGAATAGATTCCTGGATCGCCTCTTTCCGAGCAGGCGCCGAGTGGAAAAAATTCAGGATTTCTTTTTCCAATCTGACGATCGGCAGGGGATGGGTAAAGGGACGGGCGGCGAAATTTGGGGTGAAACCCGGGGACCAGATCTTCAGGCCCAACCGGATTGACCGGGTCGCAGTGCAAGTGGAGAGTTCCTTAAATCTGCCGGATATCAAGGGCTCCCTCTGGGTAGGCAAGATGCGTTTTTACAGAGACTGAAGCTTCAACTGCAATCAATACCGCTTGGACATATAATCACTCACTGTAATCCTTGATCAGCTTGGAGCCGTAAAGAAAGAAAACCGCCGCATAGACAATCATCACACAGAGTGAAAGCAATCCCTCCGCATCCAGTACTGTCTTTCTTATCAGGATGCTCGCATGGGTAAGGGGCAGCACATAGATGACCGCCTTAAAGTAAACCGGCAGTTTATCAACGGGGAAAAATGTGCCGCTGAAAAAAGCCATGGGTATGACAAAGAAGTTGGAATACGTGGCCGTATCTTCATGGGATTTTGTGACCATGCCGACGATCACGCCCAAATTGGCAAAGAGAAAGCAGTTTAAAAGCAGCGCGATTACAAACCATAGGGTGAGTGAAAAAGCCGGCGAAGATATAAAACCGACGATAATGATTAAGGATGATGCAAATATCCCCTTTGCCATGCCTGCCAGCACCTCCCCGGTCATGATCGAGGAAGAGCTGATGGGAGCCTGTACGTAGATCTGAAATGTCTTGAAATAGAGCCTGTTGAGATTCAGGGAGGTCGAGACCCAGGTATAGGAGTTGTTCATGGAACTCATGGCCACAAGTCCCGGGAGGAGAAAGGTGAGATAATCGGCGCCTTCGATGCGGACGCTCTTGCCGAGGCCGAATCCGAAGGCGACGAGATAGATTATCGGTACGACCATGGCGGAAAAAATATAGCCGAGTTTGAGGAGCCTCCTCTTGAAATGAAGCATTTCCTTCAAGAAAATGGGATACCACGCGGGTGTGATCATTCTATGCGCTCTCCCGTAAGTTTTATGAATACATCCTCGAGATTCGACTTTCTCACGGTAACGCTGTTCGGCTGGTGTTTTGCGATATCATGCGCCTCGCCCCGACTCTTGCAGATGTGCTGTATGAGCTTTCCTTCCGCATCGATATACTCGACAATGTAATCGCCCACACTGCTCTTGAGGTGATGGGGGGTATCGAGGGCTATCAGCGCTCCCCTTGCAAGAATGCCCACCCTGTCGCACAACGCCTCCGCTTCCTCGATATAATGCGTGGTAATGACGACGGTCCGGCCTTCTATCCTGGTCTTTCTGATGATGTCCCAGAGCTGCCGCCTGATCTGCGGGTCCAGACCGATGGACGGTTCGTCAAGGAAGAGGACGGCCGGTTCCGGGAGGAGTGCCCTTGCCAGGAGGAGTCTTCTCTGCATGCCTCCGGAAAACCCCGCTACGAGTGAATCCCTTCTGTCCGACAAATCAACCATCTTCAGGTGTTCGCGGATTTTTCTTTCTTTGTCACCCACACGGTGCAGCATCCCGTAGATGAGCAGGTTTTCGTAGGCCGTGAGTTCCCGGTCGAGGTTGTTTTCCTGGGGCACGACGCCAATGTGCTTTTTTATTTCATGAGGGTTTGCTGCGACATCAAAACCGTTGATCGTGCATTTGCCCGCATCGGGTCTGCTCAAGCAAGTGAGCATCTTGATGGTTGTCGTCTTGCCCGCACCGTTCGGGCCTAGAAGGCCGAATACCTCTCCTTTGCTGACGGAAAAGGTTATGTTATCCACCGCCCTTACGTTCCCGTAGGTTTTTGTCAGTTCTTTAATTTCGATCATCAAATTACCACAGTGAAGATAACTTTCGTTCCGTTACGGCTGATCCCGGACGCATCGATTCCGTTCATTCATTATTAATACATCAAGATGGTTGCCTGATGCAATGACATATCCTTTGAGATTATTCACTACATCCCCAACGGGATTAGAGACCAGGGTATCATTGTGCTTTTCTCCAGATGATTCTAAATGAAAATTGTTTCTTGACTTTTCAAGGATTTAGGAGCAAAGAAGAAACACATTTAAATAGGGCATCGTCAAAAGGTTAACAACTAATCTGAACCCTTCTTATAAGGGTGGTGCCATGAAGAGATTATTGAAACCCCGTTTCTCGGCAGAGTGCGGGGTTTTGTGTTTGTTGTAGAGAGAAAAAGCAAACCTAAACCTACAGTATCCGGATCGTTGTTCATGGTCAGTAATTAGGTAACTCTTTTCTTAAAATACATACGCCACAAGGAGGTAATGACTATGCTGGTCTTTGCAAGCGATATTCATCTTACGGACGGCTCATCGGGGACAACAATCGATCCCAGGGCCTTTGACAAGTTTGGCCGATCCTTGGAGGATATTATCGGAGACCCAAAAACGTCGAAGATCCAAGAGGTGGAGATAGTCCTTCTCGGGGATATCTTCGACGTCATCCGCTCTGACTTCTGGCTGCGGCCCGCTAATAACAAATCTCAACCGATACGCCCCTGGTCACCCGCAACAGATACGGACAGTGCGGGGCGGAACCTTGAGGCTTATACGAAAGCAATCGTCCAGAAAATTATCGCCCGGCAGGATAACATCGACGCCATGAGGTACCTGGCAGAGTTTCGGGGCCGCATGAAGAAGAAAGGCGTAAACGTCGAGATATCATACATGATCGGTAATCATGACTGGCTTATTAACAGGTATGCATCCACCAGGCAGGATATAGCTACATTTATAGGTCTGCAGAACCCTGCCGGCTATGCGAACAATCAATTTCCTTATTTCCGCAGCTTCGCCGATTACGGCGTCTTTGCTCGGCATGGGGATTATTACGATCACATTAACTTTGAAGGGGACAGAGATGCTTCATCATTGGGAGACGCTATTGTTATTGACCTCCTGGATCGCTTTCCCGAAGCTGTAAGGCAGGACGCGGTTTTAGGCGCCATTGGGCATTTGGTGGACCGCGTCAAAGAGATCGATAATGTCAGGCCCGTTCTGGAAATTCCGGGCTGGCTGCAGGGCATTTGCAATGAATACAACGGCGTCGAAGAGAGGCTTCATCAAATATGGAACAGATCGGTTGATGAATTCGTTGCCGTAGATTTCGTAAAAAAACATGACCGATTCGGGCCGGACTTTCTGGATTTGCTGGAAATGGCCCTGCGTCTCACCTCCACCTTTTCATTCGGCAGACTGAAGGAAATTCTTGGTGGCTGGGTAATACGTCATTTCTACACCAAAACAGACGACTACAAGCGTTACGCCTACAACGAGGCGGCGCTCAAGAGCAACAGTGTCAAATACGTCGTATACGGTCATACGCACCTCGCAGAGCAGGTGCCCCTTGATACTGTCCAGCTCCCCGGTAATGTATTTATGGAAAAAATTTATTTCAACACGGGCACCTGGCGCAAGGTATTCGAAGCCACTGCCTTTGACGTAGAAAAATGCGAGTTTATAGGATGGCACGTCATGACTTTTGTCGTCTTTTATCTTGGGAGCGAAAAAGGAGACCGCAACTATGAGGTCTGGTCAGGTTCGTTAGGTTATGAGAGGAAAAAGACCAAGTGATTTGCATTTTGAGAGGGGGGAAAGGGGACGGTCTATTTGTTCATTTTCTTTTCATAGAAATTTGTACGCCGTCTCGTGCCGCCGTGCGTAAGAATTTTATTCGTCTTGCAAGAAGAAGAGCACAAAGAAAAACAGGGGCTGCCATAAATTGATAGCCCCTATGTGAATCATTCCCTTGTTCAGTAATTTATGCTGTCGCTTGACTTTGTTTTTAGATGGCATATATAATCTTATATAACTTTATCCTCATCAGGCAGTATGAAAAGAACAGTACGCACATTCATTGTTTTTATTTTTCTCTTCGGCGCTTTCTTCGCGCCGGCTGAAGGTGCCGGCTCGTCCCCCGCAAGCGCATTTTCTGATCAGGAGCTTGATGACCTCCTCGCACCCATCGCCCTCTTTCCCGACCCTCTGCTTGCCGTGATGTTGCCGGCCTCGACGTATCCTTCGGAAATTGCCGACGCGGATGCATGGTTTAAGAGGGGCGGAACTGTATCAGGCATTGACGGACAGAGTTGGGATGAATCCGTCAAGGCAATTTCCTACTATCCCGAGATTCTTAAAATGATGGCCGGAAATTTGGGCTGGGCTGCCGACCTCGGGGATGCATTTCTCAACCAGCCGGAAGACGTGACAAGATCGATCCAGCGGCTCAGGTGGGAAGCCAGAGACGCCGGCAATCTGGAGAGCAACGATAAGCAGCAAGTCATTATCGACGGGGACAACATCGAGATCATCCCGGCTCAAGCAGACTATATGTACGTTCCCGAGTATGATGATTCGGTCATATATGACAACAGTTGGGCTCCGGGCTCGCCGCCCTTCGTCACGTACGGCTCTGGTCTGGCAATCGGAGGCTGGCTGAGCATGGACTTTGACTGGCGCCAGCACCACGTGGTCTATCATGGCTGGAATCGGCCGGGCTGGGTCAATCACGCGCGGCCCTATGTCCACGTGCCGAATGTTTATGTCAACAGAAGCAGGCCTTTCATAAACCAGACCTGGAGGCATGACATGTCACACGGCGACCCTGAAAAGTTCCGGGCATCGCAGCCCGGCCGCGTCAGCGCAGGCACGTTTGCGCACACGCCTGAAGTCAGGGGAAGAGGAACAACGCAGACGAATGTGCCGGGAGTAATGTTCGGTCCCAGGGGGGACACGAATTCGTTCAGTAATCGCGGCAGGCAGAGCCTCGGCACAATCAACCAGCGGCAGGCGCCGCCGGCTGCCGCTATCAGCCGACAGCCGTCCATGCCGGCTCCTCATATCAGCAGCGGCTCCCCGCAGCCCCGTCCTGCAGGGGGGATAGTGCAGCCCCCGAGGATGCCGTCAGTTACCTTTGGCGGTTACAGGGGAGGCAGCGAGGCAAGGTCACAGAGCTTACGCGGCCAGGAGAGTCGCCAGAGCAGCGCTGCACCACGACCGTCCGCCGCCCCTACAAGCAGAGGGAGTGCTCCCGCTCCCGCGGGCAGGAGTTCCTCCGGGGGCAGACCGGGCCGGTAGCAAATGCAGATTTGTGTTAAATATTTTTTGGCAACAGAGAATTAATGAATATGGAAAGGAAGGAAACTATGGGTACAATTGAAGAGAAGCCCACGTGTCGCCCAGCGCAGGGAATGGCCTTCACCGCTTTGCTCCTGCTAACTGCGGTGCTTGTCTTTGCCTGGACTATGCCGGTATTGGGGGCGCCATTGCAGAGGCTCTTTTCCTCTCCCGAAGACGCCGTGAAAAGTCTTGCAGATGCCGTCAAGACAAAAGACAAAGCCGCACTTGATCGGATCTTCGGGCCCTCCGGAAAAGATCTGCGCTCCGGTGACAGGGTGCAGGACGCCGCAGAATTTGAAGAACTTGCCAAGCACCTCGCTGAAAGAACCAGCCTCGTGAAAGAAGGCGATTCAAAAGTGATCCTTCACATAGGAAACGAGAACTGGCCCTTTCCTATTCCCATTGTAAAAAAAGATAACCAATGGTTCTTTGACGCAGAAGCAGGCAAGGAAGAGATACTGAACCGCCGGATCGGGGAAAACGAACTCACCGCCATACTGGTCAGCCGCGACTATGTGAAGGCGCAGCGCGAGTATGCGCTTAAAGACTGGGATGGCGACGGGATATTCGCATATGCGCAGAAACTCCGGAGCGACCCCGGGAAGAGAAACGGCCTCTTCTGGAGAAGCGCGCCGGGAAAAGAGGCAAGCCCCTTGGGTGAGCTCTTGGCACGCGCCTGGCATGAGGGATACAAGAAGGAAAAGGCCGCCTTCAGGGAAGAACAGCCGGCGCCTTTTCACGGCTATTATTTCAAGATATTAACAAGGCAGGGGAAGAAAGCGCCAGGAGGAAAATACAACTATGTCATCAACGGTAACATGGTTGGGGGCTTCGCCCTGGTCGCTTTTCCTTCAAACTGGGGAAAATCAGGGGTCATGACCTTTATTGTCAATCAGCAGGGGAAAGTTTACCAGAAGAATCTCGGGCCGGACACAGCGAAGATCGCCCCGGAGATGAGATCATACAATCCCGATGCAACCTGGACGCCTGTTAAGGAATGAGGGCGATCCGGAGCAACCGGCAAATCTTATAGCAGGACATCATTAAGATGTGTCGTGACAAGAGGTAAGCAGCGATTCACTTCTCAAGAGAGTCCTGTTGATCTCGGAGGCGATCCTCTGTATCCATGTCCGCCGCACAAACCCGCACATTCTATTTACGGCTGTTGCGGATCGTTATGAGAAAAGCTGGCAGCGATTCCGCTTTCAGTGGGCCTTTTCCCGCTCCGCTTCCCAGATAGGCTTGTAGTCATAGGTTGCGTAGAACTCGGTCCGAAATGCTCCCCATGCCCTCTGCTCGATGACCCGGTTCACGGCCCGCAACTTTTCCGCCGGCACCCGCAGCGTGACTACTTGACCGATCCCCATCATGACGTACCATGATACGATCTCTACCCCTTCCGGAGGGAAGTTCTTCACGAATTCGCTTTTCGTAAGCTGGGCGTGAATCTCACCCAATGTCTTCGACTGATCATGCTTCAGGAATATCGTCAACAAAAAGGTTCCTTTCTCACCCTGCTTTGCCTGCTGCCCGTAAACAGGGCAGGTGATGGAGAAGAGAGTCAATATCATAACGGTAAAGAGTAGGACAAAGTATCTCTTGGTACTGATGTTTCGTCTCATTGATTCCATAAAATCCCTCCTTCAGTCTCCTCATTTTTGTTGAATGACATCTTCTATCACGCGTCCTTTGACCAGATGCAACTGCGGCGGTAGAAACGTATTGCAAATAGAAAATGTATTCAATCGGGCAGCCCCTTACTTCTCTGTTTGAAATCCCCTATTTCTTCAGGATAAAGTCCTGAACGGGATCTGCGCCGTGATCCTGATTGCGGTCTTGTTTGCGTTACCCCAATACGAGTTCTCCTATTGCCTCATAAATAAATGTTACCGAAGGATAGAAGTGGTTAAGGAACGTTGACTCATAATATATGTTACTCAGAGGGATAGGATTTTTTTAAGTTTTGTTTCCATGGTTTTTCTTAG
>JBEKXK010000034.1:0-33605 GCA_049512055.1 Syntrophales bacterium | reverse complement strand
TCGATCGTGGACTCATCAGTTATCCTCCTTTTTGGAGTCGGTGTTCGGTAACACCTATTTATGAGTCAACGATCTCTTTTATTCACTACCTTGGGTAACATTTAATGTGAGGCAATTCGTTCCGTTATCCTCATTTGACTTGCTCAACAGGAAATTGTAGACTTCGGCTTATAATACTTCCATGGAGGTGCCACAGTGGAATTATCAGACATCATCGCGTCACGGCGAAGCATTCGCAAATTCAAGAATGAGGATCTTTCGGCTGATACTGTCCGCCTGCTTCTTGATGCGGCGCGGCTCGCCCCTTCTGGATCAAACCTCCAGCCCTGGCGCTTCATCGTCGCGCAATCACCTGCCGCCAAAGAGGCCCTTGGCCGGTGTACGCCTTATAAGTTTATAGTCAAGGCATCGGCTATTTTTGTATGCTGCGCCGACCTGACGGCCATGACAACAAGAGAGCGGCGTCTCGGAGAACTGTTCCAGGAAGGCGCCTTCGAAGGCGTGGATATAGATATGAACGATGCATCAATCGCCACTATCCCTGTCATGGATAAGGAAGCGGTTAAGGCCTATCTTTCCATGAATGTGGCGATTGCTGTGGAGCACATCGTTCTTAAGGCCGTCGATCTGGGTCTGGGTAGTTGCTGGCTTGCAAGGTTCGATCGCGATAAGGTAAAGGAGTATCTGGCGCTGGACAAAAGTATCTACCCGGTAGTGCTTCTGCCTGTGGGGCATCCTGATCAGTCACCCAAGGCAAGACCGCGCTTTGCTTTGGACAAATTGGTGTTGAAGACAATCTAAGCAAATACCGAATTTCAGGGACATCATCCAGGCGTCCTTCTTCCAGGACTGATGCAGTGACTCAATCAGGAGGGGAAGGTCGTCTATGCCGCCAAAGACGGGAAATTCACAGTGTAACAAATACCATCCTTTTTATCTCGTTCTTCCTCTAGTACACTAATTGTCAATATCGGCGAAGATGCAGGATATCAACTTGCAAGTAATGGTATTATTATCTGGGGAAGATGATATTCATGAACTGTTCTGTGAGGGGCCTTTATGAGGATCACAGATCGTGAAAAGGTCTCTTATGTTTTACGTGGGGAGGATGATCTCAGATATCTTTTCTCCTCCGCCAGGCATCCTGATATAACCTGCCGATACAGAGAAATATGGCCAAGAAAAACAACCCGAACATAAAGTTGGGAGATGTGCCCAGAAGCTCGTCCAGCTTATATCCCGCATAGAGAAAGAGGAAAGAGGCAATCACAATGACAAACCCCCACGAACTCAGCATAAAAATCGCTCTGTACATTTTATGGTCTTGGTGTGTCTTGTGAGTCGCTAACATGGCCTTATCCTCCTTTCCCTTCAGGGTTGGTCACCATACCGGCAATGAAAACCGGTATGATGTTTTTCTTAGCTTACAAGGGTCTTAATGGCATTGAAAACCGGCGCCGTGAACAGGGCGATGAGAATTGTGTACATCGCGAATATGCAGCCGAAGGTAGCCGTCCCTAGCACCACAAATATCGCCAGGCCTAATGTTTTAAGTGTCTTTTTCATGATCTGTTTTCTCCTTCGTCGTTAATTTGTTTTGACTTTTATTACCGCATTATCCGTGCCAACTTTGCGGGCTTAGGGGATAAATCTTATAACATCTTGATTGTGCCAAGCTATTATGAATTGAAATGATTTTGAGACAGCGCTTCAGACCCCTGCAAAGCACCGGTTATTTAAAGAAGCGTTAAATGACATTTAATGAAATAGAAATTGGATGGTGAAGGTTCGTTAGCTGTGATCAGGTCTAATTGTCAGCTATAGATAAGCCATTATGCAATTATACGCCCCCTTTGACAAAGGGGGCAGTGGGGGATTTGTTCCACGATGCAAAATCCCCCTGTGTCCCCCTTTACGAAAGGGGGAAATAGGGGAGTTGCCCCTTTAGCAAAGCGGGAAAAATAGCGCGGGAATTTTACCCATAACATTGCCAAAAGCGAAATGAGTACTATATTATTGATGACATCGTGAAGGGTTCCCCAGTATGCGCGGGGAAGGATCTACTTGATAAAGGGAATTTATGGCATTTTCAACAGGAAACGATACATATCGGGAGAGCGCAGAAAAAATTGCAAAATTATCCTTTGCTGTGGGTGTTTACCGTCCACCGAGCGAGGGCGGGAGCGCATCACTCCTCCTCAGGATTACGGAGAATTGCCCGTGGAATAAATGTACCTTTTGCGAAATGTACAAGGGGCAGCCCTTTGTGTATCGCAGCGTAGAAGACATCAAAGCCGATATCGATACCGTAAAGGCGATCAGCGATGAACTTGCAGCCGTCTCCGTGAAAATGGGACACGGTGGCCGAATCACCGCAGAGGTGGGAATGGCTATTTTACGGGCCGATCCTTCTCTTAATAAAAGCCATTGCTTCATCACCGTTTTCAACTGGCTCCATTCAGGAGGCAAGACGGCCTTTCTGCAGGACGCCGACAGCATGATCATGCGACCGCATGAGATCATAGAAGTGCTCAAGCATCTGCGCGGAACGTTAAAAACACTTACCAGGGTGACCTCCTACACCCGTTCCAAGACACTGGCTCAGAGAAAGCCGGAAGAGTTAAAGGCTGTCAGGGAAACGGGACTTGATCGTCTTCATGTTGGTCTGGAAACAGGAGATGACGAATTGTTGGGTGTTATCCGCAAAGGTGTGACGAGCGCCGAACAGATTGATGGCGGTAAAAAGGCCATGGCTGCGGGCTTTCAACTTTCCGAATACTGGATGCCCGGTCTGGGCGGCACTGAACGCTGGCGGCAGCATGCACAGAACACTGCACGTGTCCTCACAACCATCAATCCAAACTACATCAGGTCCCGTCCCTTTGTTCCCAGATGCGGAACGCCGATTTTTGAGGATTATGAGCAGGGAAGGCTGCACCTCTCTTCACCGCATGAGCGTCTTGAAGAGTTACGGGTGATGATCGAAGGGCTGAATGTTACCTCGCGTGTCTGCTTTGACCACCAGATGAATTCCTGGACAAACAGACGTGGCGGTCTGCTTTTCCATCAGGATTATGAAGGCTATAAGTTCCCTGAAGAGAAACCGCTTGTTCTGGAACTGATTCGCGAAGGTCTTTCTATAGACGAATCAAGGCACATTCATGTAAAAGATCTCATCGCCATGGGATCTCTGTGATTACCGGGACAATGTTTGCAATGATGATTCAGGGACAAGAAGTATGTTTTCGCGAGCTGTAATAATCGAAAAAGCCACAGAACTCTGATTTAAAATATGGTACATGATCTTAGGACTAAATCATCATCAGGAGGTTATGCATACGAATATGAAAGTAATTAGAAGGAATCTGTTACGAGTGACAGCCATCGGTTTCATCCTGGTTTTTTTAATTCCCATCTTGCCTATGACCCAGAATACGGCTTTGGGAGAGGAACAAAAACCAATCCAACTTTCAAAGCCCCAGACCGCCGGCAATCCTTTGATGCAGCTTTTAGCAAAGAGAAGCTCTTCACGAGAATTCAGTTCAGAACCATTACCGGTGAATATTCTTTCAAATATGCTCTGGGCGGCATCTGGAATCAGTCGTCCGGATGGCAAACGGACTGCGCCTACTGCGAGTAATCGGCAAGAGATCGACATATATGTCGCAACTGCTGCGGGCCTTTACCTCTATGATGCAAAATCTGATCTTTTGAAACCAATACTGGCAGAAGATATTAGAGGTGTAACCGGTACGCAGGGATATGTGAAGGAAGCTGCTGTGAACCTTATTTACGTGGCTGATTATTCCAGAATGCGTCCAGTGTCAGATGAGGTTAAAAACATGTATGCAGCAGCGGACACTGGGTTCATAAGCGAAAATGTTTATCTTTATTGTGCCTCCGAAGGATTATCAACGGTTGTACGCGCGGCGATAGACAGGCCGGCCCTTGCAAAAGCCATGGGCTTACGACCGGATCAGAAAATCATTCTGGCACAATCGGTCGGATACCCCAAGAAGCAAAAATGACGGGGGCAAGATCGACCATTCGCGTTCTCTTATTGTCATTCCCGCCCCCTCCCCTGTCATTCCCGCGCAGGCGGGAATCTAATTCTACTGTCATTCTTTCCCGCCCCCTTTAACAAAGGGGTCCACAGGGGATTTTCAGGTAAGGGAGTATTGTCATTCCGGTGAACCGAAGCCCTGAACATGGTGAAGGGGAACGTGAGGAATCTTTAAGATCACAAATTGTGACCTTAAAAAAATGTGACGTACCTACTTCTCCTCAAATCTATTTATAAAGTTCCAAAAATTCCTCAACGCTGATACCGGCTATTGCAATCAGATGCCTAATTAATCCTTGCTTTACCGGCTTACCTTTGTGAACCGGTATCGAAAGGATGCGATGACTGCCTTCTTTCAACAGTATCACATGGCTTCCACTTTGCCGTGCCACCTGCCAGCCTGCCCGTTCGAATGCTTTAACAACCCTCTTAGGCTTCAGGTTGTGCAGTCCGCTCATAATAGCCTTTTAATTTTTTGTTTGCCCGCCGGGATCTGAAGACACCCTTCAATAGCATCTTCGATCATTGTGAGAGCTTCTTCCAGAGTATCCCCCTGAGAGGCGCAACCTGGGATATCTGTACACTCAACCCAAAAACCGCCATCTTCCGTATCGGCATGAACGACGACAGGATATCTTTTACCCATGACTCTTACCTTATATTTTCTCCGGTCATGTAAAATTTTCACCTCGCCTTTCAATTCTTCAATGATCGATCCCAAGGCAACGGAAAACATGAGCTGACCGTGTCTTAAGGTATCAATGACCACTCTTGAATCTTTTGTAAGAACAAAGATCGTTTCTCCATCTGTTATGAATTTCAGATCTGAAAGGGGCTTATCGACATTCGGCATATTCTTTTTAAGATACCACACGGCTTTCCTGATTTTTTGCAAGCTTATACCTTTATCCAGCAATGTTTTTGCAACCTTCATCTGGATCAGGTCATTGAATGAATACAGTCTTGTGCTTCCCTGCCCCGCGGCATCTCTTACAGAGGGTTTAATGAAATGGCTCCTATCCCAGTAATCGATTTGCCTTCCGCTCAATCCAGCAACTTTTGCGACGGCACTGGTATTAAAGTTCATGTTTCTCACCCCTTGATGTTATTATAATTACACTCATGTATTTTAAATACTATTATTTGAAAAGTGTCAATTATTTTTTGAAAAGGATTATAGCCTCCCACGTTATGTGCCATTACAAGTAACGGCATTCGCATACCATGCCTAAGCATACGCCCCCTTTAACAAAGGGGTCCACGGGGGATTTTAATTTGTCATTCCTGCTCTCCCATTTGTCATTCCCGCTTCTCCCCTTGTCATTCCCGCGAAAGTGGGAATCTATTCTTTCGCCGTAGTGCAGACATGCAGGTCTGCTGTGTCACCGTTTAGATGTAGTGCGTACCTTTAGGTGCGCTATTTTGGCAGGACTAAAGTCCTGCACTACATTATTATAAAGCCCCTCTGCTTTCCCTTAACAAGAAGGAGAGATTTAGATAAGGTAACAGACGGCTATCCATAGCTTCATAATTTTTAGGATATGGAATTTTCCTATATTTCGCCTGTCAGGAAGCAATGTTTTATAAGAAAATTATTATTATCCTCTAAGCGAGCATGCCGCCGTCAACGTTAATGCAGGCGCCGGTAGTATAGGAGGCCGCATCGGAAACCAAATACAATACGGCTCCCGCCATTTCTTCCGGTTTTGCTATTCTGCCCATCGGGATTGTCGGCAGGACTGCCTTCATGATGTCAGGGCTCTGGGTCAGGAATGCGGCAAATTTTGTGTCGGTCAGCCCCGGCAACAAAGCGTTAACGCGGATATTAAAGAGGGCAAGTTCCTTGGCAAAAGATTTTGTCAGTGCAACGATAGCGGCTTTGGTAATCGAATATATTCCCTGAAAAGGGGCGGGACGGACGGCATTAACCGATGCTACGTTGACAATCGCTCCTCCGCCTTTTTCCTTCATCATTTTTGCCGCGAACTGGCTGGTGAAAAAGAACCCTTTGAGATTGACATCAACGGTTTTG
This sequence comes from Syntrophales bacterium, assembly GCA_049512055.1. Taxonomy (GTDB): domain Bacteria; phylum Desulfobacterota; class Syntrophia; order Syntrophales; family UBA2185; genus Fen-1135. The sequence goes on along the minus strand of JBEKXK010000034.1, from coordinate 27,510 downwards.
TCCCACGCCTGCTCATCAACGCTGAGCACGTCGCCGAAAAAAGGATTTGTCCCCGCGTTGTTGATTAAAATATCCAGACGATCAAATTTCTCTTTAATCTCCGCGAACAAATTTTTAATCTGCGCCATGTCGCCGATATGGCAGGCCAGCGCCGTTGCCTTGCCGCCCGCTTTGGCGATATCGTCGGCAATATGTTTTAGATTTTCCAGTTTACGGCTGGTGAGGATCACTTCCGCGCCGTTGGCTGCCAGAGCGCGGGCAATGGCCTCGCCAATTCCCCGGCTGGCCCCAATTATCAATGCCGTTTTGCCCTGAAAATTCAATTCCAATTTAGACATATTTTTTCTCCTGTCTGTGGCAATATTAAGTAAATTATTTATAGTTTGGATTGATCCATTACTTTGGCAGCAGCTTCTTCCAGAACTTTAACCGCGAATATCAGCGTTTTAAAACGTTCATCCTTTGTCTGTCCGTGATAAGATCTGTAATATATCTGCTGGGCAATTACAGAAAGCCGAAACAGTCCGAAGCAATAATAAAAATCAAAATTGGCAATAGATGTGCCGGTGCGAGCTGCATAAAGCTCGGCAATTTCTTTTCTGGTAAGAGCGCCTTCGATATCGGTCGGCATCAATCTAATTAGCTGCATGGTCTCCGGATCTCCGCTTTCCACCCAATACGCCAGGGAATTGCCCAGATCCATAAGGGGATCTCCGATCGTTGCCATTTCCCAGTCCAGTACGCCGATGATTTTCAGCGGATTGGCCGCGTCGAGAACCACATTATCAAATTTATAATCATTATGAATGATGGCCGACTTAACCGGCGCAGCCGGTATTTTATCTTTAAGCCAGGCCATAATCCGCTCGTAATCAGGCGCCTCAGGTGTACGCGCATCACGGTAGCGTGCACTCCAGCCGGCCACCTGCCTTTCCACGTAGCCTTCCGGTTTTCCCAGAGATTCCAGTCCGATTCCTTTATAATCAATGGCATGGAGCTTTATCTGCACATCCAGCAACTCCACGCACAGATTCCGGGCATCAGCGGCGGAAAACTTCAGTTGCTTGGGAATATTTCTGTGCAGTATTATACCGGAAATTCTCTCCATAATGTAGAAAGGGCAGCCGATAATTGATTCATCTTCAGTATAGGCAACGGGAGCCGGACAATACGGAAAGACAGGTTTGAGCGCTTGCAGCATCCTATATTCTCTGCCCATGTCGTGGGCGCTTTTGGCCTTCTTTCCGAAAGGTGGACGGCGTAGAACAAACTCCTTTGTCCCGGATTTGATACAGTAAGTCAGGTTGGAAAATCCGCTCGGGAATTGGCTTATTTCCAGATCCTCTTCCAGTTGCGGAATATTGTCCTTTAAATATTTGAAGACTTTTCGGGAATCCAACTCTTCGCCTGCTCTTACCGCTGTTGCTTTATCCGTTAAATCCTGCATGCTCAAGCTCCTTTAACTTTTCCGGATAAATAAGATTCGATAATGCCAATGATAAGCTCTGCATAATGATCCACGTTGACTTTCCTCTTTTGGTATTTCCAGCGTTTGAGATACCAATCCTGAAGCATTGCCTTGATTAATGATGCCGTCAGGACAATATTGCTTATTTTGAAGACACCCAGCTTTGCCCCCTCGGTCAGGATATCGATGAATATTTTTTCCGTATACAATTCGCTTTCAATTGCTCTCTTTCGCTCATCTTTGGCCAGATTTCTCGCCTCGATGTAGCTAAAGTAAAACCACTGTTGCATTATTTCACTCAGATAGACGTGCGTCTGGATGGCGATTCTGAGCTTTTGGGCAGGCCCTTTCACCAAACTAATCTGATCGATCAAGATCTTATTGGCTATTTGCCGGCCCTGCATCTGGAGAAGATGGAGCAATTCATCTTTGCTGGAAAAATAAGAATAGATAGCTCCCATGCTTAAGCCGGATTTGGCGCTCAAATCGCGCATGCTCATCGTCTGGAAACCTTTTGCGTTGCTGATTTCCAAAGTGGCATCAAATATTTTAATCAGGTTATCGATGACCTTCTCTTCTTTTTTTACTTTTATGGCAGAGCGGTTGGTTTCCCATATTTGCCGGGAAATCTCTTTTTTGGAAATGCTCACAATTTTTTTAAATTCATCGAAGGTCATTGTAAATCCTATTTGGCTTTGCCGCCGGCAAAGTTTTTGAGAATGATTTTAGCAACGTTGACTTTATGTACTTCATCGGCCCCGTCATAAATTCTTGCCGCACGTTCGTGCCTATAGAAGAAAGCCAGGATGGTATCATCGGTCATGCCGAGGCCCCCGTGTACCTGCAGCGCTCTGTCCACAACCCTTTGCATGACGCCGGCAACAAAAAATTTGATAAGTGAAATATCGACGCGCGCATCTTTCTGCCCGAGTTTTTCAATTTTCCAGGCGGCATGCAGCGTCATCAGCCTGGCAGCCTGTATTTCAGCCGCGGATTCGGCAATCCAGGACTGGATTATCTGTTTAGAGCTCAGCGTTTTTTTATCGGGGGAGATTATTCTTTCGGAAGCTCTCCGGCACATCAGTTCCATAGCTCTGTTGCAAACCCCGATCCATCTCATGCAGTGGTGAATTCGGCCGGGCCCCAGCCGCTCTTGCGCGATTACAAAACCATGCCCCTCCGGCCCGAGCAGGTTTTCCACAGGTACCCGGCATGATTGGAACAAAATCTCGGCGTGGCTGAAATAATCGCTGCCGGAATGCCCCATGACGGATATGTTGCGGACAAGATTGAAGCCGGGTGAATTAACAGGAACAATGATCATACTGGCGCGCAGATAGGGATTGTCCTCGGGATTGGTAATGGCCATAACAATGGAGAATTCGGCGCCGTCGGCCGCCGTGGAGTACCACTTCTGGCCGTTGATTACATATTCACCCCCCTGCTTGACGGCTGTCGTATCCATCATCACCGGATTGGAGCCGGGCATTTCCACTTCCGTCATAGAAAAACAGCTTCTGATTTTGCCTTCAATGAGCGGCCTAAGATATTTTTCTTTCTGCTCCTTGCTGCCGTATTTGTGCAGTATTTCAATATTGCCCGCATCCGGCGCCTGGCAGTTGAACACATAATGTCCCAGCGGGCTTCGACCGAGAGCCTCGGACACCAGGCCGTGCTCCACAAGATCAAGCCCCATGCCGCCGTATTCTTTCGGGTGATTCGGCGCCCAGAGCTCCATTTGCTTGACGATTTTGCGTTTTTCGGCAAGAACAGGCAGCATGGTTTTAAAATCCTTGGTTAAAAATTCCGGCTCAAGCGGAATTAGTTCTTTGGAGACAAATTCGTCTATCATTCCGATGATCGCTTTCATTTTGTCCGATATTGCAAAATCCATAAATGCCTCCTAAAAAAATTATCTGAATGTTATCAGGCCGCTGTGCCGGACATTTTCCAGATGGGGATAGTTGTTAAAAGAGTGCAGGGCAATTCTCTTATCATCGTATTTGAATATGGTGATGGATGTGTTAGCCAAATGCCAGCCCAGTCTAATTGTTGCTTCATCGGAAGTGCCGAGGGCCAGCTGAATTACCGCGGATATCGGCCCGCCGGAAGTAAAAATAATGATCTTCTTATTTCTGCCGTTATCGGCCATAATTTTTTTCACGGCTGCTATCACTCTTTCGGAAAAAACTAGCCATGTTTCCAGATCCGGGAAGTGATAGCGGCCCGACACCATTCTCAGCATCATGGCATCGAATATTTTTTGAAAAGCTTTTTTGTCCGTGTAAATATTTTCCAGAGATGAAGATAAAGAAGGTTCTTCCTTAAGAACCACAGGCAGATAACGTTTGATGATTTCTTTGGAGTTATATTCGTTGAGCCCTTCCATGAGCTTCAATTGCAGCGGGGGTGATTTCTTTTCCGCATAATAACTTATAAAATGCTCTGCTGTGTGCTTGTGGCGCTCCAGTGTGCCGGAATAGACGCCATCGAAAATAATGCCCGAATCATACAGATATTGCGCCAGCAGGCCGGACTGAATATCGCCGGTTTCCGATATTTTGTCGTATACATCTTTGCCGAAAGACGCCTGGCCGTGGCGAATAAAATATAGATCACTCATGTATTTGCCCCGCTTGCGTCTTACCGATAGCACGGATAAGATGACGCTGTCAATAAACAAATAAAACGAACGTTCGCTCTAAAATTAGATTGAATTAAAATCAACCGTGTAATATACTTATTGCCGGTGATGTCATGAAAATATTGGTTTGCGTGAAACAGGTCCCCGATACGGAAGCGAGATTTTCGGTTGCGGCAGATAATAAATCGCTGCGGTATGATAAAGATACAGTGTACAGAATGAATCGCTTCGATGAATTTGCGCTGGAAGAAGCTCTGAGGATCAGGGAAACAATTAATCCGTCCGTAGTTGATGTTGTATCCGTGGGAGCCGGGCGGGTGCGCAATATTGTACGAAGGGCGATGGAGATAGGAGCCGATAACGGCTTTCATATTCTGCTTGAGCAGGAAGGTTATCTTAGCCCCTGGACAACGGCCGGCCTCATCGCCGGCTTTGCCGCTAAAAAGGCATATGACCTTATCTTAACCGGGGCCACGTCTGAGGACGATATGCACGGCCAGACCGGGCAAATGGTTGCCGAGTTCCTGAACATTCCGGCAGCTTCATCAGTTATGCTGGAGCAATTGCAGGAAAAGGAAAATACAATATATGTAGAACGGGAAATAGATGCGACCGAGAGAGAAGCGGTGATCTTAAACCTGCCGGCATTGCTGACGATACAATCCGGCATCAATACGCCCCGCTATCCCGCGCTTTCTCATGTTCTGCGGGCGCGTCAGCAGGATATTACGACAATTGTCCCAGATGAACTTGGCCCGATTTACGGGTATGAAAAGATCAGAAACATTACAAGCGTTCCCGCCGCGCGCAAATGCGTTTTTTTAGACGGGACAGTTGAACAAAAGGCAGCCAAGCTCAGGGAAATTCTGCGTGGCAAATCTCTTTTGATATGAATCTCCGCAATGGAAACTATGAGAACCAAAATTTTGATTGTCGCAGAACATAGCCCTGACAAAATAATGCCCCTCACGTGGGAGATGATTGCCTGCGCAAAAGAGATTGAAAGGCAAATCCAAGCGCAAGTTGCGGTGGCCGTGCTGGGGAAAGACGTTTTGCCTCAGGCCGGATGGCTGGCTGCAGATGCCGGGATTGATGCCATTGCCGTAACCGGAGATAGTCTCGAAAGATATACTGCAGAGGCCTACATCTCAGTACTATATGAGCTCGCCTGTGAACTCAGGCCGGATTTGATAATTATCCCTCATTCGCCGCGCGGTTATGATTACGCGCCGCAGGTTGCCGTGAAATTAAATGCTGCCTGTATTTCCGGAGCGGCGGAGCTTGATTTTTATGACGGCAAGATAGGCTTTTGCCGTCAAGGGTTCCACGGCAAGATGGCAATAACGATGGAGTCTTCAAGACCTGTGACAGTGATAACGATACTCCCCGGAGCTTTCCGGTATGACGGAAGAAGAGCGGAAAGAAACGGGACTGTGACGATACGCAAGACACAGGTGATGCTAAAGGCGACAAGATCCGTCGGTACTATATACGCTGAGGAACAGAATGCAAATCTGCGGGATGCCGAAACGATCATTGCCGCTGGAAAAGGAATAGAAAAGATTGAGAATGTTGAACTTTTAAATGAGCTTGCCCATGTTTTTCCGAAATCGGCAATAGCCGGTTCGCGGGCGGCCTGCGATCAGGGCTGGATTGCGCAAAGCTTGCAGATCGGGCTTACGGGAAAAACGGTTGCACCTAAATTATATATTGCCTGCGGGATATCCGGCGCTCTGCAGCACATTGCCGGCATGAAGGACTCGCAAACAATAGTCGCCGTCAACCGTGACCCCGCTGCGGCATTTTTTCAACACGCGGATTTTGGTGTTGTTGAAGACATCAGTACTTTTATCCCGGCGTTAATCACGGAGTTCCGAAAAAAAGCATAATGACAACCGGCACCATAAATTAAAAAGAAATTAGGGAGAATCATATGCCAGAGAATGTTACTTTTTCCAAGCAGGGGAGTATAGAAATTATCTCAATTAACAATCCGCCGGTAAACGCGCTTTCCCAGGCAGTTCGCGCCGGAATAGAATCCAGTGTGGAAAAGGGCATAGCTGCTGAAGACGTAAAAGCCATGGTGATTATATGTGAGGGACGCACATTTATCGCCGGCGCTGATATCCGCGAATTCGGCAAACCGCCGCTGAAGCCGCATTTACCTGACCTCGTCCAATTTATCGAAGATTCTCCCAAGCCGGTCATCGCAGCGATTCACGGGACGGCTCTGGGCGGCGGGCTCGAAATCGCCCTTGGCTGTCATTTCCGTATTGCGCTGGCCAGCGCAAGAATGGGACTGCCGGAAGTAAAACTCGGGCTTCTGCCCGGTGCAGGCGGCACACAACGATTACCCCGCCTGGCGGGTGTGCAGGCGGCATTAGACATGATTGTATCAGGCGCGCCGATTACCGCGGCCAAGGCCCAGTCCCTTGGGATCATCGATGAAGTAGTTGGCGGCGATTTGAAAGCAGCGGCTCTGGCTTTCGCCCAGAAAATGATCGATGAAAAACGTCCCATCCGCAAGGTCAGCACGCTTACGGCAAAAGTCGACAATCCCGCTGTTTTTGAAGAATACGCCAAGAGCATCGCCAGAAAACAGCGTGGTTTTCTCGCTCCCTTCCGGTGCATCAAGGCCGTCGAAGCCGCAACTAAATTATCCTTCAGCGAAGGGATGAAGCGGGAGCGGGAAATATTTTTGGAATTGAAGGATTCTTTGCAATCCAAAGCTCAGCGGCATGTCTTTTTCTCCGAACGTGAAGTCGTCCGCATCCCCGGATTGCCTGATGACTACCCGACCCGCGAGGTCAGATCAGTGGGCGTTGTCGGCGCGGGAACCATGGGCGGCGGAATCGCCATGAGCTTTGTTAACGGCGGCATCCCGGTTGTGCTTCTGGAAGCAGAACAGGAATTCTTGGATAAAGGCCTGGGCGTCATCCGTAGGAACTATGCCAGCACAGTAGCTAAGGGCTCTCTCAAGCAGGAAGTTATGGATCAGCGTATGGCGCTCATCAAACCGACGCTGTCCTATGAAGACTTGAAGGATGTTGATCTGGTCATCGAAGCCGTATTTGAAGATATCGCTGTGAAGAAAGAGGTTTTCGCCAAGCTCGAAGCCGTATGTAAACCGGGCGCGATACTTGCTTCCAATACATCTTACCTCAATGTTGACGAAATAGCCGCCGCAACCAAAAGACCCCAGGATGTCATGGGCATGCATTTTTTCAGTCCCGCCAATGTGATGAAGCTTCTGGAAAACGTGCGCGGCGCCAAAACCGCTCCCGAAGTCTATGCAACTGCCATGAAGATCGGGAAAAAGATCGGCAAAGTTCCCGTTCTGGTAGGCGTATGCGATGGCTTTGTCGGCAACCGGATGTTAGCCAAGCGCAGCCGCGAGTGCGGCTTCATGCTGGAAGAGGGGGCGCTCCCCCAACAGATCGATAAGGTGATTTACGATTTCGGTTTCCCGATGGGGCCGTATGCCATGGGTGATCTGGCCGGGTTGGATATCGGCTGGCGCAACCGCAAAGCCAAGTTTGATCAACTCACTCCCAGAGAAAAAGCGAACACTATCCTCGATGAAATCTGCGGGATGGGACGCTATGGACAGAAAACCGGCGCCGGATTTTACAAATATGACGATAAGCGCAACGCCACTCCCGATCCGCTGATTGAGGAGCTGATCGTTAAGCACTCTCAGGAGGTCGGCATCAAAAGACGCGCGATCACCGATCAGGAAATACTTGAGCGGGCTATTTATTCGATGATTAATGAAGGAGCAAAGATTCTGGAGGAAGGGATAGCCGCACGTCCTCTGGATATTGACGTCGTCTGGATTTACGGCTATGGATTCCCTGTATATCTGGGCGGTCCCATGTTCTACGCTGACCAGGTGGGATTAAAAAAGATTTACGAAGCAATTTTGAAATATAAAGGTATCGTCGGCGCAGAGTATTGGACGCCTTCACCTCTTCTGGCCAAACTGGCTGAAGAAGGAAAAGGATTTTATTCCAAATAGTCAGCGATAAAGAACCGCCGTTCTTCCCGCCCTTTTTTTTAAAGGGGGCCACAGGGGATTTTAATTGTCCTTCCCTACGCCATAAGCCTGCCCCATACTTGATACGGGGGGAATCCAGTTTCTTAAATCCTAGATTCCCGCCCATTTAATCATTGACAGAGCGGTATTTTGTAATTATAAAGTAATTATGGCTGGTAACAATATATTCTTCGCTTGGGACCCTAAGAAAGCTCATTCGAATCAGAAGAAGCATGCCATTTCTTTTACAGAAGCCCAAACGGTTTTCCTGGATGAGAATGCGCTATTGATTGCTGATCCGGATCACTCCCAAGAAGAGGACTGATTCATTCTCCTCTGCTGCAGCTCAAAGTCTCGCGTTCTGATTGTATGTTATTCGGCAGAGGGCAATGCGATGAGGATCATTTCCGCCCGCAAGGCAACTCGGTCAGAAAGAAAACAGTATCAAGAAAGGCAATCAAAATGAGAAAAGAATACGATTTTTCAAAAGCTAAAAAGAATCCATATGCAAAACGACTTAAGCTACAGGTTACGATACGTCTCGATAAAGGCACGATTGACTATTTCAAGGGAATTGCTCAGGATGCAGGAATGCCTTATCAGACTTTAATTAATTTGTATTTAAGTGATTGCGCAAAGGCAAAGCGAAAACCATCGATTCAGTGGAAAACTGCTGCAGTTAGCTGACCACTTCTGTTGGAGGGAAAACCCAAGAATAATCCCCGTCCCGCCTTTTGTCCTTCCCGACTTGATCGGGAATCCAGTCTTCACTGCATCAAAACATTTAAGTGACTTAAAAAAATGTGTATAGTTTTCTGTAACGAGATAGTAACCCCCAATTATCTGGACTCCAACGAAAACAAGAAGGACATGGATTCATCCAAAGGAAAAATAAGATGGATAGATATCCTGTGAAGCTTGAAGAAGTAATAATTGAAGGGAAAATTTTTCTTATTCGTGGCCATAAAGTCATGTTGAGCATCGATTTGGCAGAATTATATAACGTAGAACCTAAGGTATTGACCCAGGCAGTTAAGAGAAACGTCGAGAGATTTCCATCCGACTTTATGTTTCAATTGACATATCGAGAGTTTACAAACTTGAAGTCACAAATTGTGACTTCAAGTTGGGGCGGTATTCGTAGGGCCATGCCCTATGCCTTCACCGAACAGGGAGTTGCCATGTTATCCGGTATCCTGAACAGTCCGAGAGCAATAAGAGTAAACATTGAAATCATGAGAGCATTCGTCAGGCTCAGGCAGATGCTCATCTCGAATGCAGAACTGGCCCGCAAGCTTAACGCCCTGGAGAAGAAGAACGACGCGCAATTGAAGTTCTCCGCGGCAAGCCGCAGAGAATCTTCGATTCTTAAGGAACAGTATCGTTCGTCATTCGCTCGCTTACCCCGCAGCAAGCTTCGGGGAATGCGCTCGCTGTCGAATTCAAGGTTGTCTTCGATGCAATTCGTGAGTTGATGACACCGCCGGACAAACCACGTAAGCGAATTGGTTATTAAAGTCTCATGCCCATTGGGCGCCTCAAAGCACGAAACGTGTGTCCGCTACAGCGACCAACCAAGACAAATCGCCATTCCTGCTTTTTTTCTTTGTCATTCCCGCGCAGGCGAGAATCCAGTCTTTCCGTCATTGCGAGGCACACGGTGCCGTGGCAATCCCTGTTCCTTTTTCCTTTTGCACTTTACCTTATAACTTATTCTGTCCTTCCCGCCCCCGACAAGGACATTGAAGATCTCCGCAGCAAGCTGCGGAGAATCTTCGATTCTTAAGGAATAGTCGTTCACCATTCGCTCGCTTACCCCGCAGCAAGCCGCGGGGAATGCGCTCGCTACCGAATTCGACGGCAGGCTCCAACGATGACCTAATTCTTCCAAAAATCCCTTGACTGATTCCGCAGAGAGATATACTTTTTGCTTATCTTGTGGCAAAATAGCAAAGGCTTCTTAACCAACGAGCGGCATTATGAAAACTGATGAATTGATAAGACTAAAACGCGAAGAGATCTTGCGTATCGCTGCGCGATATGGTGGTCGCAATGTGCGCGTGTTCGGTTCGGTGGCCAGAGGTGACGCTGACGAGCTAAGTGACATTGACTTTCTTGTTGATATGGAAGCAGGGCGAAGCTTATTGGATTTGGGCGGACTGCTCATGGATTTACAGGCGACACTTGGGCGTAACGTGGATGTAGTTACGGAACGTGGTCTCAAACCGCGCATTCGCGAAAGGGTTTTGAAGGAGGCCGTAGAGATATGAGGGATCCCAAGGAACGTCTTCGTGATATGCTGGAAGCAATCGACAATATCGACCGGTATGCCATACAGGGCAAGGCGGCCTTTGAGAGTAATGAGCTTATCCAGAGTTGGATTGTCCGCCACCTTCAGATTATCTGTGAAGCGGCGCGAATTATGCCGAAAGATTTGATGGAAAAAACACCTGACATCCCTTGGTCTAAGATGAGCGGCATGCGCAACATCCTCGTCCACGATTACTTCCGTATTGATACAGAAATTGTTTGGCAAGTTGCCGAGCGCGATATTCCTGTTCTAAAGCGCCTTTTGCGCGCGCTGCTTGAAGACTTGGAAGCAGGGCAGTGAATGCGGCAATCCCTGTTCCTTTTTCATTTTGCACTTTGCACTTTGCCTTTTACCTTATCTAAGCCGTCCTTCCAACCCCTCCGTTTTATATTGGCATTCAAACGTAAATCGTGCTAATCAAAAGCGCGCATGTAGCCTGATGATCTTATAATTCATAAAGTCTTTAACCCGTGATGAGGTTAATATGGACTGATTACTGAAACCCCGTTTCTAAAGTTAGAGCGGGGGTTTTTATTTTATGGTTCGGAGACTTTAATGGAAAATCACAAACTCAACTGGATAGCTAACTTCATATGGGGCATCGCAGACGACGTTCTCCGCGATCTCTATGTGCGCGGCAAGTATCGTGACGTCATCCTCCCTATGATGGTATTGCGGCGGCTCGATTCGCTGCTTGAATCCAGCAAGCAGTCCGTTCTCGATACGAAGGCATCACTGGATAAGGCCGGCATCGTGCACCAAGACCAGGCACTCCGACAAGCAGCCGGTCAGGCCTTTTACAACACCTCGAAGTTCACACTGCGCGATCTTAAAGCTCGTGCCAGCCAACAGCAACTCAAGGCCGACTTTGAAGCTTACCTTGATGGCTTCTCCCCAAACGTACAGGACATCATCGAAAACTTCGAGTTCCGCAACCAGATTCCGCGGCTCTCAAGAGCCGACGCACTCGCGACACTGATCGAAAAGTTTCTTTCACCGGACATTAACCTAAGCCCCAATCCTGTGCTGAACGGCGACGGGTCAGTCAAACACCCAGGCCTTGATAACCATGGGATGGGAACGATCTTCGAGGAGCTCGTCCGACGCTTCAATGAGGAAAACAATGAGGAGGCTGGTGAGCACTGGACGCCCCGCGACGCCGTGAAGCTCATGGCAAAGCTGATATTTCTGCCCATTGCCAATCAGATCAAGTCAGGCACCTATCTGTTATATGACGGCGCACTCGGCACAGGGGGCATGCTGACCGTCGCCGAAGACACCCTGAAGCAACTTGCCGAGCAGCATGGAAAACAAGTTGCAACGCACCTCTACGGCCAGGAGATTAACGCCGAGACTTACGCCATCTGCAAGGCCGACCTACTGCTGAAGGGCGAGGGTGATGCCGCGGACAACATCATTGGCGGTCCGGAACACTCCACACTCTCTAACGATGCATTCCCATCACGCAAGTTCGATTTCATGCTCAGCAATCCACCCTATGGCAAGAGCTGGAAAAGCGATCTGGAGCGCATGGGTGGCAAAGGCGGCATCAAGGATCCACGCTTTATAATCGAACATGCGCGTGATCCCGAATACTCCCTCATCACCCGGTCAAGTGACGGCCAGATGCTATTTCTGGCTAACATGCTCTCGAAGATGAAGCACAACACCGAACTCGGCAGCCGCATCGCTGAAGTACACAACGGCTCTTCACTCTTCACCGGGGATGCTGGTCAGGGAGAAAGCAATATAAGGCGCTGGATCATTGAGAACGATTGGCTGGAAGCCATCGTGGCGTTGCCGCTCAACATGTTCTACAACACCGGCATTGCAACCTACATCTGGGTAATCTCGAACCGTAAGCCGGAGCATCGTAAGGGAAAGGTACAACTCATCGACGCAACGCAGTGGTTCAAGGCACTACGCAAGAACCTGGGCAAGAAGAACTGCGAGCTATCCGACGACGACATCGCACTTATCTGTGACACCTTCCTAAAATTCGAGGAAACGGAGCAGTCGAAGATATTCCCCAATGACGCCTTCGGTTACTGGAAGGTAACGGTTGAAAGACCGTTGCGGCTTAAGGAGATCGAGTCGGACCGTGCCTATACGCCCAAGGAGATCAAAGTGCTCAAGGAAACTGCTGAGCGAGATGAGAAGGCGCCACCGGTCATCCTGAAAATTCACAAGAAAGGGAAGGAACCGGACCCCCTGCGCGGCCTCGTCGAAGCCAACCTCGGCGGGAAGCGCTGCGTTGTGGAGTATGAGCCGGACAGTGAACTGCGCGACACCGAACAGGTCCCGCTCATGGAGAAGGGCGGCATTGAGTCGTTTCTCCAACGCGAGGTACTGCCCTATGCACCCGATGCTTGGTACAACCCGGCCGACGTCAAGACCGGTTTTGAGATCAGCTTCACCCGATATTTCTACAAACCGCAGCCTATGCGTTCGCTCGAAGAAATTCGTGCCGACATCTTGGCGCTGGAGAAAGAGACTGAGGGATTGCTCAATGAGATATTAGGGACAACTGGAGGTCATTCATGAACGAACAGCCGAAGGTATATTTGGTACGAGCAGGTGGTAGCGGTGAGGATGAGGAGTACGTTTTGGACCACGGTCTTGCCGTCATCGGATTCCGTGACATTCCGTCATTGTCTGACGCTAAAGACTATACAGACATCTTAAAGCTCGTCAATGAAGCGACTCCCGGCGCGAAGCCTCGCACCGCAGGTAATCGCGCAGGGCAGTTGTGGGCATTTGCTTTGGCAATGAAGGAAGAAGATATCGTAGTCCTACCTCGAAAGCTAACTTCGCAGGTGGCACTAGGAAAAGTAATAGGACCCTACAAATACCAAATGATAGGCAACGAGTTTCGTCATACGAGGCATGTAAAGTGGATACGGCCGGATGTCGCACGCTCAGTTTTCGCCCAGGATCTGCTTTACTCATTCGGTGCGCTTATGACGGTCTGCAAAATCTCGCGCAATGATGCGGAACACAGGGTTGCGGCCGTTCTTGACGGTAAGGTCGATCCCGGTTTCCAGGGTGAGACAGGTAAGCCGCAAAAGGTAACTGTGACGCCTGCTGATACCGTGGAAACCGACTTCACAGACCTTACTGAACTTGCGCATGACCAGATTGTGGCCCATATACAGACTCGCTTTTCTGGACATGCCCTTGCCCAGCTGGTGGACGCAGTACTGCAAGCAGACGGCTGGGTGACAAAATTATCTCCTCCAGGCCCCGACGGAGGTGTGGATATACTTGCAGGGCGAGGCTCTCTCGGACTTGACCAGCCGCGCCTTTGCGTGCAGGTGAAGTCACAAACGAGTCCCTGTGATGTAACTGTCTATCGCACGCTGCAAGGGTCGATGCAGACTTTTAAGGCAGAACAGGGATTACTGGTTTGCTGGGGCGGATTCAATAAAGCCGTTCAAGCGGAGGCCAAGCAGGGGTACTTCACTGTTCGTCTCTGGGAAAGTCGCGACCTGGTAGAGGCCATCTATCGCAATTACGACCGGCTACCCGCCGAGATTCAGGCGGAGTTGCCCTTGAAGAAGGTATGGATGCTTGTAATGGAGGAGCCGAACGAATGAGTAGTTTGGTCCGCCAGGACTGCAATCTGAAACCCTATCCAACGATGAAGGACACCGGCGTACCGTGGCTGGGCGCGGTACCAGTTCATTGGGCACTTCGGCGAACCAAGACACTTCTGCGCGAGAGGGTTCAGAAAGGCTTTCCTGATGAGCCGTTGCTTGCCGCCACGCAGACAAAAGGAGTCGTGCTCAAAGAAGAGTACGAGAATCGTACAGTTCTCGCATTGAAAGATTTACACTTGCTAAAGCTCGTCAAAATTGGTGACTTCGTGATTAGTCTCCGCTCTTTTCAGGGAGGAATCGAGTACGCCCGGCAACAGGGAATAATCAGTCCTGCATATACGGTGCTGTATCCGGTACAATCGGATATGCACGGCTTTCTGGCAGCTCTCTTTAAGTCAAGACCCTACTTAGAAAACTTGTCGCTTTATGTGACTGGCATTAGGCAAGGGCAGAACATCGACTACGAGAAGTTGAGTCGGTCGGAGTTGCCCCTCCCACCGCCCGCTGAACAAGCCGCCATCGTCCGCTATCTGGACTATATGGACCGGCGGATACGGAAGTATATCCGCATCAAACAGAAGCTGATTAAGCTGCTGGAGGAGCAGAAGCAAGCCATCATCCGCCGAGCCGTCACCCGCGGCCTGAACCCCCATGTCCGCCTCAAGCCCTCCGGCGTGCCGTGGCTGGGAGAGGTACCTGAGCATTGGGAAATCCTCCGAGGAAAATATGTCGGGAAACTCTTCTCAACGCCCTCAGTTCCAGATCATGAACTGACAGACAATGGTGACGGCCACGCGATGTATTTGAAGGTGAGTGATCTGGCTCGTACAGATGGCGCGCTCAGGCTCAGGCAAAGCAAGCTCTACGTGAAAAGTAGGAGACTTGTCGCCAACCGGGACAACCAGACATTCCTTGTCTTTCCCAAACGCGACGGAGCGATATATACAAACAAGGTCGGAATTGTCGAGACTTATTGTCTATTAGATCCCAACCTAATGGGTTGGGAAATTAGTGAGCGGTTCGATCCACTTTACGTAGCACTGTTGGTGAAGACACGGACTCTCAAAGATCTTGCCGATGTTTCAAGCGTTCCTCAAATCAATAACAAACATATAGATCCCATCTTATTTCCAGCGCCTCCAATTGCCGAGCAAGCAACAATTCTTTCGCAGCTTGATCGTGATTTGGCCGGGTTCAATACCGCTGTAGTGCGCACGCAGAATGAAATCGACCTCCTCCGCGAATACCGCACACGCCTGATCGCCGACGCGGTGACAGGCAAGCTCGACGTGCGCGAGGCAGCAGCGAATCTGCCCAACGAAACCGGCGAAGCTGAAACACTCGACGACATCGAAACTCTGGCTGAGGGGGATGGAGACGGAGAGAGTGCCAACTTGGACGTTGTCCCCGAGGAGGCAGAAGCATGAAGGATCTCCTCCAGCACCTCAAAGCTAAGGAGCGCCGTGGCAGCAAGCCTCGTTGTCATCTACTAATGCACGGGTCGGCGGAGGGTGTCGCTGATCGCATCACAGCCTTGGCCGCACCGTTTGCATACGTCTCTGCAAGCGATCGGTGGATGCCGCAGGGATTTGACGATATCAAAGAAGCCCAGTTGAACAGAGCACCACGCCTGATCGATCCGGAGATTAGCGAGCAGCTGACTGCATGGTGGCTGGCTCCCGCGAGTCGGCGCTCCCGGACACCGAACTTCGATATTGCCAGTTCCTGCATGATCGAAGGAAAGCCGGGTCTACTGCTCATTGAAGCCAAAGCGCACGACGAAGAGCTTAATAAGGAAGTCAACGGCAGAAAGCTGGCATTCAACAGTTCGCATGACCGAAAGGCGAGCCATGAGACTATCGCGGCTGCTATCGCGAACGCGCGCGAAGGCCTTGAGAAGGCGACATCGTTGCGGTGGTTCATTTCCAGGGATTCCCACTATCAGATGTCGAATCGCTTCGCTTGGGCCTGGAAGCTGACCGAGTTTGGCATCCCAATTATACTGGTCTATCTTGGCTTTCTGAAGGCCGAGGAGATGGTAGACCAGGGTAAGCCATTCGCTAACTATTCCGAATGGGAGCAACTCGTGAAGGCACACAGCGAATCTCTGTTCCCATATGATGTGTGGGGTCAGCGGTGGGTAGTGAACGGCCAACCATTCATCCCGCTCATCCAGTCAATAGAACAGCCACTCACTTTCGAGGAGGCCAGGACATGAAAACCGACACGAGTGAACGCGGTCTTGAACGCCTCATCTGCACGGCCTTGGCGGGACACCCCTGTGACCCGGCACAACCAGGACAGAAGCCGGTTTCGACACCGGCCCACGGTGGGAATGGCTGGATCGGCGGGCAGTCATATGACTACGACCGCGAGTATTGTGTCGACTTATATCAGCTCAAAACTTTCCTCCAGGCCACGCAGCCTGATGAGGCAAAAGCCCTCAACCTTGATGAGGATAGTCCCGCACGCCGGACATTTCTTGCGCGTCTGCAGGGCGAGATCACGAAGCGTGGCATAATCGATGTACTACGTCTCGGTGTGAAGCACGGGCCTCATAACCTCGACCTATTTTACGGTACACCCTCGCCTGACAACCCCACAGCCATTGATCGATACACGAAGAATCGTTTCAGCGTCACTCGGCAACTTCGCTACAGCCGCGACGAGACGCAGCTCTCCCTTGACCTGGGCCTGTTCATTGACGGTCTGCCGGTAGCCACCTTCGAGCTAAAAAACAGCCTTACCAAACAGACAGTAGAAGACGCCGTGCAGCAGTATAAGCGAGACCGCGACCCGCGCGAGAGGCTCTTCGAGTTCAGCCGCTGCATTGTGCACTTTGCTGTGGACGACCATGAAGTGCGGATGTGTACACACCTTAAGGGTAAGGCTTCGTGGTTCTTGCCTTTCAACCAAGGCTGGAACGACGGCGCAGGTAATCCGCCAAACCCTGATGGCATCAAGACAGACTACCTCTGGAAGCGCATTCTCACTCATGAGGGACTTACCGATATCCTGGAGAACTACACTCAGGTGGTCGAAACCAAGGACGAGAAGACAAGTCGCAAGAAGCGCGTGCAGATCTTCCCCAGATACCACCAGCTTGATGTGGTGCGTAAGCTCCTTGCCGATACGGTGCAGAGCGGTGCGGGTCGGCGCTACCTGATTCAGCACTCGGCGGGAAGCGGCAAATCTAATTCCATCGCCTGGCTGGCCCACCAACTCATTGGCCTGCGTCGAGATGATGCACCGGTGTTCGACTCTATCATTGTGGTCACTGACCGCCGCATCCTCGATCAGCAACTCCGCGCCACAATCAAGCAGTTCGCACAAGTTGGAGCAACGGTGGGGGCGGTTAAAGAAGGCGACGCCTCAAAGACGAAGCAACTAACTGAGTATCTTGAACAAGGTAAGAAGATTATCATTGTGACCGTACAAACTTTTCCTGCCGCACTTGACAAGATTGGATCAGAGCACAGAGGAAAGAAATTCGCAATTATCATCGATGAAGCGCATTCGAGCCAGGGCGGTAAAACGTCAGCGGCGATGAGCACGGCGCTCTCGGTGTCCGGGACGGAGGAAGAGGAAGAGACCTTTGAGGACAAAATCAACCGGATCATGGAGGCGCGGAAGCTCCTACCCAATGCGAGCTACTTTGCCTTCACAGCCACGCCCAAAGGGAAGACGCTGGAAATCTTCGGTGAGCCAGAGCCGCAACCTGACGGCAAGATAGCACATCGGCCTTTCCATAGCTACACGATGAAGCAAGCGATCCAGGAAGGCTTCATCCTGGATGTGCTCCGATACTATACGCCAGTTGAGAGTTACTACAAACTGATCAAGAAGATCGAGGATGATCCCGAATTTGATACGAAGCGAGCTCGGAAGAAGCTGCGCCGCTATGTCGAGAGTCACGACTACGCCATTCGGCTCAAGGCCGAGATTATGGTCGATCACTTCCACGAGCAGGTGCTCTCGCTAAACAAGATCGGCGGGCAAGCACGGGCGATGGTGGTAACGAGCGGCATAGAGCGCGCTATCCAATATTACAACGCCATCCGCGAATACCTGTCCGAGCGCAAGAGTCCGCACAAGGCCATAGTCGCCTTCTCTGGTGAATATGAGTATGGCGGCGCTAAAGTCACAGAGGCTTCACTCAATGGTTTCCCGTCAAGCAGGATCGCAGACGAAATTCGGCGCGATCCATACCGTTTCTTAATCTGTGCCGAAAAATTCCAGACAGGTTACGACGAGCCACTCTTGCACACGATGTACGTGGACAAGATCCTCTCCGGAATCAAGGCAGTGCAAACACTCTCGCGGCTCAACCGGGCACACCCTCAAAAGCACGATGTCTTTGTGCTCGACTTCATGAACGACACCGACATGATTCGGGAGTCTTTTGCAGACTACTACCGCACTACGATCCTTTCGGAGGAAACCGACCCCAACAAGCTGCACGATTTGAAGGCCTCGCTTGACGGCTACCAGGTTTACGAAGATGCGCATGTCAACCAGCTTGTAGAGTTGTATCTTGGCGGCGCAGACCGAGATAAGCTTGATCCGATCCTCGATGCCTGCGTGGCAGTTTACAAGGAGCAGCTCGACGAAGACGGTCAGGTGGACTTCAAGGGTAAAGCCAAAACGTTCGTACGCACCTACGGGTTTCTGGCTTCAATCCTACCATACACCAATCCTGAGTGGGAGAAATTGTCGATCTTCCTCGATTTCCTTATCCCCAAGTTGCCTGCACCCATTGAGGAGGATCTCTCAAAGGGAATCCTCGAAACCATCGACATGGACAGCTACCGTGTCGAAAAGAAGGCAGTCATTAAGATACAGCTCCCGGATGAGGACGCCTATATCCAGCCTGTGCCTACCGGGGGCAATTTCGGAATTGCGGAGCCAGAGTTGGATAGGCTATCCACTATTCTCAAAGCCTTCAATGACCAATTCGGAAATATCCAATGGACTGACACTGACAGGGTCCACAAGCTGATCACTGAGGATATCCCAGCACGGGTGGCGGTCGATACTGCCTACCAGAACGCGAGGAGGAACCCAGACAAACAGAACGCCCGTATCGAACATGACAAGGCGTTAATGCGAGTCATGACCGCCGTGCTGAAGGATGATACGGAACTCTTCAAGCAATTCATGGATAACGAATCGTTCGAGCGGTGGATGACTGACACCGTGTTCGAACTGACGTACGATCGGCCATAGGCAGGATTTCCTCTTGCGTAAACTCATGTTATCTTGAAGAAAGATAAGAGTAATAATATTTTTCAATGAAATCTTATTTTTCTAAGAAAATGCGTAAATTTGAAAAAATATTCCTGCTTAATGTGTTATTCGTATTATATAGAATATTGCAGCCCAGCAATAGGACGTAGATAATGGATGAAGATAAACCAAAACAATTCGGATTAAGGATTTTTTTTACAATCATGTCATTTTTTGTGGGATTCTCGACTGTAGGGTGGATCGCAATACAACTTTATGACCGTTATCATTTGTCAGCTACCCTCACAGCAAATATGACAAAATTCGCTGGAGAGAAGGACACTCTATATATCGCTTATATAAGGAATGAATCAGAGGCTCATGCAGAAGACGTTACATTTAAAGCTGATTTTATTAATGGTTTTGTCAGGGAAATGAACGTCCTGCCAACGACTGATCTCATAGACAAGAAAAATGTTAATTACGGCCGCCCTGCACAGAGTGCAAATTTTTCACTTAAGAGGCTTTCGAAAAGAAGTCTCTGCAATGTTGACATTACTGTTAGGGGTAAGAGTGAAGTCAAAGAAGATATAAATATATCTTGGAAAAACGGGGGTAGTCTTCATATAACTCCTGTGCCAGCCGATGAAGCATCTATGAGTCAATTCAAGAGCATACTGCGATTCCATGAGATTACAGACTCCTCTTACCTTGCTCGTAAAAGGTGGTTTGAGAGCAATAATAAAGGCATCAACAAATGATTAAACCATTGAAGAAAAGATATTCACTTTCCATCATCTTCATATCGTTGTTAACGGTTGTCGTCGCCAACATGTATTTCGAAGATCCTGGTAAGGTACGCAAATATTTTTCTTCGACATATTATAAGTCAAAGTTCGAGACCATACAGGACAAGGAGTTTCTTTTACATCCCGATTTTATCAGTGGGAAAACAGCTTATGCGAATGGAAACTATGAAAAAGCAATCTACGACTTGTCCGAGGAAATTAAAAAACACGATGATAATGCCCTTGCTCATTACTTCTTAGGTAGAATTTACGAAGAACGCGTTGTCAAAGGAGACAAATACTATACTGAAATGGCAAAGCACTACAAAAGATATATAGATTTGCGTCATTTCGGAGAGTATGTGAATCATGCTAAATTAACAGTGGCACAGTTCTACGTGAAAGAGGGATTGATGAGGAGAGATACAGAAATGCTTCGCATCGCCGAAACGTATCTCAATTCTCTGGATAAAACGAATGGCGCTGTGAGAATGGCACTCGGAGCAATTTACTTGAACACAAAAAACTTTGATCAGGCGATTGATGAGTTTGAAAAATCTTTTAATCTACCGAAAGGTGAACTCAAGCTCAAATATAACAGTCTTGGTTTTGCATATATAAAGAAAGGTATGTACGACAATGCAATAAGAGTATTAGAAATTGCAATATTGATTGATCCAAAAGATAAGTATGCACAGAATAACCTTGGTTTCGCTTATGTCCAGCAAGGTAAACTAACAGTTGCAAAAATACATTTCACTAAAGCTTTAGAAATTGATCCTTCATACGAAAATGCCAATCGAAATCTTTTTTGGGTTAGGAAGCAGCTTACAAGAAGAGAATTAAGATAATTTTCCAGGCTGCGGGCACCGCGCTGTCGCTGAATTACCCCCGCCTCCTTCTATAGAGAATCCCCAGTTTTTTCATTTTGCTTCTTAGTGTGCGGCGCGTTCGAATCGCGCCGGGTAGCCATAAAGAATCTTTTTCTGATTTTTTCTTGGCGCTGAGCATTAAAATCTTGAGTTTCCTTATCCGATGGTATATAAGTGAACGAACGTTCATTCCAAAAGAGATACATTATGCGCAAGATTAATCAAGAAAAGCAGGATAAGGCAAAACTCAGAGAGCAGCAAATCTGTCGCGGTGCATTAAAAGTTTTGAAACGCAAGAAATTTCATGCAGCCTCAATGAGGGAAATTGCGGCCGCCGCTCGAATGAGTATCGGAAACTTATACAATTACATCGACAAGAAGGAAGATATACTCATTTTTATCCATGAGAACATGTTTGAACGTATTAACGAATGTCTTGAGAGAACCTTCAGGGATTACCACGAACCCCAGGAACAATTGGTTGCTGCTATTACGGAATTGTTTAAGACGGCCTGCCAGATGAAAGAAGAAGCCCTGATTATCTTGACTGAGGCCAGATCGCTGGGAAAGAAGAATCTACGGAAGGTCTTGCAGCGCGAATCGGAAGTCGTCGGCATTATTGAATCGATTATAGTCGATGGGATCAACTCAGGCGCTTTCAAAGTTGAAAACCCTCATCTCTTCGCCAATATGATTGCGTCAAATCTGTGGATTATTCCGCTTCGCGGATGGAATATACTACCATACCATACGGAACAGGAAGTCCTTGATTATCTCTTATTCTGTTTTTTTAAAGTGCTGAAAGGTGCAAAGCCGTAAGCAATCCCGGCAGCTTGAGATGCTGAGCAAAAGGGGAGAAAAGGAAAAATGAAGTATCAGGAGGGACAGCATGATGTACGACAATGAATTTATGCAGAAACTGCAAGACATTCAGAAGCGATATGAAGATGAGCTCAAAAACATCTTCAGTCGCATGCCCGGCGCTGAAACAGAGCGTAAAACCTTTTCGGGCATTGCCGTCAAATTCCTCTATACACCAAAAGACATCGAGAAAACGGATTTCCTTGATGACGTCTCGTTCCCCGGCCAGTACCCGTATACCCGTGGTGTGTTTCCTGCGGGATACCTTTCACGCGGCCTGCATATACGGCAAGTCACGGGTTTAGGCACGGCTGAGGAAACAAACCAAAGATGGAAGTTCCTTTTGGCACAAGGCGCCAATGCCCTCTCTGTCGTTCCGGATGACGGATCCGGCAATCGCGCCGATAGTGACAGTGCAAGAGTCGTCGGTTTGGTGGGCAAAGGGGGTGTTGCTCTCGATACCCTCTTCGATTATGAAACCCTTTTTGACGGGATTGACATGATGAAGTATCCCGTTCACATGATCTCTACAAATGCTTATGCCTTAGCCTGTTATCTGGCCATCGCCGAAAAACGCGGGGTCCCATTTGGAGAACTGAGGGGAGGAATGTCCAACTGGGTGAGACCTGAAACCGAAAGTCTGGATATAATCGAATATTGCGCACGGAATGTGCCGCTTTTCAACGCGGGGTATCTTGACATGCGCAATGTCAGAGAAGGGGGATGCACTGCTGTCCAGGAGATCGCATTTGGAGTGGCCACCGCCATGGCGGGATGTGACCGACTGATTTCGAAAGGACTCCACATCGATGATTTTTTGCACCGGATCACATGGTTTGTAAATTCCGGCCCCGAGTTTTTTGAAGAGGTCGCAAAATTTCGAGCGCTGCGAAGGGTCTGGGCCAAGATATTTCGCGAACGGTATGGTGCAAAGAATCCGCTCTCTTTGATGTGCAGGATGCATTGCCAGACATACGCCCCAACACTGACCATTCAGCAGCCTTTTAACAATCTGATTCGGAGCACCATATACGCCATGGCCGCCATAATGGGAGGTGTTCAGTCTCTCCACGTGAATTCCTTCGATGAAGCTTTGGCCATCCCCACAGAATTTTCAGCATCCCTGTCTGTGAGAACACAGCAGATCATCGACCTGGAAACGGATCTTACGAAAGTGATCGATCCTCTCGGCGGGTCATACTATGTCGAATGGCTCACCAACAAGCTTGAGGAAGAAACAATCCAACTCATAGACAGCATTCAGGATATGGGCGGGGCTTTCCAGGCCTGGAACTGGATGTGCGATGAAATTAGAAATGCGGCGATGAAGAACCAACAGGAATATGATTCAGGCGAGAAATTGCTGGTGGGCGTCAATACCTTGATCGATGAAAAAGATATTCAAACGGAAGCGCTGAAGGTTCTTCAGCAGCATGCCCATTTTGAAGCTCTATATGAATACGATCCGTCCTTTGTGGACAAGCAAATCAAGCGGTTGAATAAAGTCAGACAGGAACGTGAACCGGGAAAGCTGAAACATGCGGAAACGGCGTTGATTGAAACCATGGAAGCCAAACAGAATATGATGCCTGCATTAATTGACGCCGTGAAATGCGGTATGACCCGCGGCGAGTTTGCAAAAATCAAGGCAGATGTATTTCGACAGCCGGGTGCGGGGCCTTATGTTTGCAGTCCCCCACTTGTTCTTGCCTGACAACAGGAGGTAAAGCGAAATGGAAAGAGTTTGCCGCGTTCTATTGAGTCGCGATGACTGGTATCATCAGCGGGGGTATTGGGTCATCGCAAATGCACTAAAAACCGCTGGTATGGAAGTCGTCATAGG
This sequence comes from Syntrophales bacterium, assembly GCA_049512055.1. Classification (GTDB taxonomy): domain Bacteria; phylum Desulfobacterota; class Syntrophia; order Syntrophales; family UBA2185; genus Fen-1135. Next base: position 3,862 of record JBEKXK010000034.1, on the reverse strand, counting down.
CGGAATTCAAACGCCGGTCGCAATCGCACGGACGGCATTGAGCGAAGACGTCGATCTGATTGGCTACAGGATCATGCAGGCCGCGCCGGACATGGTCATAAGAGCGCTCTTTGAGGAGATGAAGGCAAACGGAATTGAGAGCATCCCCGTTGTCGTAGGGGGGATTATATCGGACAGGGAAGAAAAGATAATCAGAGAACTGGGCGTGAAGGCCGTTTTTCGGTCGTTTGACAAATTGGAAACAATTCAGAAGCACGTCAGGGCTATCGCAGCGGAGTCCTTCGTTGAGACGTAGCTTTTCGATCAGGCGAATGCAAGACAAAGGCTGCGAGGAGAAGTGCACGATGCCGTGCGTCTTTTGCAGTGCCCGCTCTATGTGAATTGAAATCCCCCCGCCCCCCCTTTTATAAAGGGGGAAAATAAATAGATTTCTCACATGCGTTCGAAATGACAACTGCCGATAGATTCCCGCTTTCGCGGGAATGACAATGGAGGGGGGGAATGACAAATGGGGGGTAGCGAGGACAAATTAAAATCCCCCGTGGCCCCCTTTGTCAAAGGGGGCGAGAAGAAAGGACAGGAAGGGCTTGCGCTCGCTGCCGGATTCAGATAAATGATCCAACATGGAAAATTCATGGATACTGATGGCGCTGATTGCCGCCCTCAGCGGGGTGACCCAAGAAAGGAAACAAGTTTATGCAATTCACTTTCGCACACAATAATTTTAACGTACTCAATTTGGAGAAAAGCCTCTCCTTCTACCGGGAGGCGCTGCAACTGACGGAAGCAAGAAGGAAAGAAGCACCGGATGGGAGTTTCATCCTCGTCTTTCTCGGCGACGGTCGGACGCCGCACCGGCTCGAGTTGACCTGGCTCAAAGACAGACAGGAGCCTTACAATCTGGGCGACAATGAATTTCACCTGGCTTTCACGGTTGATGATTTTGCGGGCGCCCATGCCCTCCATGAAAGGATGGGCTGCATCTGCTACGAAAACAAGGCAATGGGAATCTACTTTATCAACGATCCGGATGACTACTGGATCGAGATCCTACCAACAAAAAGATGATCCGTTTTCCGGAGCCGGAAGGGATGGATATGAATGGAAATAACCGATCGGACATTAAACCTGGCGTGCATGTGAAGGTCGTCCGGAAGCAGGATCAGCTCAGCGGCAAACTGTCTGAAGGCATCGTAAAGGATATCCTCACAAACTCAGCCAGTCATCCCCAGGGCATCAAGGTGCGCCTGCAAAGCGGCATTGTAGGCAGGGTCAAAGAAATTTTGGATGCCTGAAAATGCGGATATATGTCGATGCGGACGGATTTCCGACTGCGGCCAAAGACCTGCTGATCAAGGCCGCTTTGCGCTTGCATGTGCCTTTGGTTTTTGTGGCCAATAAGCAGGTGAGATATGAGCCGTCAGACATTATTTCAAGCATCATCGTCCCTGAAGGACCTGATCTTGCCGATGATCGCATCGCCGAACTGGCACAGCCGGGGGACTTGGTGATTACTGCCGACATCCCACTTGCAGACCGGGTGGTTGCCAAGGGCGCCTTTGCGCTCAACCCCAGGGGTAAGTTCTATACGGAGGGCAACATCAAGGACAGGCTGGCAATGCGTGACCTGATGAATGAGCTAAGAGACAGCGGCATGATGACGGGCGGTCCATCGACGTTCAGTAAAAAAGACTGCCAGGCTTTTATCAACCAACTGGATAGCTTTTTGACAAGACATTTGAAAAACAAAAGAGGATAAAAATAGGGACAGCGACTATTTATTAAGAATGAAACGAAGTGGAATAGGAACGAATGGCGAGGATGGCGGCCGCGTCTCCAGGCCCGTGCACGATGCCGTTTGCAGGGCCAGCTCTATGTGAAGGGCGGTGACCTTGAGCTGTTTAGAAGGGAAGTTATGACGCGGCAACCGCACGTGGTCGAACTTGCCGTGCTACTTGGTCTGAAAGGGTATCTTCCACCATATCCATGTCATATCGGCTTTGAAGGTTCAGCCAGTAACGTGGATTCTGCCCAAAATACCGACCCAAACGCAGCGCAAGCTCGGCGGTTATTGGTCGTTTTCCTTTAACGACGTAACTGACGCGCATGGCAGGTACACCAATATCTTTCGCAAGGCGATATTGAGACAACCCCAGTTCATCAAGCAACTCTTTCAGATATGCACCGGGATGCACCGGTGGAATGCGTTTCTTGACCATACCACACCTCCGCTAATGATAATCCTCTATTGCTACATCTCGCGGCGCAAGGCCCAATTACTTTTTTGGCTTTTTCCAGAACCGTTCCGTCCCGGATGACCACACGGAGCGCTTCGCCACAATCCAGATTAGAAATTATGCGGCAACATATTGGCGGATATCTACTTGTGCACCAGACCTTGCCATCTGTTCTGCAGATTTAAGCAGTTCTCCCGCAACCTTCTCATCGACGTAATCTTCGCCGCAATTCGGGCACACTTGTGCAGGCACTTGTTTAACGACATAGGTAAAGCCATCCCGTTCCAAGGTTACGGTTGTCGTGCCAGGTTTTGTTTCAGCGTGTTTACAAATGACACATTTCATGGAATTCTCCTTTTAAAATCCGGACTCCATTTGTCTTGTTCAGGTTCGTACACAGTAATAACAATTGTTTCGTTATAAGCCGTGTTATCCGCCGCAACAACATGCAGCGGTCGTTTCCCCAGCCATCCGAGAATCAGACGGCTGTGATACGGTGTATCGTCAGGGTATCTTTCTATAGTTTCTCCTGTTTCCAAAACAGAACGAACATCCTTTTCATCGATGCGGCGTTGAAACATCCGTTGAATTGCATGAGTGCGAAATACAATTTTTCCGATTTCCGTCAAAACCTCAAACTCCTGGATAACGAGTGAATATATGAAAAAGCCGTCCGTTTAGTAGTATATGAATAAGAGATGTTTCTGTCAAATAAATTGACAACAGTAAATATCTTCCGGCAAAGCTGGAGGCTTGACGCTTGCTGGATCCTCAACGGGGCATGATCGCAAATGTCCTTATCGGGGACGGGAATGACAGATTAAAATCCCCCGTGGCCCCCTTTATCAAAGGGGGCGAGAAGAAAGGACAGTAGCTCTGGATTCCCGCCTGCGTGGGAATGACACAAGAGGGAGCGGGAATGACAAGGGTAAGTAGTGCAAGACTTTAGTCCCGCTAATACAGCGCACCTAAAGGTACGCAATACTTTAAATGGTGACGCGGCAGACCTGAAGGTCTGCACTGAGATTGAAATAAAATAAGTATGTCTTGACTTTAGGTAAATAGTAGAATATAGTTTTCCTAAATTCTGTACCCTACAATGGTCTTTAGTCAGTATGGTACAGCTAAAGTTGAGTTATAACAATTTGAAGTGCAAAGGCGGCCACCATGCCCTTTAGAGTCTTGGTGGCTTTTTTATTTCTGTCATATTGGTAATTCGACTTTTTGGTAAATTCTGAGAAAGGAGGAGACTAATTATGTCGGAAGGTAAAGTAAAATGGTTTAACGAGAGTAAAGGTTTTGGATTTATCGAGAAGAATGATGGTGGGGATATTTTCGTCCATTACAGTGCCATTCAAGCCGCTGGTTTCAAGACTTTAACTGAAGGCCAGTCTGTAAGCTTTGATGTTGTCCAGGGTAAAAAAGGCCCCGCAGCAGAAAACGTGAAACTCTGTTAATTAAACCTTTGGTAAAGAAGGAGGCGCTCCATTAAGATATTATATTTGGTAATACACCATTAAAGTTGCACTAAACTTTGTTCTTTGACAACTCGCTGAGACAAGAGTTTACGGAGTGAGGTTACTAAATTTTCACTCCGGTGGTTAAACCGCCATTCTATCTCTTTC
>JBEKXK010000033.1:0-33039 GCA_049512055.1 Syntrophales bacterium | reverse complement strand
AAATGTTGATTTTTACTCCGGCGCCGTCTACCGCCTTCTGGGCATTCCATCTATTCTCTTTACCCCGATTTTTGCCATGGGGAGAGTTGCCGGATGGCTCGCTCATATTCTTGAACAAAGAAACGACAATCGCATCTATCGTCCGGAGAGCCTTTGGACAGGGCCTGAACCCCGCAGCTACATTCCCATTGAGAAACGATAAAATTCGATGGTAAAGCCGTATTCCGTTTTGTTACGTTTTTAAACTCATCTGAACCGCTTAAGACCGGTTAAGTCCCGACCAGGTTCACGACTAATTTAACTTCCTATAGTCAGTAAAACGTCAGTCGTGCTGAAAATGCAGATTTTCGAGTTGAAATCTTCAACGGGAGTGTTTAAAATAAGTACAGGAGTCTTTACAGTGACGCTTGGTTTCCTGCATCGTTTGACTGTACGTAATGGTACTGCCATTAATGATGAAAGCCGGGTATAAGAAATTATAAGTTGAGAACGGTTAAGTATTCGAGGCACCTTGGACGAGGAAAAATCGCACCTAAGAGACCTCTTGATTAATAGTCAATGGTGTAAGGGATGCGGCGTGTGCGTTGCTTTCTGCCCTAAGCGCGTCCTAGCGCTCGACTTCATGGGGAAAGCTGTTGTTGCGAGGGGCGAGGACTGTATTTGCTGCAGGCTCTGTGAATTTCGATGTCCCGATCTGGCCATAGAAATGCCGTTTATCCTTCAGTATGATTGGCGGGATGTTTCTCCTTGATCTCTGGTGTCCGGATCTGGCCATAAATCACAATCGACTAGGAAAGATGACATGAAAGGCAAAGTGAAGTTTGTACAGGGAAACGAGGCTTGTGTGGAAGGCGCCTTGTACGCGGGGCTTGATTTTTTCGCGGGTTATCCCATCACTCCTTCCACGGAGATTGCCGAACATCTTGCTTTTCGGCTTCCTAAAGGAGGCGGCAAGTTCATACAGATGGAAGATGAAATTGCCTCGATGTGCGCCATTATCGGGGCTTCCCTTACGGGACGCAAAGTCATGACAGCCACAAGCGGCCCCGGCTTTTCGTTGATGCAGGAAGCGGTTGGCTACGCGATCATGGCGGAAATCCCTTGCGTGATCGTTAACGTGCAGCGAGGGGGGCCATCGACGGGAATCCCGACTCATGTCAGCCAGGGCGACGTGAATCAGACTCGCTGGGGGACGCACGGCGATCATTCCATTGTGGCCTTGACCGCTTCAAACAACCAGGACGTTTTCGCGATGACCGTGGAGGCGTTCAATATCTCCGAGACCTACCGGACGCCGGTAGTGCTTTTGTTCGATAAAGTGGTAGGCCACATGCGTGAGCGACTGGTTCTGCCTGAGGAAGGAGATATCCCCATAGTGGAACGTCTGAAAACGTCGGTGAAACAAGGGGTGGATTATCATCCCTATCTGCCGCGTGAAGATGGTCGGCTGCCCATGTCCGATTTCGGGGGTGTTCATCGATATAACGTGACAGGTTTATACCACGACATGTGGGGATTTCCATCAGATGATCCAGGTGTTGTGCACGGGCTCATCAGGCATTTGATGGACAAAATCGATAACAGAACCAACCAGCTTGTCAGGTTTAAGGATTTTTACACCGAGGATGCCGAATTCTTGCTCATCTCTTACGGTTCCGCAGCGCGTTCCGCCCGGCATATTGTGGAAAGACACCGCAGACGTGGGGAAAAATACGGACTGTTGGAAATGCAGACCCTCTGGCCGTTTCCATACGATCTGATAAGGCAGAAAGCCGCCGGGGCAAGATACATTGTTGTCGTGGAGATGAACTCAGGGCAAGTCTGTCAATCCGTCAGACTGGCGGTGGACCGTCCGGAGCGGGTCTCTTTGGCCAACAGAATTGACGGTGTTTTAATCAGCCCGACGGATATTCAAAGGATACTGCATGTGATTGAAGGGAAGGGGATTTAGGCAATGGCAGTAAAAGATTACATTCGTGAACGGTTCTTTCCTCACATCTGGTGCGCGGGTTGCGGGCATGGCATTGTTTTGAACGGTTTGATACAAGCGATCGAGAAGCTACGGTTGAATAAAAACGACATCGTCATGGTGTCGGGCATTGGCTGTTCCTCACGAATTACCGGCTACCTTGATTTTCATACGATGCATACTCTGCACGGTCGCGCTCTGGCTTTCGCTACAGGGATTAAACTGAGCAGACCAGAATTGAAGCTGATTGTGCCCATGGGCGACGGCGACGCCCTTGCCATTGGAGGCAATCATTTCATCCACGCCGCCCGGCGTAATATAGATATTACGGCCATTGTGATGAATAACCAGACCTATGGGATGACCGGTGGTCAGTACTCCCCCTTGTCCGGTTACGGAACCATGGCGAGCACCGCCCCTTACTCAAATATCGATCAGAGTTTTGATGTTGTCGAGTTAGCTGCCGCCGCCGGCGCGACTTTTGTGGCTCGGACTACCACATATCATGTGCAGGAGATGGCCGAAATGATCCAGGAGGCTATCGTGCATAAAGGATTTTCTGTGGTGGAGATCATGTCCCCATGCCCGACATACTTTGGGCGCAGAAACCGGCAAGGCGACGTGGTGGACATGCTCAATTATATGAGAAAGACAACAATCCCTGCCGATTCCATAGCTAAAGAGGATAATCCAAATCTAATTGAACGTGGAATTTTTATTCGAAAAGAACTGCCTGAATATTGCTCCGCATATGATACAATCATTCAACGTGCCAAGGAGGGGAAATAATGGTGGAGCGGACCAGATTTGTATTTTCCGGAGCAGGCGGCCAAGGGGTTGTTACAGCAGCCATCATTTTGGCTGAGGCGGCTGTGCTCTTCGAGAATTTAAATGCGGTTCAAACCCAGGACTACGGCGCTGCCGCGAGAGGCGGGGCGACTCGTTCCGAAGTTATTATTTCCGACTCGGAGATATTCTTTCCAAAGGTCAACCAGCCAAACGTGCTGATTTGCCTCACCCAGGACGCGTACAACAAATTCTCTCGCATTATCCGCCCCGGAGGGCTGCTGATCACGGATACACATTATGTCAAGACTGAGCGGACGGTCGATGCTATGCTCAAAGAGTTCCCCATGTATCAGACAGTGATTGACAAAATAGGAAACCAGATCGTGTTTAATATCTGTATGCTTGGGGTTTTGATCGGCCTGACAGGGATTGTCCGGTCAGAATCTGTCATGAAGGTACTTGAAAAGCAGATCAGCCCAAGTTTTATCGAAATGAACCGTAAAGCCCTCGATTTGGGACTGAAGCTATCTGAGGAAAAGAGAAAGTGAGCTAGCGGACCGAGCCCAGGCATCGCTTCAAGTTCGGTTCCATAGGCGGCCCAGCCGCACTTCTCGCTGATGAGAACATCAAAAAGGTCGAATGCATCGACTTCCCCGAACTTGGCATGGAGGCAGTCTGGAAGATTGAGGTTGTAGACTTCCCGGCATTTATCCTGGTGGATGACAAGGGAAGTGATTTCTACAAACAGTTAGGTTGTTAATATAAAGAACGAATCCCCCGGTTGCAGTGGCGGCTGGGGGATTTTTTATCTTAATATGGATATATATAAGTCATAGTAGCAGCAGTCGCTTTATTGCTGGTCACGATATTGGGATGTGTGGCGTTTCAACAGTACAAACGGTTATCATTGATTCTCATTAATGCAACCGGCTGTGACTTTGTAGGTGGAATATTGACCGCTATTGGGTCGTGAATCCGGTCGGTCTTGATCAATCTTATACCGCTTTGATGGGTCTAAAGAAGTTTTGATATTCCCGAATAAGGCTTCTTCAAAGGTCTCAGTGGTGGACGACTTGGTGCTATACCGTTTTTCCGAGCACGTTTCTCACTCTCTGCGACAGTTCGGCAATCCTTGCCGGCTTTTGAATGAAACCCTTGCAGCCTCTCGCCATGATCCCGGACGCCTCACCGTTAATACTGTACCCGCTTGCGAGAACCACCTTGATCTCCGGGTTAATCTCCTTGAGGCGATCAAAAGTCTCTCCCCCACCCATTTCCGGCATGATCATGTCTAATATCACTAGATCGATTTTGCTCTTGTTCCTCTCATAGACATCCACAGCGCCCCGGCCGCTCGCGGCAGTGAGAACTTGATATCCCAGCGCTTCGAGCATCTCTTTCACGACGCCGATGATCCCCTCCTCATCATCGACCAGAAGAATAGTTTCCTTGCCTGTGACGATTGCCTCTTCTGTTTTTACATCTTTCAGGGCCTCTCTTTCCGAAGCGGGCAGATAGATATTGAAGGTCGTGCCTTTGCCCTTCTCACTGTATACGTCGATATAGCCATTATGGCCCTTGACTATTCCGTAGACCATGGCGAGCCCCAGTCCCGTGCCCCGTCCCATCGCCTTTGTGGTGAAGAACGGCTCGAAGATCCTTGCCTTTGTCTTCTCGTCCATGCCCACGCCCGTGTCAGTGAGCGATATTTTCACATACTTGCCGGGTTTCATGTAAGGACTCTTCTGATCGTTCGTAGTGATCGACAGGTTGGTGGTTTCCAGATAGACATGCCCCCCTCCCGGCATGGCCTGCCACGCATTGATGTAGAGGTTCATGAAGACCTGCTCCATCTGGGAGGTATCCGCTTCCACGGCCCAGAGGGATGTTTCATATTTCTTGTGAACGGAAATTTCCTTCTTTGTCCTGCCGAACATGATTAAACTCTTTTCAACGACATCGTTGAGGTCTATGGGTTTCATCTCATATTTGCCGACGCGGGCAAACCCGAGGAGCTGTTTTGTCAGATCCGAACCGGCCACTACCTGGTTTTCTATGGCCTCCAGCTTCTCATGACGGAGGTCTTCCGCATCGGTCCTCATCAACATTAGAGAGGTATTTCCCTGGATCGCCATGAGCAGGTTGTTGAAGTCATGTGCAATACCGCCCGCGAGTGTCCCGATCGCTTCCATCTTCTGTGCCTGCTGGAGCTGGGCTTCGAGTTTCTTCCGCTCTGTGTTGTTGCGGATACACTCGATGGCGGCAATAATTTCGCCGCCGGAGTCCCGCAATACCGACGCCGTCGCAGAAAGATGCACGTCGCCGGGAGGCAAATTCGGCGTATAGGATTCTCCAAAGATGATATCCCCCGTCCTGCGGATGGCGGTGTATTCCTTTTCCCTTTGCGGATAGGGATGGAGGGCGAGATCAATGAGGATGGGTCTTCTGTCCCCGTAGAAGGGAAGCGAGTATTCATTATCGCCCTTGCCTAACATATCTCCCGCCTTTATTCCCGTCATGACCTCTATGGCCCTGTTCCAGGCAATGACTTTTCCGTTCAGATCGATTGCAAAAGTGGCGTCCGGCAGAAAATCAATGATCTCCGACAATTTTTTTTCTGTATCCTGCAAGGCAGTTTCCACTCTTCTGCGTTCCGCAATTTCTGCTTCCAGCTCCTGGCGCTTCTTTTGAAGCTCGGCTTCCCGGAGCATTGCTTCGTGGAGTTGTGTCTGAAGAACGAGACGCTTCATGCTCAGCGCAATGACAAACACGACAATGCCAATAACGAACAACGCCAGAAGAGCCATCTTCGTTACAAGGTGCCACGGATTAGATTGCCCCACGATTTCCGGGTCCGAAGCGAATACAACCAGGGAGAATGGGGTACCCTGCACCGGCAAACGCAGTGCAATCATTTTTTTGTTGCCGCCCTGGTAATTCTTCGCCTCAAACTCCAGGGGCCGGCCGATTTCGATTTTTCCAAAATCCGGGAAACCCGATGCAAAGGGGGGTGGTTGGACGAACACCGGCAGGCTATTGCTCTTTTCGTCCGCGACAATGAAGGTCATACGGTTCGCGACGCCTTCTTGCATGAGCAAATCCTTGTAGAGAGTATCAGGTTTCACCCAGGCGATGATCTGGCCCGCATACTTTCCTTTGTGAAAATAGGATATGGAAACAGTCAATTCCCTGCCGTCTGTGGAACTATGGACGACCGGGTCCTCCCGGTCGTTTGTAAGATACTTGTTCCATTCGTCTCTCATTTTCACGGGTGACTGGGGGGCTGCCGCGTCTGCCAATACGTTGCCGCCCTTTTCAATCAAGACAATACGCGAGTATATCGCATCTTCTCCGATCTTTTTTCGGCGAATGAGATCCTGGAAACGGTCGCTTATGGGGATCAAACTGAGCCGCAGCCCATATTCCATGCTCATTCCCAACGCCTTGTTTTCAAAAAAAACGGATACCTCTCTGGACACTGCCAGGTTAACAAGGTCGTCTTTCCGTTCCGAAAAAAAGTACGCCACCGCGGTGGCGTGCCGCTCCGTGTCCCGCTTCAATTGTTCCAGGAGAGTTCTTTGCAGATTGGCGGCTGACAGGTAATTTGTGACGAGCAAGAAAGACACGTATGCAATGAGCATAATCCCGGCCAGAAAAACCGCCAGGTTCCGCTTCTTCGTATGCCATTTTATCTGTTCATTGTTAGCGTTCTGCATAAGCATTTGATACGTTCATGGGTGCATCCTTCTGTTTCAATTCGTCTTCCTGAAAAATTCCGGGTAGTAGTTAGGCACGAAGGGGTAGTATTTTTTTACAATCCTAAAATAGGAGCCGTCTTTCTTACTCTTGTTCAAAAACTTATTGAATTCCTTCCTGAGCTCCGGCGAATCCTGATTGAAGGCAGCGGCCATATCCTGCATTTCACTCACCGGTCCGATGATCTTGATCTTGCCGGGCCATTTCTGGAGAGCGACCAGTGCATCGGGGACGTCGAGGAGCGTCAGATCCGACTTTCCATTGATGATTGCAGGGGCCATCTCATTTAAGGAGCCTTCGAAAAGGCTTATCTTATCGGTTATCTTTTCCAGCCCATAAAGCGACGGCTCCAGGCAGGTTGAGGCCTTTCCCAGAAGGGGCTGACCGGCGATGATCTTCTTTACTGCCGCAATATCCCTGCTGATGTTATTGGACGACTTGATGGGTTTGACGGAAGAGTCGGCCCGTGCGACGAGCCAGACCTGGTTGGGGAAGGTGGCAAGAGAAAAATCGACTATCTTCTGACGCCACGGCAAGACGGTGATGCCGCTTGCGGCGACATCGCCCCTGACAGGGACACTGCCTGTGATCTCTATATTGTCGCCTTTCGGTTTCACTGTCTTGCCCGTCAGGTCGCCGAAAATTTCGCTCCAATCAGTCTTGACGAATTCGTACTTTACGCCAAGGTGTTTGGCAAAGAGCCTCATTAACTCAACGTCCATGCCGTCACCGCTTCCGGTAATAAAGTTGGCATAGGGGATGCCAAGGTGCCGCAGGACGCCATCTTGTTTCACGGCGTCGAGATCCCTGCCCAGCGATGTTCCCGGGAATAAAGCAAGCGCCATGACGGCCATACTCAATAAAACAATTATCTTCACGTAAAGATTTCTTGTGTAAACCCTTTTTCCTTTCATGGTAAAATCTCCCCTTATTAAAATTACTTCAAACAATTAATTGCTACATGGATTTTATGAATTCCCACAATCTGTCTACAGTAGGTTTCGCAGTACTCCGTCGCTCCTGCAGTTCGGTCCTGTTTTCTACACCGGATATTAACATTTGCAAATTAAGTGCCAATCAAGATTGATACCGTCAATATCTATTGCATCGGGAACCCGGAAGCTGGCCTCAACTGGAATGGTACTGATCTGATTGATATTTTATGGAAATTTCGTGCGGGATAGCGCAATCTGACGGACGTCTAAGGATTATCTGTCTGACAGGAATTCTTTTTGAGGCGGGTTGCGAACAAGGATTACGGCGCCTTTATGTCAAAAAACTGTCCCAAGAATGCAGTGGTTGCAACTCCGCGGTTTCCTCAAGTCCGCTTGACAAAATTCTTGCACCCTGCGCGTCGAACGTCCGGTGCAGCACCTTCAGTAGAAAAGTTCTTTGATAAGGACACGACCCGAAGGGTCGAAAAGAAGGCCCTCCATCTTCAGTAAAGCTCGTTTCATTTCGATACCGCCCTGATATCCGCCCAGTGTTCCGTCAGATCGAATAGCACGATGGCATGGTATTATGATCGGAAACGGATTAGTAGCCAAGGCTCTGCCTACTGCCCGTGCACCATGGGCATTACCGAGATGATTGGCGATCCGATGATATGTGCTTACACTGCCACGAGGAATTCCATATTCAGCAAGCAAGACCTTTTGCTGAAATCTCGAGCATAGATCCAAACGAATAATGTCAAGAGAGAAGCCGATGTCTTCGCCCGTCAAGAATGCTGCAATTTGGTCGGCAAAAAGGTCAACCTCGGCGCAGGAAGAAGGCATGAGATCGGGAAAGGATGTTTGGACAAGCTGCCTGGCCGACGCGTTGGGCCTGGAAAGCAAGGCACGCCAGATTTTCGGCCGTCCTCGATGAACTTGCCAAAGGACGGCTACCGAGCCGAAGGGCGTCCTCCGGAGACAGTAGGATGACGGTGTGTTTTCTGTCTTCTTCATGCGTTTAACAATTATTGCCGTTTGAAATACAGCAACCTCGTCATGGTTTAAGAACCGCTGCCTTCAGGAAGGGGTGAACAGAAGATCAAATCCTTATTTTGCAGGATCGCCCAACGACCTGATTGCCGCCTGCATCAGTGCCGGGCCATAAGGTGCTGAACCGCCTTTTCCAAACCGTCCAATGTCAGTTCGAACATGGGAAAGACCTGGCTGATCATGCCGACGGTAAAGGTGTGGCGCCAGTCATGCTCAGGCTGGGGATTGAGCCAAACGGCATGGCGGAAGATGTTGGCGAGATATTTCAGACGCTCCAGGCCGGTCCCGACCTCCACCTGGTCGATGTATATCGGCCCGGTGGTGTGGATCAGCTCATAGGGGGCCATGCTCGCATCGCCAACGATGATCAGTCGCGTCTCCGGATCCTTGCGGATAAACTCTTCGATAGGATCCGGTTTGTAGCGCCGTTGCGGGTCCTGCCAGACACGACTGTAAACGGTGTTGTGGAAGAAGTAGATTTTCAAATCCTTGAACTGGCTCCGGGCATAGTGAAACAGGGTCTGCACGACTTCGACATAGGGGTCCATGGACCAGCCGCCGTTGTCGATCATGAGGATGATTTTTAGACGGTCTGATAAACGGCGGTCGAAGATGATCTCGATTTCTCCGGCGTTCCGCATTGTCTCATAGATGGTCTCATCCACATTTACAAGATCTTTCGGACCGGAGGGAATCATCCGGCGCAGCCTCTTCAAGGCCTCGCCCATCTGCACCTCTGTCAGAGGGCCTTCCTGGGAATAGTCCTTATATCGCCGTTCCATGGCCACCTTGACGGCCGATTTGTTTCGGGACTGCCCGCCCACGCGCATTCCGCTGGGATGATAGCCGGAATGTCCGACTGGCGAGGTGCCGCCTGTGCCGATCCAGCGGTTTCCCCCGTGATGCGCTTCCGTCTGATCCTTGAGCCGGTCGAGAAAATATTGGATAAGCTCTTCAGGCGTCATCTTTTTTAGTTTTGCTTCGTCAAGACCGAGGGCCTCAGCGATTTGTTCCGGATTCTTCAGCCATTCTTCGAGAAGCGCCTTCACAATCTCCGTGAGCTCGATCTCCTCCGGCGCCTTGAGGGCAACGCCGCGGAAGAAATGCGCGAAGACCTGATCGTACAGATCGAAATAACGCTCGCTCTTTACGAGGACCGCACGGGCGGTCGTGTAGAAATCGTCGATGGACTGGATCATGCCCAGGCTCAGTGCCTTCTGCAGACGCAAAAAAGACGTGGGCGACACGGGAAGCCCGCGCTCACGGAGCGTATAAAAGAATTCGATAAACAAATCCGGTTCCTCTTTAGCGCATCCTCGCTGCCTGTTGGGTGGCGGCAGTAAGATCAGCGCTCTTCTTGAAAAGAATGCCTAAATAGGGCGTGTTCCCCCGGGAAAGGGATTTCAAGTGCATATCAGGGTCCGTCTTCAGGGCGCGAATCCAGTTGATCAACTCCCGCGTGGCGGGCTTCTTTTCGATTCCCTTGAAATCCCGTAAACGGTAGAAAGCCTCGATGCAGGCCTCGGAGAGGTCCTTGCTGAGATTGGGGAAATGAACACCCACGATGAGCCGCATCGTCCCGACGTCGGGAAAGGCGATGTGATGAAAATTGCAGCGGCCCAGAAATGGATCGGAGAGGTCCTTCTTCGCGTTGGAAGTAATGACGATCACCGGCCGGTGGCGCGCCGTAACGGTCTTATCGATTTCTATGATATCGAACTGCATCTGGTCGAGGACATCGAGCATGTCGTCCTGGAAATCGCTGTCGGCCTTGTCTATCTCGTCGATCAAGAGCACCGTCCGCAGGTCCGATACAAAGGCCTGGCCGATTTTTCCCATCCGGATGTATTCCTCGATATTGCTGACATCCCGCTGGGAATCCCCGAAGCGGCTGTCGTTTAACCGCGTGAGGGTATCGTACTGATACAGCGCGTCCACAAGCTTCATGCTGGACTTCACGTTCAGCACAATCAGGGGCATCTTCAGGCTTTCGGCAATGGCGTGGGCGAGCATCGTCTTCCCCGTGCCTGGCTCCCCCTTGAGCAGGAGCGGCATTTCCAAGGCTATGGAGATATTCACTACCTTTGCCAACTCGTCATCGAGAACGTATTTGGACCCGCCGCGAAAAGAATTGTTATCTTTGGTCATGTATAAACTCCTTTTATCATCATGGTGCTGAAACACCGGATATTTTTTGAATCGCGTTTTTCTATTTCATCTGCGGAAAAATTACCAGCGTTTTTTTCAACGCAGCCGATAGTGCATCAATATTGCCCGGCATATTGCATGCCATCATCGAAGACAATCGAGGATTGCATCCTTTGTCTTTTCCATATCGGCAAGCTTCACTTCCATGGTCATCGTTGACTCGTAGCCCTTCTCCTTTAGGAGGGCTAATATCCGCCGGTAGTCCACGATGCCCTCTCCGAGAGGCAGATGGATGTCATCCTTTGGTGATTTTCCGCCACGGTTGTCATGTACATGAACGTGCTCTATCCGGGAGAAACAGTTTTCGATGAAGCCGAAAGATGTGTTCTCCCTGGAGAGGAGTTGGCTGTGCCCTATATCCAAAGTCATCTTCAAGTCGGGAACTTTATCAAACATAGGCATAAAATGATAATATCGTTCACTCAGGTTTTCAATGCATAAAACTATGCCCGCTTTTCCAGCAGAAGCGACCATCTCCGCTGCCAACTCGATCTTGCGGGCGGTCGCTGTGTGCGAAACATACCTTTCGTCCATCCAGAAATGGAAAGTTCCCTTCGTGATGCCCAGCGCTCCCGAAAGTTCGAAGAGTCTCTTCATGCGGGGAACGAATCGCTCCTCAAGAATCTTCGCATCAAAGGTGTTATCTTCGTTTGGATAATGGGCAAGGTAGGTGATTCCGTAAAGGCTCTTCAGTCTTAGAAGCTCGTCAAGCTCACGCTCGACGTCTTTCGGGACATAAAGAGAAATCTCGGCAAAAGGATATCCGAGTTTTCCGACTTCATGAATCTGTTCTGTCGAGTGGGCTCTCCCGCCGATGATGAACATCCTGCATCCACCTGATGTCTTCGTTTATGATTTAGGCTCAATAGACCGGTCTTACCTGCAGGGCAGGCTGAGGTTTGTTTACCCCGGCTACTTCTTGACCGCAGATATATCAAACCCGGCGAGAAAACGCATTTTAATTATTCTCAACCATGACAGGCGAAGTGTCTTCTTGCGCCGCAATCAATTGTTTAAGCATAGAGGATTCGGACGGTTTCAGGAAGTTTAGCTTATAGTAGAACGAATTAGCTTGACTTCCTCCGGATTGAGAGTATTCTGAATGTAAGACAATGTAATAGACATCACTGAAAAAGTTGATGAGCCCTCTTCCCGAGTAGGGAAACAAAGAAACTATTGAAGCCCTGTCCATTACAATGAGACAGGGCTTTTTCTTTTTTTGGGTGGAAAAGAATCCGGGGCATTGAATTCGGTAGCGAGCGCATTCCCCGTAGCGTGCTGCGGGGTAAGCGAGCGAATGACGAACGACACTGTTCCTTAAGAATCGAAGATTCTCCGCAGCTTGCTGCGGAGAGCTTCAAATTGTAGATGATATTTAAGGCAAGGAGGTTGCAAAGTGAATATACACCTGATCGAACATTTGAATAATTTTGCCAAGCTGTCAGATAATGTATGGGAAAGCGGCTGGTGGACACTGGATGAAAATAGAGCTCAAAAACTGGTCGGGGGTGAGATTTTTTTTCATAAGAAGAAACAAGAGCCTTCCTTCTACGGCGGAACCATACTGGGGTATAGAGTGGAGCCGGATGGCGAATATCAGGGGAAGATTATTTTCAAGCTCCAGCATAAGAAATCATGCAGGGATGTCAGGACAGACAAATCCGGATGGTCTAAGGAAATGAAGATAATAGGGATGGAACAGTGAGTCGAAAAGGATAAAGACCATGACTGAAGATTTGATGGACTATTGGGTGAGACTTATAAAACCGATTTTCCCCACGAATGCGTGGATTGTTTCACAGTTCGCCGACAACGATCATATAATACAAATAGATTGGAACCTCGACAACAATACAAAGAAGTCAAACAAACGCTCTAAGAAAATTGAGATAATAATCAAAGAAGATGCAATTGACCTGTATCTCGACAAGAACAAGCAGGATCGTGAATTATATGGTGACGCACTAAAGCTATTTATCGGCGAGCGGTATAACCATTTTAATCCTGCTAACGATGCCCTCACGAACAGGTCTGTACGCACAGAGAAATGGTTAGTCTCCAAGGATATCCTTAGTACATTGACCCCCTCTCATAGCTTGATGTAGCTCTTAAATGATACTTTGCAGGTGACCCACCTATCTACTGACCAACCTTCACCTATCCAACAAGTTTGTTAACTGCAAAATATTTTCTTCCCCGGATTCAGCCTCACTTTCCGGGCGAATTAACATCTCTAACAAAGATAATCACGCAATTTGCAACCTTACCCTTTTTGTATAGTCGTCCAAACTATCTTCTTTATGTTTGATTACCTCTAGGCTCGGGAGCCTCGTCATTCAAAAGACAAAGGAGTTTCTGCCGGAGGGAGTTGCGCTTCAGTATTACAAACAAAAGGGATGAGCTTATGGAAAGATTAAAAAAGATCAGGGAAGGAGACGTTCGCACCGCCTCTCGCCTCATAAGGAATATTGAAGATGATATTTCGGAAACGCGGCAGATCATCAAAGACATTTTCCTTCATACGGGGAATGCTCATATTGTAGGAATTACCGGATCTCCGGGAGTTGGGAAAAGCACACTGGTGGATGGCCTCATCGAATGGAACCGCGGTATCGGAAAGACCGTAGGCGTCCTCGCCGTCGATCCCACCAGCCCCTTTACGGGAGGCGCGATTCTGGGTGACAGAATTCGCATGCAGCGGCACGCGGAAGATAACGGGGTTTTTGTGAGAAGCATGGCCACGCGCGGCTCATTGGGAGGTCTTTCGAAGGCCGTTGGCGAGGCGATACATGTCCTCGATGCCATGGGCAAAGAACTAATCATGGTGGAAACGGTGGGTGCGGGTCAGCAGGAAGTGCAGGTCATGAATTATGCCCATACTATTGTGCTAGTCCTCGTTCCCGGGATGGGAGACGAGATTCAGGTCCTCAAGGCCGGCGTCATGGAGATCGCCGACATCTTTGTTATCAACAAGGCGGACCGTGATGGAACTCATAAACTTCAACGCGAGCTAATGGCCATTCTCGACATGTCGCCAAACCGATCAGGCCGATGGCGACCTCCCATCCTCACCGTTGAAAGCGTCTTCGAACCTGCGAAGTTCCGAAAGGGAATTGAAGCTGTGGCGACGACGATCCTGGTTCATCACCGTTATCTCTTCGACAACAATGTGATCGGCGATTGCAACCGTCGCCGGTCATTTCATGAATTAAACGATGCCCTTGTCTTATGTATTCTCAACCCAATCTTAAACCAACTGATTATGGAAGGCGAGATGGACCGTATGGTTGATAAACTGCTTCGAGGTGAAACGGACCCTGTCACTCTCGCAGAGGAGGTAGCTGGAAGATACCTGCAAATCACTGCCGATTAGATTAACTCTCATCTTTTGGAGAAACTCATGGAAGCACCGGCGACAAAAAAATTGCGAGTTACTCCGTTGGCATTAACGGAAGACCTCTGGTTGTTGGGAAATTATTTTTTTAACCTCTATCTTGTCCGGGGCAAGAACGGATCAGCGCTTATTGAGGCGGGCATTTCAGCGATTGCAGACAGGGTCATCCGGCAGATGGAGGCCCTGGATATATCGCCGACGTATTTAATCCTCACGCATCCGCATGCCGACCATGTAACGGGCATGGAAGCCCTGCGGGAAAGATACCCGGATGCCGTGGTTGTTGCCGGTGCGGGAGCAAAAGAGTTTTTGACTCATCCCAAAGCCCTGCAAACGATGTTAAGAGAAGACCGGTTCATGACAAACCGTCTATACGGCATGGGCACAAAAAACGGCCGTCCTCCGATTGAAAAATTTGAATTTCCGGAAAACCATATAGCCGTGAAAGATAAGCACGCGATTGACCTCGGCGGGATTTCCTTACAGTGCATCAAGGTCGGAGGGCACTCACCGGGAAACATCATCATACATATACCGGCGATGGGAGCATTGATGCTTTCGGATTCTCTCGGCTTTCATTTTCCGGGACAGGAGTTCCTACCGCTCTTCCTTACTGATTTTTCAGACTATATAAACACCATCGATTACATGGAATCGATGAAGGCGCATATCCTGGGATTCGGTCATCAAGGACCATTGATGGGTTCCTCCGCAAAAAATGCTTTTAGAGAGTCGCGGCAAGCGACGTTCGCTATGTTGTCGAGGGTCATGGATGAAGATAAGAAAGGCGACGAACTGGCTGAGGAGATCTTCAGGGAATATTACCGGGACGAATTCACGGTATACAGCGAAGGAAATATCAGAAGCGTAGGACAGCTCCTGGTTCGCAGGGGGCGTGAGACCCTCATAACCCGGCGCATTACCAAATGATATGGATGGATTCTAAACGCGATAGTCAAAAAACTAATCGCCTTTTCCCCGTGTGTGCGTTATTATTCTTTCAACAGGCGATACCATATTGAAGGGAATGGCCATTTTTTAAGACTGTGCCATGATAGAGAACAATTCACCGCGCACAAATATCTACCATATAACCTTCTCCCGGGAATATGGTGTATGTTGCCTTTTCTTCTGGGGATGCAATTTGAGCTGCCGGCTCTGCCTTCTTAAGAAGGAGGCTTTTGACTGCCATCTTCCCGAAACCCGCTTGCGCATCTACGATCCCGCATACATAAGCGAGCGGCCCGGTCGTTTTCTGACTTTACAGGAACTCGTACACCTTCTCGATCCGCTGTCATTAAAACAGATCGTCCTTATGGGTGCAGAACCCGTATGTGACCCATTTCTGTCCCGGATTCTGGTTTCTCTGAAGCAGTCGAAAACTTGTTCCTTTGTGCTTCTTACCAACGGCAGGAAATTGCCGCCGCTTGCGATGCTGGATCAAGTTATCTTCAGCATTAAAGCTGTCACGCCGGCCTTGCACCGGGACTATACAGGAGTCGATAACAGGGTTATCTTGCGGCACTTCACTGAGATTTCCTCATCCAAGTCTGTCTCGCTTCATGCGGAAACTGTTTTCGTACCAGGTTACGTCGATGAGGAAGAAATTTTGCGGATCGCCGCCTTCATCGCTTCCGTGGACCGATCCATCCCCTTCAGAATAGATGCCTATCTGCCCATTCAGGGTCTGCCCTGGCGTGTTCCCACGCCCGAAGAAATGGAGGCATTGGCGTATAGAACAAAGCAAGTTCTTCCTCATACCACCTGCTTTTATGGTGACAAAGGAAAGACTGAGCTGGCTTATGAAATCGAAAGAATTTTTTGAGACAAGGGGCGATTGACTCGTGTACTTTGCAAAAGAATTGCTGGATCAATCAAGCAGGCTTAGGAAGAAGTGGGAAGATGAGGTTCGCCGGATTGTTGCCCGGAAGAGCGACCAGAAATCTCAGTGGGCCACCAATTCAGGCATCGAGATCAAGAGGCTTTATACGCCTGATGATAATAATAACTTGGACTTTGCCCGTGACATAGGTTATCCGGGGCAGTTTCCGTTTCTCCGCGGGAACCAGGTGACAGGCTACCGGGGGAAATACTGGACTTACAGGATGTTGTCAGGGATGGGCACCTCCCAAGAGACCAACAGGCGATGGCATAAATTTCTCAAGGATGGACAAACAGGCCTCAGCATTCCTTTCGATTTTCCAACCCTCATGGGCTACGATACGGACTCGCCGAAAGCCCGCGGAGAATGTGGAAAATGTGGTGTCGCTATTGATTCCCTGGAAGATTTTTTGGTTCTCCTCGATGGGATTCCCATGGACAGGGTGACAACCTCCATGACCATCAATCCGCCGGCAACAGTCATCTGGGCAATGTATTGCGCTGCTGCTGACTTGAAAGGTGTCCCACTTGCCAAGTTATCCGGCACAGTTCAGAACGACCTGCTCAAGGAATTTATTGCGCAGAAGACCTTGATGTGTCCCCTCGAACCATCCTTGAAACTTGTCTGCGATGCCGTGGAATTTGGCGTCAAGCATGTCCCCAAATGGAACACTATTTCCATCAGCGGATACCACATCAGAGAAGCCGGATCTACGGCCGTGCAAGAGCTTGCCTTCACCCTGCGCGACGGCATAGAATATGTCGATGCTGTAATTCGGAGAAAAGGGCTCGACGTCGATTCATTTGCATCGAGACTTTCCTTCTTCTTTAACTCCCACATCGACTTCTTTGAAGAGATCGCGAAGCTTCGCGCTGCAAGGAGGATGTGGGCCAGGATTATGCGCGACCGCTTCAAGGCAAGGAGGTCCCGGTCCTGGTGGATGCGCTTTCATACGCAGACGTCGGGCTGCTCTCTCACAGCCCAGCAGCCTTACAACAACCTCGTCCGCACCGCACTGGAAGCCCTTGCGGCTGTCCTGGGAGGAACCCAGTCTCTCCATACAAACTCGTTGTATGAGGTTCTTAGCCTTCCCTCCGATCATGATTTGCAGCTTGCCCTCCGTACCCAGCAGATCATCGCAGAGGAAACCGGCGTGGCCAATACAATCGATCCCCTTGCCGGTTCCTATTTTGTGGAAGCGCTCACGAACGAATTGGAGGAGCAGGCCTGGGCATATATCGAAAGGATTGACAGGATGGGCGGCATGGCCGTCGCTATCGAAAAGGGTTTTCCGCAACTGGAGATTGCCGACGCGGCGTACAAATTTCAGCGGCAGATAGATTCCTGTGAAAAGATCATGGTCGGGGTGAACAAATATACTTCCACCGGAAAGATATCCATTAAGCCCGTTGAGGTGGAAGATACTCTCGAAATCGAGCAGATAAAGCGGCTGCATAAGGTTCGCAGGAAGCGGAACGGCAAGGCCGTGAACAAATGCCTCAAGAATCTCAAAAATGCCTGCGAGAGGGGTGAGAATGTCATGCCCTACTGCATAGAGGCGGTGAAAGACTCTGCAACCATCCAGGAGATTTGCGACGTATACCGTGAGGTCTACGGCGAATATCCTGACCCGGGATACTACTGACAGTGCCTTATCGGCATGATCTTACGAGAACGCTTTAAGAGTGTATGTTTTTCCCTTGCAGGTTTTTCCAGGTGCTCTCCGAATACCAAATATCGACGAATTCGAGAATACAGTCTCTTTCCCTTTTCATGATCTCTTCTGCGACGGTACCTCTCAGAAGTTTCTTGATGCTTTTGAATGCGGCCGCATCTTTTTCCGCGTATTGACCGGCGATTTTTTTCGCTTCCGCCTCCAAATCAGCTTCTGATGAGATTTGGTCAATCAGTCCGATCCCGTGCGCTTCATCCGCCGAATACATTGTCCCGGTATATACCGCCCTTTCCGCATTCCTTTGTCCCAAGAGCAGTTTCATCATCTCAACGCTTCCCAAAAACAGGGACGAGCCGAAATTGATTTCATTGAGGGAAATCTTTGCCTTCCCGGAAACCATGATCCTGTAATCGCAGGCGATGGCGAGCATACAGCCTCCGGCAATTGTGTGGCCGTTGAGCGCGGCAACGACCGGTTTAGGATACAGGAACAGGTAAGTATATAAATCAGTGAACTTGGTGAGGTAACGGATAAATGATTCTCTCGGGTAGCTGAGAAACTCCGGAATATCAAAACCGAAAGTAAAAAATTTTCCAGTTCCTGTGAGGATAATAGCCCTTACTCCGGCATCGGCGGCAAGCTCTTTAAAATGGCCTGTCATTTCATCAACCACTGTTTCATTAAGGGCATTCACTTTTCCCCTGCTTAGTCGGACTGTAACGATTCCCTGATCATTGATGCTATGTATATACTCCATAATTTCACCATCCCTCCTATAATCTTTTTCTTGTTCTTCGTTTCCGCACCCGGAGCCGCCAAAAAGAGAATATATGGCTTATATTATCTCGAAGAGCCGCCGGGGGCTCCTTGTCATGATTTCATTTCCCTCCTGCTTAATGAGAATCATGTCTTCCAGCTTGACAACCCCGGCAGCCTCGTCCATCATGTGCATATCCAACGCCACAACGTAATTGTCGCCCACCTCGGAATGGTCGTACTCTGAAGGAACGGGAGGTTCGTTCAGCTCCAGGCCGATCCCATGACCGATAAGCCGGGACTTCTTTCCCTTGCCAAAATTTTGAAAGTGGTCCGATCTTCCGAGTGCTCTTGCCTTCTCAACTGCAGCGCCGTAGATCTCACTGCACTTCATCCCCGGCTTAATGCTGCTGATGAGGTGGTCGGCTATGGTTACGAGATCGCTGTGCATGGATTTGATCTCATCAGAGGCCTTTCCCAAACAGTACGTCCTTGTCTGGTCTGCATGATACCCATCGACAAGCAGCGGTATATCGACGATGACGGGTTCGCCTCTTGATATTTTTCGCAGTGAGGGTCCGGCAGGCACTGAGGAACTCAATCCCACGCCGGTGATGGTATACACGACGCCGCTGATTTTGAAGAGGTTCGATCCTGACGAGATGGGTCCCCGACTCATGAAGAAATCAGGCTGCCGGATGAAGAAAATCCCTTCATGACCTGCCAGTCGATGAGCGTTTTCGACCGCGGCGGCAAGTTCAAGTTCAGTGACACCTTCTTTCATAGTGGAGAGAACCGCTTCATGGCCCCGGTGAATTGCATCACAGGCCCTTCTGATTTTCTCGATCTCGGAGGGATCCTTCGTCTTTCTCTGTTCCAGGACGAGGGGAGATACGCTCACAAATTCATAACCGGCAAATATCTTCTCCATATCTTTGAATTGTTCGGCTGTTAAAATATCGAGCTCCGTACCGATCCGTTTACTCCCCAAGTCCCGCCCGGCGAAAATTTCCTTGAATATGTTTGCCAAGCGGCGCTCCTCGCGCACTTTCCCTTTGCTGACAAAGACGTCGTCCAAAGCGAATTCAAGACCGCTTCTGACAAACAAAATGTAATCATTAGGCAAGACGACCAGGTATGAAGGCTGTGCCGTGCCTGTGTAGTACAATATATCACGGGAATAGCAGAGCAGGGCGCCGCACAACCCAAGTTCCCCAATTTTATTTTGCAGGATTTTGATTCGGTCTTCTCGGTTCATAAACGACACCTCCTTTTCGATAAGAGCCCAAGTATGCCTGCCGCTGATTAGATAATTACTTTTTCATGGATTTTAACAAAGAGCCCGATCCGCTGACCATGATCATTAGATATTATTAGCAATGTTAACCTCCCGGGAAAGCACGATTCCTCTTGAGATTGATTCCTTATGAAAGTTAACAAACTTATGGAATGGGTTTGATTTGTTCAGGCATTGGGTGGGTTTTCACTAAATGCAGATAAGGAATCGGGTCAAGAGTCAGCACTTGCAGCGGAGATTACTATAGCGCCTTCCGATGCCAGATATCCAAAATTCTGATAGCCTTATCTTCAGGCAGGGTATGCAGTCCCCGCTCATAGTTGGAGAGGGTCTGCCTCGTTACACCTAATGCCCTGGCCAGCTCTACCTGACGCAAGTAGTGATCAGCCCTGAATTGCCTGATAATCGTTTGATTGGCAATCAGATCCTCTGCAGTTTTCGGAATATCAGAAGCTGGAGACTCCTGCCGGTACTTTCTTCCCCGAACCGGCCTTTTCTGCCGAAATGGCAGTTTAGCTCTTCTGGGTGTAGCAGCTATCTGCCAGAGGTCTTCCGATAATTTCACTGTGAGCGCCGTATTAAGCCAATCGTTGAAGTATCCTCTGCTCCGCGCCATCGGCTCCAAGACCGGAATGCTTTCTATCACGCCTAAGTCTTCGAGGCGCTGATGGGCTTCGATAAACGCATCTACCGTCTGTCCGGGATGCCTCCAGTTTATGTCTTCACCACAGAAATTTAGAATGGTCTTGGGTGTGGCGCTGGGGAGCACCCCCTTCTTCTCGGCGACAGTGCCAACTATTATCCAGTATGTTCCCAGCTTTTTCGTCAAGGCATCATGATAAGGGCTCAGGTGCAACAGGGCTTTGCTATAATACCCGATCCAGAAGAGTCCCTCAGGGTCGAGGAAATGTGACAGCGCCTGGCCGCAGCGAAAGCGAAATGATGTCCACTTCTCCGCTTCACGCTTATACTCTATATCCAATATGTCCAAAAGCCTGTCCGGCCGTTCCTTTCCGAAGGTGACTTCCCCGCCGGTTTTATAGTCTCTCCAGGACATGGTGAGGCGCATGTCGGCAAGCCGCAGCACCTCCTGTTTGAAGTCTTCATAGAGATTCTGCCTGCTGCCATGCCGGAGGCGAACTCCGCGCGATTGAGCAATGTCATCAAGACTGATACTGGCGATTCCTTTCTTGGGATCCGGCAGTTCCGCAATACGCGACATGAGAATCAGGAATACATCCGCAGTCTCCACCGATAAATTATGGACTGCGTTTCTCAGGCTTCCGGAATAGATGAAATCAAGTCGCGGTGTGTAGTATAGCGCTATGGAGTGATGAAAGCGGTTCCCGAAATCGGGTGGAGGCGCAAAAAAGAACGTTACGTGCCCCGCCCTTGTTTCGTATTTGTACAATGGGCGGCCGTACAAATCCGACGCCCACGTGCTTTTCGGACCGCCTGCATATATGGCGCGCAATGCGGAATGGATCAAGGGGCTGATGGGAACAGGGAATCTTTTCTTCTCACGATCTGACTTACCTACAGGCATCTTATTGATCTTCTGCTGAGGAAGGGAATTGCGATTGTATTTCCGGAATGTCTTATTCATTTTAGCCAGCATCTCCCTCATCCAGTGGATCATCGCCGACATCGATTACTGACATATACAGGATTCGGACGATTTTAGGAAGTGCAACTTGCAGGCCACCTTCTGTCATTTCGGGGCGGAGCCTGCCCTCGAACGTCCTTATCGGGGGGCGGGAATCCATCCTCCCCTTGTCATTCCCGCTTTCTCACTGGTCATTCCCGACCCGATCGGGAATCCAGTTTTCCCCAATTCTTGAACAAGATGTAATAGTCTTTTCAAAAGTTCCGAGATATAATACGATTATTAACGGCTACACACTATGTCTAAATCATCCGGAGGAAAGAGAAATGAAAGTACTGGGTATAAACGCCAGCCCCAAGGGCTCTAAGAGCGAGACCCTCAAACTGGTCAAGGCCGTCCTGAATGGTGCGAAATCCAAAGGCTTCAAGGTGGAACTGGTGGACCTCTGCAAGCTGCATATAGAATACTGCAACGCCTGCGGGGTATGTTACAAGAAAGGAAAATGCGTGAAGAAGGACGACTTTCAGTTCCTCTTCAGGAAGATGATGGCCGCCGACGGCCTGGTTATGGGTTCCCCGAACTACTTCAGGTCGGTCACCGCCCAGATGAAGACCGTGATAGACCGCATGGCTGATGCTGTCCATTGCCAATTGCTGACGGGTAAGTACAGCGTCAACGTGGCTACCTCCGGAGGTCCCGCTCAGTATCTGCAGGTCACGGATTACTTGAATGAGATCATGCTCAACTTCGGTTCCTTCGTCACCGGGAGCACAGGTGTATCCATGAGATCAGGCCCCGAGGCTTTGGAGAGAGCACAGAAGAAGGCCTTCCGGCTCGGTTGCGCACTGGCTGAGGATATCATGGCCGGGAAGGTTTACAAAAAGCAGAGAGGGCGGCATGAGGAAAACAGAAAATATTTTCAGGCTCTGGTGAAGATGTACAAGGACGAGTGGCTCCACGAATACAAATATTGGGACAAGAAAAACTGGCAGTAATGAAGTTAAGGTTTTGTCGTAAAGGAGGCGGAGATTATGGAATTTACAAAGACAATGACGGAGAGACGGGCAGTCAATTATTTTGATCCGGGGAAACCGGTAACTGATGATCAGCTGAAAAAAATAGTTGAGACAGCGGCCCTCGCACCATCCAGCTTCAACTTGCAACCCTGGCAATTAATCGTTGTCAAATCGCCTGCCGATAAGGAGCGCTTGAAAGCAGTGGCCTGGAATCAGCCCAAAATAACAGAGGCGCCGATAGTACTGATAGTGATTGCGGACAGAGGTGGTTGGAAATCAGGTCATCCGACTTTTGAAAATGTTTGGCAGAACATGCTGGACTTGAGTTATATGAAGCCCGCCCAGAGGGAATGGATTGAAGAAGGAACAAAATCGCTCTATGACGGAAATGAAAAGGCTCTTGCCTTCGCTGTAAAAAACGCCGCTTTTTTCGGCATGGCCCTGATGGTGGCGGCGAAAGACGCCGGCCTGGATTCACATCCCATGGATGGGTTTGACCACGAAGGAGTCAGAAAGGCCTTCAATGTCCCGGACAACTATTTTGTTCCCATGCTTATCGCCGTAGGTTATTTTAATGATAAATACAAGCTTATGCCGCCAAAGTGGAGAAAGTCATACGATGAAATTGTTTTTAGAACTTATTGACGTCGAAGAATGGAGTTGTTCACCAAAACATTACAAGGACAAAATTCTTACAGGGGGTATCCAAAGTACTTACAAAGTTTGGTGAAGATGTACAAGGACGAGTGGATCCACGAATACAAGTACTGGGACGAGAAGAACTGGCAGTGATGAAATGGCAAAGTTTTCACTGTCATTCCCACCCTGACCGGGGGCGGGGAATCCAGGCCGGTATTGTCATTCACCTGCGAACGTGAATCCAGCCACTCCTTGTCATTCCCGTGCAAACGGGAATCTATCCACCTTCTGTCATTCCCGACTTGATCGGGAATCCAGTCCTAATCCGCGATTATATAATCTAAAGCCTCATAGAAAATTGAACATTAACAAAGTATTGTCGTACAGACCTTATAAATAATTACCATTGTATTTATAACAAAACTGATCTAATCTACAATGTATAAGACATCTCCTACACTCATACATCTAAATCTCTATTTTTTCCTCAATTTACGTATAGCGTTAGCGCTACCCTTGTCAACCTCTCTGATCCTGGCATTTCTCATGATGTGGTTCAATACGAAACTATAGTCTGAAGCAATCACCAGGGAAACCCTTGGAAGGCGATCCCTATGAGGCCTTTGATATTGGAGATATCCAAATGATCATCGACGACTATTTTTGCTGTTTTGGAATAATCCATAAGAAACGGAGAAACATCTTAATTATGAGTTTTATTGACATAAAAAGAACCGAATTAGGGATTCAAGCAAATGTTATTAAGAAGACTCTTGAAAAGGAATATGAGGAGCACGAGGGGTGTGATCTTCACGAAAATCGAGCTGCCTGGACATGACATCGCAGTTCCCTTCATTTGCCGGAAATGCGGAACTTGCTGCATGACTTATATCCCGAGGTTATCGGCGGAAGATTTAATGACTATCTCCCGGTATTTGAAATGGCCACCGGCAGATTTGATTTACCATCACACAGAGGGTTACCTGAAAAGAATACGAGGCAAGCCGGAGCCCTGCATATTCCTGAATGATCAAAGGCTCTGCAGGATTTATAAACATCCCCTCCGTCCTTCTGATTGTCGGCTGTATCCCTTTTCTTATGGCGGTACTGACGCTGATTGCGCGGCATATCTTGAGCATACCACAGTCGTTGAGGCTCTCCTGATGAATGAAAAGTCTTTTGAGATTTATGATGCGAGTTTCTGTCCCAACCCGGACGTCCGATTTATCCCCGACTCGAAATGGCCGGAAATCCGTCGCACACTGAGACTGTCAAATGTGTCAAGAAATATGATCACAGCGTTTTTGATTCTGAACGATGCACCTCTAAGGTCAGTGATAACGTGCTTTTTACTGAACAAATGAAGTGGCAAAATTGATATCGCCAAGCAATATTCTGATTAGCGATTATAACCTCGGTTGTCTGGCGATGTACGAGCGAGAAAAGACCGTGTCCAGTTGAAAGGAAAGATTATATCGTCCGGGATGGCGATATTCTATTCGTTTCACCTACTTATCTACACCGACAGGCTGATCCGTGAGTTGATGATTATGGGTTGAAAGATTGGATAATGCTAATACAGCCGCGCGGCTTTTTGTGGCGGCTGCATTAGTCTTGATACTCACCTTACCCAAATAAGCTTGGTCGTCTTCAGATCCTGATGTTTGAGAATTAACTTCGAGACAATCCCCTCATTCCTCCACTTCGATTCCTGTGGCCACCAAAAATCGCGACACCATGTTATAGCCTGCAATGGTCCCCACCAGCTCCACTACCTGTTGGTCCGGCAGGATGGCGCGCACTCGCGCCATAGTTGTGTCCTTGACGGTGATGTTGCGCGTCATCTCGTAGGTAAGCGCCAGCGCGGCGCGCTCCGACTCATCGAATAGCTTGGTATTGTTGATGGCGGTGGACATATCCTTCAGCGCTTCCATCTGCGCCTTGGTGCCGCCCGCAGCTCGAAATTCCGGCGCATGCTGCACCCACTCGTAGTCGGCTTTGTTAATTACGCCGATTGCCATGATTGACAGCTCCCGCAGCTTCGGGGAGAGCGCCAGCTGACCCCGGATCGCCGCAAACATCGTATTCCAGCCCCGTGCAAAGGCTGGGCTGTTCAGTAGCATACGGTCTAGGTTCAGCAGCTTGCCGCCGGGACGGCGGGCGCGGATAGCGTTGACCAGATCTTCGGGCCCTGCCAGGGCATTATCCGGACGATAGGGGATGCCTGACTTCGAGATCTTCTGCTTAGCGTCGGCTGTCCAAGCCGGAGTACCGAAGCAAGATAGCCCGATTAGCAACAATAAAATTAATAAAATACCTGTGATTCCCCAAATAGCAATGTTCATCTTTTTTGTAGCCATGATCTTTTCCCCCTTTCTGATGATTTATATAAGAGAAAATCAAGAAAGCCTCCAAAGGAACAAATAATTCCCTTGAATCTTCATATAGGCATCTTCTGGGAACTCCACTTCTTACCAGTTGGAATGTCATCCCCGTACTTTCTGTTCGTTATCATCAAGTAGACGATCTTGTTTTCCATAGCGTTACCCTCTCGTTGATAGTTCATGGAAATTATTATTGACCCTTTCATATAGTGTAGCTATCATGAAATCCATCATTATTAACTTTACGGACGTTTCTTCGGATGCGGCGCTACGTCATTTTCGCCATTGCTTCGTTTGGTCTCCTCATGTACTCTATAGACAGTACCATTGTAGCTGTCGCCTTTTCCAGCTTTATGAAAGAGCTGGGTGTAAATGTCATTTGGGCTTCGTGGACTATCTCCATCTATTTTATCGGAATCACCACAGCAATGCCGCTGGCAGGAAATCTAAGCGATACATTTGGCAGGAAAAAGGTTTTCCTCGTTTCACTTATACTCTTCACTGCCAGTTCCCTTGCCTGCGGTCTTGCACGTAATATCTATACCCTGGTTGCCTTCAGGGCTCTCCAAGGGATTGGAGGAGCCAGCTTCCTTCCCAGTGCATCAGGGATCGTGAGCGACTATTTTCCCGAGAGCCGAGAAAGGATGATAGGCCTTTTCACAAGCATCTTCCCCATAGGCGGAATTGTGGGGCCGAACCTAGGAGGATGGATTGTGGCCAATTATTCCTGGCGTTACATCTTCTACATCAATCTTCCCATCGGTGTCATTTTGATTGTCCTGATCATGACTCTCCTTAAGGACTCTAATGTTCATTCCCCGCCCCACATAGACTTCAGGGGAGCCTTTTTCATGAGCGGGGCCATACTATTTCTGATGCTAGGCCTGAACATCATCGCGGAAAGCTTTTCTCCCCTCTATTTTCTTGTGGCTGCGCTCTTTACCAGCTTCAGCCTCTTTCTACTTGTCTTATTCTTTCGACAGGAAAAAAGAGAAACAAACCCAATCCTTGATATCGCTCTCTTGAAATCAACCCCCTTTCTGGCGGCAAATTTATTGAATCTCTTAATGGGCGCGATAATCTTCGGCAGCTTTTCTTTCATACCTCTTTATGCCACATCGGTCCATAAGCTATCAACGTTGATGAGCGGGATGATTCTGACTCCACGATCCCTCGGAATGATTCCCGCTTCGGCCGTCACCGCCTTTCTACTTAGACGATGGGGATACCGGAAGCCAATGTTCATTGGTTTCATTATTGCTTCTTTATCCATTATCCTTCTGGGACAAGACCTTTCAATCTGGAGGATGATTGGTTTCCAGCTGGGGGTTCCAGAAACACTCTCTTTGCTGATACTTCTTATGGGGATCGGTGTGGGGATCGCGCTGCCTGCTGCCAATAATGCATGTATCGAGCTGATGCCTGAGAAAGTGGCCAGCATCGTGGGCCTTCGGGGTATGTTCCGCACTGTCGGTGGCGCTTTGGGCGTCTCTCTGACTACTTTTATCCTTCACGTGAGCGGGAGTTATCCGCTCGGCTTCAGGATTACCTTTTCCTCTTTCGGGTTGGTACTCCTTTGTGCTCTTCCTCTCGTTTTCCTCATGCCAGCAGGCAAAAGTTGGTCTAATATATCTAATATATAGAATTCAGGCATGGAGTGGCGCTAAGAGACAAATTTCATTGATAACCATTTGAAAGGATGCGCGTCTGTCAAAATCACTGGATGCCTTGTTACAGGAAGTTAGTAACAGAGGCCGTCTGTTTAGTTCACCTACAAACAAACGCGCTTGGATATTTGGAAGCATTGAGGATTAACGACAGAAATATTGTTCTTTCAGTCTGCGATAATTAAGTATGATGTCCCCCGAATTCCCCGAGTCGTTAAGGCTCTCCTGATGAATGAAAAGTCTTTTGAGATTTATGATGCGAGTTTCTGTCCCAATCCGGACGTCCGATTTATCCCCGACTCGAAATGGCCGGAAATCCGTCGCACACTGAGACTGTCAAATGTGTCAAGAGAAATGATCAGAGCGCTTTTGATTCTGAACGATGCACCTCTCCGGTCCCTGATAACGTGCTTCTTACTGAACAGATGAAATGGCAAAATTGATATCGCTAACTAATATTTTGATCAGCGATTATAATCTCGGTCGTTTGGCAATGTACGAGCGAGAAAAGACCGTGTCCAGTTGAAAGGAAAGATTACATCGTCCGGGATGGCGATATTCTATTCGTTTCACCTACAACTGTTCAATGGTGGGTGGTCGGCAGAATTGATGATTACGGGAGCAACTAGTGCGCCGCGCTCATGCAAACAGCTGTATGCCGTGAGCCCCGCCGCAACAGTCATCCCTGTTTCTCGGAGGGAGACTCAGCTCGTGGCTGAGAGTTCGCGTTTCCAGTTGTATCGTCAGCTTCCCAATATCCTGAAATGTTTTCAAGGAACTGTCCGCAGAGGTCGGACACGGGCTTCTGGTGAGCGTAAATAGGCCTCTTCAATCATGATGTCATAGGCCCTCGTCAAGTATTTCTTAAATACATCAGTCAATTCACCATCTCCATAGGCTAGTGGGTTAGTACGCGCTGCATATTTTATCTGCTCCACCCACAGCATGATCTGTTCTTGCCCGTTCTTCCTCAAAAAAATTGTAATGAATGGATACTGTTGAAAACGGTTATTTCTTATCACACCAGTGTTCAACCGTATTGTGAGTGAGGTTCCGTTGGGGAAAGACGCTATTCTTACAGAGTTATATTCTTGAGGGGAATCAGCGTAGGTTATTATTTGGGGAATTTGTTCTTGTTTTAGATTTATTCTTTTATCGTGCTTTTTTAATGCCAAAATATATTCGTCAAATTTCTTAATGCTATATTCGAATAGGACGGGAATGTTCGTTCGTTCTTTCTCAAACCTTACCGTCTCTTCCTTTTCTTGTGTTATCACCTTATCTTTTCTCAAGGGCAACGTGGAAAGAAAGTATTCGGCCCATTCATCAGCCTCTTTAGGTAAAACATGTAATTCGGTTTCATGGATTTTCGCAATTCTTTTTTTAAGCTCCGATATTTCAATATCTCTTTCATTTTTATAGGTTTCAATTAATTCCTGAAGTGTTTTACAAATTTCTTTTGCTTCGTTTATTGTTATAGAAACTTTTACGTTCCCTTTCCCAGTATAAATTACTGGACTATTTGGCGCATGAGTCTCCTGCTGGGTTGGTTGGGCTGCTGAAAATTCTCCGCCTGATATTAGACCAACAAATAGAAAGGTCAAAATAAGCGCAATAGCAAATTTATACATTCCCTATACCTCGTTTAACCATTATGGCAAATCTTAAGATTGAGAATGCTGTGTATTCCAGACACTTATTCGTTCTTTTTTTTACCGTCTTTACTTCCAATGTTGATGTTCACGTCTCCATTTGAAACGACAGCGGGACTTTGGTCGCCCTCAGTATGTTGCTGAATACGTTTCTGGATGTTCAGTGATGGTTCCTTCCCATGCGTAACTATTGCGGAAGATTGCGCCTTCTTACTGCCTTTCAAGTAATCTATGACTTCCGTTTTTGTTCTTTCCGGTAAAGAAAACCAAATGGTGAAAGATGCGATCAATAAGATGACAACCACAAAAAAGACCTTCTTAAGCCAACTATTCAGCGGCCAAAGAAAGCGGAAAAACGCTTGCCAGAGATTTTGTGGTATCTGGTTTGAGGTACCGTAATTAACTTTTGTCTTCTTATTCTTCATGTTTTCCGTTCATGAGCACGCTCTTCCTTCTCAAGCGCATTATGAAGCCGCCTTTCAAGATCGTCAGCACTTTCTGAAATTGCTGCTCGGTTGATTCAAAGGATTCTTACTTTTTACGCCTTTCCGAAATCTTGATGAGATGATCTGCAAGCAATATCAGTTTAATTACTTCTTCAATATCATCAAAATCAATGTCTCTATGACTACTCGGGTTTTTGAAAGACCCGATTGCTCCCGCGAATAAATCACTAATTACCTGCTTTTCACTTTGCAACTGTGTACTATCTGTTAATGGCCCATTTTCAGGATGAAAGGCCTTTCTCATCAAGTTAACACCCAAATCTGAGTCGCTCAATTCAGAAAGTGGTCGGACTCTTATTTCCACCTCCTTAAATGCCTCAAAAATTGCGGAATCATAATCGCCACGCATCAGAGGGGGAATTACTTTGGAAGCCAATATGGCATCTAGTAATTCCTTAGGCAGGGCCTTCAGAGCTTTATATTGCTTGAAATTACCACTTTTGAATATTTTTTGTCCCCTTCTGGTTACAAACATCCAGTGATTTGTATCGTACGGTTCTTCGGCTATTAGTCCCTCTTGCTCAAGAAAAGACCATGCTTCAGCAATTGCATAGACAGCTGGATCTTTATAATTCTTTAAGCCGTTAAAGAAATTTAGTCGATGAAACTTCGGGCTACCATCTGAACAAAGGCACGCAAGCACATTCATGGCTAATTCCTCAGGCTGCAAACCTAGCAGAATGTCTTCGGGCGGCAACTTATCATAAAGTGAAGATGTCATTGAAATAATTACTCGTCGGAAATAACCTTCCTGAATTTCTTTTTGATCCGCATAAAGCATTACCCTGCAATTTCCCAAATAATAATACCAACGAAAATAACTGCCGCCAAAATAATTAAAGAAAGAATAAGTTGAAATAACCCCAGCCCAACACCTGCGCCGGTAGCAGCTACTATTCTTGATATCGTATCCATTCTATCCTTTGCCAGATAATGTTTATGTCATGGTCCATTCAAATACAAAACCCCGTTCTCTTTTAGGAAACGGGGTTTCAATAATCTCTTCATGGCACTGCCCTTACGAAAAGGGTTCAGATTAGTTGTTTAATCTTATGACGATGTCCTATCTAAATATGTTTTTCTGTGCTCTTAATTACTGGAAAAGTCAAGATACAAATTTGATTGATAATCATTTGAAAGGGCTGGATTCCCGATCGGGTCGGGAATGAGAGAGGAGAGGGGGAAATGTACAAGTTATGCATCAACACCGAGGTAGGCTTCACGGACGCGCGGATCGCCCAAGAGTTCCTTGCCCGGGTCTACTCATTCCAGCGGAGAGTGACTTTCCAGGTATTCCCGGAGGGACATGCGACCGGTGAACATGGACTTGGTCTCCGGCCAATTCTTTTTGATTAAGAGGGCGAAGTAGAGGTGGCCAATAAGGCTGGCGATGAGGGTGGCGGAGAAGAAGCCGTGGATCACGCGGCTAAAATAGATAAAGTCCCAGCCGAGACCGAAGAGGGAGAGGGGAAGGAAGTCTCGGAAAGGCTTCCAGAGAACCATTCCCGTCAGGATCAAAACCAAAATATTGCCGGCCACGGCCCAATGAAAGAATATTTGGCCGGTGTGATACTTTCCAGGCAGGTGATATTTTTTGAAAAAGCCGAAAAAGTCTTTGAAGATAGAGAGAAGTCTCTTTACCTCGGCGCGATCGAACACCATGGGGTTGGCTTCTTTAGCCACAAACACTTCACGGACGATGTGCGCCAAAATCGCTACCAGAAGGAGGGCGATCCCCCATCGGTGCCAGAAAAACCATTCTGACGTGCTTCCTTCCAGATTCGGAATCTGCCGGGGTTGATACATCATCCATCCGGAGATCAGCAGGGTGAAAATGGCAACCGAATTGGCCCAATGGTAAATCAGCTGAAAGAGTGTGTGCCGCTGAAGCTCTTCGTCCCCGGCGGGATGAATCCCGTGGACCTCCGTCGGCTGGGGCTGCCGGAAGGCCCGGAAGGCGGCGTGGATGAGGCAAAAAGCCAGGGCGGCGATGACAAACACATAGAAGATCCGGTCGTCCACCCGGTATAGGTTGTAATCGGCCATGGTGAAGGCTGGCAGGGAGAAAGACTCGCTCATCCAAGGAATTCCTTATCGATCCTAACCCTAAGTCAAAGAATGGCGCGCGTCGCGCGCCCCTGCATTCCGTATTCCGATTTTAGGCTGTTAAAAGTCTATTACTTCGCATTCCGAAATCTGCAATCCACAATCTGAGATTATCCCCACCTCTTTATAAGTCCTCTTTTCTCCAACCCCTCCGCTACTTCCTTCAACCCCAGCTTTTCCAGCGTAGGTCCCGTGGGGGTTCCGGTCTTGACATCCCAGCCCATCAGCCGGTAGTAGTCGCTTTTGGCCCGCTCCAGGTCTTCCCGTTTGTATTTCCGCCCGCCGGCATCTTCCTTTTCAAAATAGATATCATGGAGACTGTCATCCTTGCAGGTACGCCCGTCCCGCGCCGCCAGCGCTCTTTCCAGGGTGTTGAACATCTCTCCGATTTTGTAGGAATCTTCTACATTCATCTCCATTCCGGTGACGGTGGAGAAGATACGGGATTCAAGCGTCAGATCGCCCACATGGTCGGGGGTGTTGGAATTGAAGAGGAAAGGAAAGAGAATATCGCACAGGATGTAACAGTCCTTTAAGAGAGCATGTTCATGATACCGCTTCACCACGGGGGCGGCCCATTTCCAATTGAGATTTTTCCCGTCCGGCCGCACAAATTCAGCGGCCTCTGCCGATCCGTAAGCGGCTTTCATCACCGGCTTCAGGACGGGGATGATTTTCTCGGGAACCGCCGTAAGAGCATTCTGCCC
Source organism: Syntrophales bacterium (assembly GCA_049512055.1). Taxonomy (GTDB): domain Bacteria; phylum Desulfobacterota; class Syntrophia; order Syntrophales; family UBA2185; genus Fen-1135. The sequence goes on along the minus strand of JBEKXK010000033.1, from coordinate 1,045 downwards.
GACGGTGAAGGCAGCTCCCCATAGCGCGGAGATGTAACTGTGGGAGACCATGGCGTCCCGGTTGTCCAGCACCCACATGAGGGCCAGCTGAGGAACTGCGTACCCGGTGGGGAACCCGCCCAGGTAAACCCAGTGTTCCCGGTACCCCGCGAATTTCCCCGCCCGGGGATAATACATGTGGGAAAGCTCTTCCGCCTTCCCGCCCAGCTTGGCCGCGGCCCGTTGTCCCCCTTCGGCGAGAATGTCCCCGATTCCTTCCCGGTTGGCCATTTTATGGAGGAGCTTGTCGATGAAGTCCCAAGAGCCGATTTCTTTCATCGGCAGTCCGACTTCTTCTTCTTTGATCAAGTTTTCCCGGAAGCAATCGGACAGCCAGGGGATGATGGCCATGAGTTCGTAGGCGTTGATCCCGTAGAGGTCGCCCAGCTTAGCCGCCTGCCAGGTCACTTTACTGTAGCCTTTTTCCGGCTGGTAGACCATGGACTCCAGATACATGTAGGACTGAGCGCAGAAGGCAACGCCGGGAGTGATATCCGGCCCCTTAACCCGGGACCGGCAGGAGACCGGGCAGGCGAAGCACCCGTCCGGAGTCTGGGAGTAACCCGACGATGGGGTGTTGCAGAGGTCGAGGAGTTCCCCCGGAAGGAGGGACAAACTTCCTCTGCCGTACCCGCCGCCCCAGATGTTATACTTAAAATTTTTCTCTTCCGGCTGGTAGGGATCGCTTCGCAGGGACTTGCGGGAAAAGAGCTTCTGAATGTGATGGGTGATTTCCATCAAATCTTTGGGCCGGGCCACGTTTACCGTCCCGGTTCCGCGGACCGCAATGGCCTTCAGGTTCTTGGAGCCCATAACCCCGCCGAACCCGCCCTGGCCTGAGGCATCTCCGGTATCGGTCAGGATGCAGGCAATGCGGGACTTGATTTCTCCGGCCCGGCCGATGACCATGACCCGGGTCTTGGGGCCGTGGAGCTTCCAGATCATCTGCTGGGTCTGGTAGGTGTCGAGTCCCCAGAGGCGGGCGCCGTCGAGGATTTCTGCTTTG
>JBEKXK010000032.1:0-34428 GCA_049512055.1 Syntrophales bacterium | reverse complement strand
AGCCGGGTTGATAAATCTATTACCAATGAATTTCTTAAGCAGGTGCCGCTGCTTAAAAACCAGGGGAACAATATACTCCTCATTTGCGCTACGAATTATATCAGGCAACTCGATGCCGCACTGCTTCGCCCGGGAAGATTTGATTGTATCATTCACGTGGGTGGTTTAAACGAAGACGAGAGAAAAACTATTCTGGGGCACTACCTTTCCAAGCTTCATACAGGGGAGATCGATCTTGAGCGTATCATAGAGATGACATCTCAATTTACACCAGCTGATATGGAATATCTCTTTCAGCAAGTAGCACAGTTTGCCTTTGAAAGGGAACTTGCCACGAAGCGGGATTATAGGATAACTACGGAAACTATTTTTGAAATTATGCCGAAAATCCGCCCTTCCCTGACTGACGAAATCATCACAGAGTTTGAAAAAGACAAGATCACTTATTCCCGCGTGTAGAAGGCGTGTCTGCCGCACAATAATTTTAATGAAAGCGATATGTGAAGTCAAAATTAGGATATCTACGATATCAAAGTCACATGTCCAGTAACCGGACCGGTTCATCGATTACGGATAGAAGGGTGCTACGACTAAGAAGCTCGTCTATCCATTTCACGAACTCATGCACATCTTCCTGTAATGTTGTTTTTCCAATTCTGTCAACCCATTCAACCTTTCAAAGTGTAATTGTTACTACCGTCTAACTCCTGCCAACCCAACCAATCATGCTTGTCGCTGCCCGTGGCCCCAAAATATTCGGCACAAGGTGGGCAGACTCCAAACCATCGACCTTTGTCCTTTATCTTTCCGCTGCTAAATCACGCTTCATTCGTAAGGGCTTTCATGGCCCGCTCTCCGACCCTCGTCTTGTCAAAACAGTAGGTCTCCATCCCCGGAACGATCATCCGAACGGTGGGAATCCCCACGTCGGACCTTGTGAGATCAACGGCGATCATACGGTTCAGCCCTCGCGCTCGGAGCCTGGAGATCATGTTTTGAATGTCCTCAAGGATGTCAGAGCTGTAACCTACTTCAAGTTCCTTTATGCCTTTCTGAAGATGGGCACAAAACCGGGGGTCATCCTCTTCTCCGTGTCTCAGATATAGAGGCACCGTTTCGCACATGCCTTGAAGTCCGTATTTCTGGATAAAAAGGGCGCGTGTTGTCGCGATCTCAAGAAGGGCGCGAACGGTGGCAACCCGGGGATCCACATGGGCTCCGAAGCCGTCTATGGGCGACATGGTTAGATAAAACAGATCGCGGGAAAATGCAGCGACCACTGGCATCCCCACATCCGTCGTGAGATCTTTGGCTACTATTTCAATGCCCGCCTTTTCAAACTGTTCGAAAACGCCGATGATGAATTCGTTTTCCGGGACGCCCTCGATAAAAATGGCGTCGTGGAATTGCCGCGAATACTGAGCAATGCTCCAGGCATCCCGTTCGATGACCTCTGCAAGACCATGAATCACGGCCTCCTCTATGGTATTGCCGGCAGCGATGCCATTGGTATGGGTGCTCATCAAAAGCATATTATCCTCATGATAGGGATGATAAACCGCACATGCTGGGACCAGAATATCCTCTTCTCCGGACAGGTCGCATCCCCGTATCCAGTAGATCTCCTTGCCGTCATCATAATCGCTGAACCGTGACAAAATAAGATCCTCGGGATCGAGGATGTTGAACTTCGATTTGAGGTTACGATAGCTTCCCTTGACGAGCTTTTCCAGATATTCCTTCCGGAACTCTGAACAGTAGCGCTCGATCGCCTCCATGGTGATGGAAACCTGCGCCTGGATGGGGGAAACACCCTTGCCGGTATGACTGGTCATCGAACCGTCGGGCCTGATGCGATCGCAGGTGAAAACCTGAATCCCGATTCTGTCTACCTCCGTGGCGTTGCGGAACGACATCATGCCGGCGGTTTCCTTGATTCTCTCTACAAACTGCAGGGTGTCGGCCGGCGTTTTGGAACGGTGTGTTTCGAGGATATAAACCTTTGGACATTCTTTAAGGGTTATGCTGGCCATTTTTCTCCTCCATACTCTTGCTTTGCTGATTTAGCCTCTCCAGACCTGATTTCAAATGGAAATAACCCCAAAAGCGCAGAACTCTAAATAAAAATGTGATACATGTTTTGGGGACATATCAGGGCTGTTTCCTATAGATTCTTTTTTGGTCCTATCGGACAGCGTTCTAACTGTTCAACAACGAAACGTTTCGTCACGAATAACTCAACTCTTTTAAAAAACAGATGTTATAAATTCCTCTTTATCTAAACTCGTATACGAAGATGCTTTTTGTAAGTCGAGCGATTCCTGAGCAAATTTTAATACTTTATCATAGTCAAAATACAAATCCATTTTTATATAACAATCGGCAAATAACCGTTTGGGCCTGAAGCCCTTATACAAACAATCGGTAGTGAGAATTGGTATTTGATTTTCCTGAATTATCTTCTTAATATTCTGGTCATTGTACCTGATTAATGGTTTGAAAAGGGAATAGCCTTCTTTCATTTTCAGCATTTTATAAAAGCGTTGGGAGGTCCGATTATGCCTCTCTTTGATACTTTTACCCTGGAACAGTGCATCCCTGTTTGCATAGACACTACCGAATAGATATTCCAGTGAATAGCCAACAAGATCCCAGAGGGACCAACCAACTATTATGACCAGAGAATCCCAGTCGGTGACAGAACTGTTTAAAAATTCAAGAAAATACCTTCTTTTTGTTGAATGGCAGACCTCACATGGATTTGTTCCTTTTTGCTTGGCTATTTCGAAGGCAGATTCATTTTCGTGTATGGGGTGCCAGTTTATCTGTATGCCTTGTGCTTTCCAGTATAAATCGAGTTTACTTACTTCGTCTTTTGTGTACACATGAGTCGGAAACATGGCCGCGTGTGTTTCAAATTCAAAATTGAAGTCTACCTTTGCCCGTATGAGGAAATGAAGTATTGCGGAAGCATCCTTTCCACCCGCATAGGTAACAAAAACGCGTTTGTCGTGAAATGTTTTCAAATACTCTTCATTGTCATCTACCCATGTTTCATAGTTTAAAGTATTTATCATGCACCACTCCTTTCAGTAGAAGAAAATAGAATAAGTCTGCTAACAGACAATAGATTACCAAGTATTTCTTTCTATTCTGTTTCGCCCTGCCAATGCTCCCGGAATTTCTCATTTTCCAACAAAAATGTTTCAACATAAGTTGCCTTAAATCTCTCTTTAACGAGAAAAAAGGGGTGATTTCCATTAATAACTTTTCTTCAGAGTGCGTAACTTTGCAGTTCATCTTGACTGTGCCTGGCAATTATCCCTCCGTTTCCATATAGGAATTTTTATCCGTCGTTCCTCTATTTATAGCTGTCGGGGTTCTGAACCATAGAAGGCATGAAAATAATCGAACGGGGTTTGGCAAACAACCTGGTTTGCTCATTATTCTCCCTGTCCCTTCCCACAATCACCTTCAGCGCACAATCTGCTTTTGGCGTTGCGAATGACGTGAATGCTGACACCGCGCCCGAAATAACGGCCGCGAATGGTATAAGAGCCGCATGGAGAACGGCCAGAAGATCGTCATCCGAGGATTCCAGGATACCAAGGGCCTGCTTATATGTAGGAAGTTTGCCCCCCAACACGCGATTACTGAGTTCATCCCATCTCATACGCTAAGCGTTTCCTTTCGTTAAAACGAAGATGGCATTCAATGCCAATAAATTAGGCCAGAAATGAACAATTCTTCTTTCCCCGAGATAATGGGCCTCTATGATCCGGATATTTTTTTCCGCGCAAAAATCCCTGAAGTCATCAATGCTCAGGAAACGGACATTGGGCGTATCAAACCAGAGATACGGAAGCGACTTCGTGACTGGCGACTTCCCCCGGAAAAAAAGCATGAATCGGGATCGAATGAAAGCAAAGTTGGGAAACCCGACAATGACCCTGCCGCCGATGCGCAGTGCTTCCTGGATGACGAAGTCAACGTTCTTAACCTCCTGCATGCTCTGGTTCAGAATCACATAATCAAAACAATTATCCGGATATTCACTCAAGCTGTGTTCAATGTCATCGTGAAAAACGCTCAATCCTTTCTTGACACATTCCTGAATGGCTTTATCATCGAGCTCGATGCCCTGGGCCCGAACCTGCTTATCCCTGACGAGGGGATAAAGAAGGTTACCCTCACCGCATCCCAGGTCAAGCACCCGGGACTTGGGCTCGATGATAGAATAAATTATCCTGTGATCCAGGCGGATGTCTTCAGACGTCATGCTCGCTCACCACCAGATAACCATTGAAGGTCTTGTCCAGAAAATGTTTAATCAGGGTCGTCTGCTCCTCCACTTCAACCAGAAAGGCATCATGCCCATAAGTGGTGCTCAGCTCGCAGTATGTCGCATCAACACGCCTCCTCTTCAACAGTCGGACTATTTCCTGAGACTGATGGGACGGATAGAGCCAGTCCGACTTAAAGGAAATGATCAAGAAGCGTGTGTCAATTGCTTTCCCGCCGGGTATCAACCTGCCTCCGGAGAGGTCAAAGTAATCTATCGCCTTCGTGATGTAGAGATAGGAATTGGCATCGAAGCGCTTCACGAAGTTCGCCCCGCGGTAGTGCAGATAACCCTCCACCTCAAAATCGGCGTCAAATCCGAAGCTGAAGCGTCCGCTCTTCAACCGCCGGGAAAACTTCTCCTCCATGGATTGATCGCTCATGAAGGTGATATGACCGATCATGCGCGCCACCGCCAGCCCTTTCTCCGGCTGTCCATATTCATAATAGTTCCCCTCACGCCAGGCCGGATCAGCCATGATGGATTGTCTTACCACCTCGTTGAAGGCAATCTGCTGCGGAGAGTGTTTAAGAGCCGTGGCAATGGGGATGGCAGACCTCACCCTTTCCGGGTAAGAGGCGACCCATTGCAGGACCTGCATGCCGCCCATGGAACCACCCGTCACGCACAGCAGTTTGTCAATTCCGAGGAAATCGATCAGATGCCGCTGGGCGTGGACCATATCGGCGATGGTAATAAAGGGGAAATCCAGGGCATAAGGCTTGCCCGTCGCCTCGTTTATCGAGGAGGGACCAGTCGAACCTTTGCAACCTCCGATGACGTTTGAACAGATGACAAAATACCTGTTCGTATCAAAGGCCTTGCCCGGACCGATCATATCATCCCACCAGCCCTTATTATCCTGGCCTGCGTGAACACCCGCCGCATGGGCATCTCCGGAAAGGGCGTGCAGCGCCAATATCGCATTCGTCTTCCCCTTGTTCAATTTTCCATACGTCTCATAAGCAAGGGTGATCGGTCCCAGTTTCTCTCCGCTTTCGAGTTTATGTTCCTTGCCCGGTCCGGCATAGGTATAATACCGCGTTTCCACGACGCCTGCGGATTTATCTATATCTATTTTGTTTCCTATGTCCGTCATCTAAAAACCACCTGCTATTTCTGGAACAGCCACGTTGAGAGATACCTCTCGCCGCTATCAGGAAGAATGACCACGATCATCTTGCCCTCCGCCTCTTTCCTCTTTGCCACCTCCATGGCGGCCCACAGGGCGGCGCCGCTCGATATTCCCACAAGTATACCCTCTTCCTTCGCCAGGCGTCTGGCCATCTCTCCCGCATTCTCATGGGAGACCTGGATGATTTCGTCCATCACGTTCCTGTTCAGCACCTCCGGGACAAACCCGGCGCCAATCCCCTGAATCTTGTGCGGGCCGGGTCTACCGCCTGACAGCACCGGTGAATCCGCGGGTTCCACGGCAATCATTTTTACCGACGGCTTCTTTTTCTTCAACACCTCGCCGATGCCGGTAATTGTCCCGCCAGTCCCTATCCCCGAGACAACATAATCAATCTTGCCGTCCGTATCCTGCCATATCTCCTCCGCCGTCGTGCGCCGGTGAATCTCAGGATTAGCTGGGTTTTTGAACTGCTGCGGCACATAGCTGTTCCTATATTCCTTTGCCAGCTCCTCCGCCCTGTCCACGGCGCCCTTCATTCCTTTAGCCCCTTCCGTCAGCACCAGCTCCGCTCCCAGGATAGTCAGCAGATGCCGCCTCTCCATGCTCATCGTCTCGGGCATCGTAAGAATGAGTTTGTATCCTTTGGCTGCACACACAAAGGCAAGGGCGATCCCCGTGTTTCCGCTCGTCGGTTCGATGATGACCGTATCCTTCTTGATAAGACCCGCTTTCTCCGCCGCCTCAATCATGGAAACTCCGATTCTGTCCTTCACACTGGAAAGAGGGTTGAAGGATTCGATCTTCACTATAATATCCGCCTTCGACCCCGCCTGCATCCTGTTGATTCTTACCAGGGGAGTCTTTCCTATCGTTTTCGTAATATCTGAATATATGTTACCCATAATTGCCTCCTTAAAATTATACCTTCGCCAGGGACTGATCGATATCGGCTATGATGTCGTCAATATGCTCCAGGCCCACGGACAAGCGAATAAAATCCTGCGTCACGCCCGTTGCCAACTGTTCCTCGATCGAGAGCTGCTGATGCGTCGTCGTCGCCGGATGGATGGCCAGGGTCTTTGCATCACCCACGTTGGCCAGGTGTGATATGAGTTCCAACGAATCGATAAATTTCTTGCCGGCCTCTAAACCACCGCTGATCCCGAATCCGATAATAGCCCCCGCACCTTTAGGCAGATACTTGGCCGCCCTTCCCCTCTCCGAACTGGACTTAAGCCCCGGATAATTGACCCAGGCGACCTTAGGATGTTTTTCGAGATGCTCCGCCACGGCCAGGGCATTTTCGGAATGGCGCGGCATCCGCAAATGGATCGTCTCCAGTCCCTGAAGAAAGAGGAAGGCATTAAACGGCGAGAGCGCCGGACCCAGATCGCGCAGGAGACAGACCCGCGCCTTCATAATGTAGGCGATATTTCCCATGGGCTTCAAGGCTTCCACAAAGTTGATGCCATGATAGCTCGGATCAGGACCGTCAATGAGGGGAAACTTTCCCCCCGTCCAGTCAAATTTCCCCGAGTCAACAATGACACCGCCAAGGGAAGTACCATGGCCTCCGATAAATTTGGTTGCCGAATACACTATGATATCCACGCCAAAATCAATGGGGCGCAGGAGATACGGCGATACGGTATTATCCAAAACAAAGGGAATGCCCTTCTTATGGGCGACGCCGGCAATGCCTTCGAGATCTGCCACATCAAGTTTGGGATTGCCGATAGATTCCGCATAAACGGCCTTTGTCCCCGGCGTGATTGCTCTCTCGAAAGCAGCAAGGTCGTTCGATTTGACAAAATTGACATTTATCCCCAGACGGGGAAAGGTATAATGAAAGAGGTTGTACGTCCCCCCGTAAAGGTTGTCAGCCGAAACAATCTCATCGCCTGCCCGTGCGATATTGAGGAGCGCCAGGGTGATTGCCGACTGGCCGCTCGCGACCGCCAGCGCACCGACGCCTCCGTCCAGAAGCGCCATCCGCTTCTCCAGAACATCGGTCGTTGGATTCATCAGCCGCACATAGATATTGCCGAATTCCTTCAGGCCGAATAGATTGGCCGCGTGTTCCGTGCTTTTGAATTGATAGGAAGTTGTCTGGTAGATGGGAACAGCCCGCGCTCCCGTTGTCGGGTCCGATTCCTGGCCGCCATGCAGGGCCAGGGTTTCAATTTTTAATTTCGCGTCAATTTTAGTCATGATATGTCACCTTTCATGTCATCGTGTTATGAAACGGCAATTAAATATCGCGGAGATTGATGGGGGAGAGGGAACCCATGCCGGATCGATTCCGGCATGGCGCATATTTGATTGCCGTGTTAATGTAATGAAACCGTCTGTCAGACGATTCTCTCCTCGCCGCTGAAGATACACATTATGCTTCCCCGGGCGAGACCGACAACAGTCAGATTAACGTTCTTTGCCAGTTTCACGGCCTGGTTGGTCGGCGCTCCTGCGGCCACGATTATTGGTATCCGGCACCGCAGTAGCTTGGATAATATCTCCGAGGACACGCGGCCGCTCGTCAAGACCATCTTGTTTTCAAGCTCAAGTCCCCGGCACAGGGCTTCCCCGATAACCTTATCGATCGCGTTGTGCCTGCCTATATCGTCGCGGAAGATAAGAATATCGTTGCCGTCCGCAAGGGCGCTGCTGTGCACGCCTCGCGTTTCCTTATGCTCGGGAGATTTCGCTTGAAACATCCCCATGAATTCTTCGATTTTCCGATAATCCACGGTAAAGCCATCGGGGAGCCGCACCCTGTTCATCACATCCAGAGGATTGTGAAAAATGACTCCCTTACCACAGCCGGAGGTATATATCCTCTTGAAGAGCATCTCTTCAGATATGCCCTCCCCGGCGAGCTTCACGGCGGCTTTCCACCGATCCCGGTCAATGATGAGACTCTTGACGTCAACGGCTTCTCCAATAAGACCGGAGTTAAAAAGAAAACCGTACACGAGGTTCTCCAGATCCCCGGGGCTCGATAGCAGCGTGACCAGTTCGTTCCCTTTCACCTCTATGGTGAGGGGAATCTCCTCCGAGACACGTTGGGAAACTCTCTCCCGAACACCTTTTCTTATGATGGTGATGTCAAATGGTTCCATATACTTTCCCTAAGAATCTTCCCCCTCCCTTGCGGAAGGGGATTGATGGGAGACACTATCATTTTTTTTGTAAGAACGGTCGTAGTGCTGGCTCTGAAAAAAGTCGCACTCGATACAGCTTAGTAACTTTATGGCAAACGTACCCTGGACTTTTCCTCCGCATAACGTGCCAGCCACTTGCGCACATTTCCTTCCATGGTCTGGATAAGCGGGACACACCCCATTTACTTTCACATTCAGACCGCCCACCTCACGCCCGCATTTCTTAAATTCCCAACAGTTCATCCTTTTCTGCTTTCTTGATAGCTCCATTTCCAGGTCTTACCTTTTTTATTTAGTGATCAAGCATTATTTGGAGACTGCTTTTCGCTTTGCTGATTATATCCGGCGGCACAGTAACTTCATACTGCATCTCCTCCAGAGCCCACAGTACCTTCTCCAGTGTCGTCAGTTTCATATTCGGACAGACCGCGCGCTCCGATGCCGGGTAAAAGAATTTGTCGGGATTCCCCTTCCTCAGACGGTGGAGAATGCCTATTTCCGTCCCTATAATAAATTCCCGCGTATTCGATTCCTTAGCATGCCTCATCATACCCTCCGTCGAGATGACCTTGTCAGCCAACTTGGTGACACCTGGCGTGCATTCCGGATGCACCATAACCTCGGCGTCAGGATAAAGCGCCCTTTTCCCCGCAATATCTTCCGGCAGTATTTTCACATGTGTCGGGCAGTAGCCCTTCCAGTAAATGAAATCCCTTCCAACCTTGGTAGATATATAATGGGCCAAATACTGATCTGGTGCAAAAATTATCTCGTCATCGCTCCGAAAAGCCTCCCGCACTATCTTCTCCGCATTCCCTGAGGTACAGCACACATCGCACTCAGCCTTAACCTCAGCCGTTGTGTTCACGTAGCAGAGAACCTTCGCGCGAGGATGTTCTCGCTTCAGTTTCCGGAGCTCTTCGGCTGTAATCATATCCGCCATGGGACAGCCCGCCTTCGCATCCGGGATGAGGACAGTCTTTTCCGGTGAAAGAATTTTTGCCGTCTCCGCCATGAAATAGACGCCGCAGAATACGATGACATCCGCAGCGGTCTTTGACGCCTGGATGCTCAGCCCCAGGGAATCGCCCACATAGTCCGCGATATCCTGAACCTCGGGTATCTGATAGTTGTGCGCAAGGATGACGGCATTTCTATCTTTTCGTAATCGGTCGATCTTTTCAACAAGTTCCATGCAAAACCTCTTCAATGATCCCCCCTCCCAGAACACGGTCATCCGCATAAAAGACCACTGACTGGCCGGGAGTAATTGCCTCCTGCTCTTCGGCAAATGTTACCCTGACACTGTCGCTCTCAAGAATTACCGCGCAGGGCGCCTCCTTCTTGCGGTACCTGATCTTAGCTGAAATATCGCGGGGCAAGTTCTCCACAAACAGATGCAAATCTCCTGCGATAAGGCCCTTCGCCTTCAGGTCATTCTTCCCGCCAACGACGATGCTATTATTCTCATGATCTATGGAGATAACGTAAAGGGGGGTTCTACTACTGATACCCAGGCCCCCCCGCTGGCCGATGGTATAAAATATGATCCCCCTGTGCTTACCCAAAACATTCCCCCGCATATCCAAAATGGGACCAGACTTCAAATCCTGCACCCTCTCTGATAGAAACGCCTGATAATTTTTTTGTGTCACAAAACAGATATCCTGGCTCTCCTGCTTTTGTGCAACTGGCAAAGCTGCTTCAGTTGCCATCTTCCTGACCTCTTCTTTGGTCAGGGATGCAAGAGGAAACAGTATGGACATCAGACTATCGTGGGGAATAGAATAAAGAAAGTATGTCTGGTCCTTTCCCCTGTCCCGGGGCCTTTTCAGATGTAAACATCCATCGTCTTTTTCTATTGCCGCGTAATGTCCTGTAGCCAAAAAATCAAACCCTAGAACCTTTGCTTTTTCCAAGAGACTCCCGAATTTAAGGTAACGATTGCAGTCGACGCAGGGGTTCGGCGTCCTGCCTCTCAGATATTCACTGACAAATCTCGCAATTACCTTTTCCTCAAGCTCTACGGCATAATCGAAGACATAGTGAGGAATCTTAAGCCGGCTACAGACCCTTTTCGCATCATCGACAGCAGTGGGACCGCAGCACCTGATACGATCCCCTCCATCTCTGATGCCGAGACACATGGTAACCCCGGATACGTCGTATCCTTCATTTTTCATAATCATGGCCGCAACGGATGAATCAACCCCGCCGCTCATAGCCACCAAAACTTTCTTGCTCATCTTATCCAGCTGCGTCACCCAGTCTGCAATTTCTTGGCTAATTTGCTTTTTGACTGTACGTCATTACTTGACCTCCTTCTTGTACAGAGGAGACATAGCGCGCAGTTTACGAACAATGCTTAAGATGCGTGTGAGGCAGTAGTCGATGTCTTCCGCCGAGGTCATTCTGCCCAGGGAAAATCTCAATGACCCGTGGGCAAGCTCATGAGACAACCCGATAGCTGCCAACACATGCGATGGCTCCAGAGACGATGAGGTACAGGCAGAGCCTGTTGAACAGGCGACCCCTTCCATATCAAGATTCAACAGCATGGATTCGCCCTCCACGTATGAAATGGAAACATTGACGTTATTCGGGAGCCTCTCTTTCGGGTGACCGTTCAAGCGCGCATATTCAATATTGTCAAGAATGCCCTTGATTAGTTTATCACGGAGCAGGGTGAGCTGCTCGATCTCTCTTGCCATCTCCTGCTTTGCCAGTTCCACGGCTTTTCCAAAACCGACGATCCCCGGCACATTATGTGTCGATGCCCGGCGTCCCTGTTCCTGGTCGCCGCCATGCATGAAAGGGAGCATGCGCACGCCTTTTTTTATGTATAAGATCCCGACACCTTTTGGTCCGTAAAGCTTGTGCCCGGAGGCGCTGAGGAGGTCCACGTTCAGTTCGTTCACATCTAGCGGGAGGTGGCCGAGAGTCTGTACGGCGTCGGTATGGAAATATATTCCTTTCTCTCTTGCAATTTTACCGATTTCCGCAATCGGCTCGATTGTCCCAATTTCATTATTGGCGTGCATGATAGAGATCAGGATCGTCTTTCCGGTAATTGCCTTTTCCACATCCGCGGGATCTATGAGACCGGATTCATCAACAGGAATGTACGTTACTTCAAACCCCTGTTTCTCGAGAAAATGGCATGTTTCCAAGACAGCATGATGCTCTATCTTCGAGGTTATGATGTGATTCCCCTGATCACGTCTCGCATAGGCCACGCCTTTAATCGCAGAATTATTGCTTTCCGTGCCACCACTGGTAAAAATAATCTCTTCCTGCTTGGCGCTGATGAATTGCGCAACGATGTACCGAGCCTCCTCGATGGCATGCTTGGCCTCCTGACCGAAGGCATGGAGGCTTGAGGGATTCCCGTACACCTGCGAAAAGAAGGGCAACATTGCATCTATGACTCTTGCATCTGTCGGGGTCGTCGCTGCGTTATCCAGATAAATTTTTTTCACTGCAAATCCTCAACAGATGATCCAAAATCCATCCTGCCGTTACTCCTCCCATGGGCTTGTTGGATATTAGCATCTTTCAGATATTATGCATCATCGCCTTTTGAGCTTTTTCCTGATTCAGCTTGACCAGCATATCCAGGGTTATCGAACTCAAGGTTTCTGAAATTTTTCCGCCTATTATCGCCCAGACGTCATGGCTCGCGCAGATGGGTACCCTCGGACACTTGGAAGGATCCTTCACGCAGTCCACCAGAGAACAGTCCCCCTCCAACACATCCATGATCTCTTTCATTGTGATCAGCGATGGATCTTTGGCAAGACTATATCCTCCATATGCCCCCCTGCTAGAATTCACCAAACCGACTCCACGCAAGGGTATGATGATTTGACTGAGGTACTTCTCAGAGATATGCTCTCCCTTGGCTATGTCCTTCAGAAATACAAGGCCTTTACCATAATTAAGGGCCAGGGCAACCATCAACCGGACTCCATACCGCGCTCTCGTGGAAAGTTTCATAAGCTGCCTTAGTTATAATCACTACTAATGCTATCGCGTCGGTAGTAATTAAACCAAAAAAAAGCCGTTGTCAAGAAAAAATTTACGTATTTGCTTGCTCATGACTATTGTGATAGTTATAGCCTGTACGTATCCACGCATGGTGGAATATTTCAGAAGGATATCTTTAGTTTATCATGTCGCAGAGAATCTGTTACTACAGCACAAATAGGAATCTCGCTGGCATCCCCGGCCTGCTTCCATGGAAGAAGTCTGTTTCTTTCAAAGAGGCACTTCTCCATGGTCAGGCACCCGACGAAGGACTCTTCATGCCGGATCCCATCCCGGTCATTTCCATGCAGAGTATCATGGCCCTGCAGAGCACACCCTACACGAGAGCGGCCATGCTTGTTGCGACAGCATTCCTCGCAGACGAAATCCCTCGCGGGGCACTGGAGAAAATTGTCACAGAGTCGTACAACTACCCGGTCCCGCTCGAAAGAGTGGTGGACCGCAAATACATCATGAGGCTGGATCAGGGACCCACCGCCTCTTTCAAGGATTTTGCGGCCAGGATGATGGCCCGATTGATGAGCTATTTCCGTGATCCGGGCAAGCGGCTGAATGTCCTGGTTGCCACATCGGGAGACACGGGAAGCGCTGTTGGTGAGGCCTTCAAGGGTATCGAAGGTATTGACGTCTATATACTTTATCCGAAAGGAGAAGTCAGCGGCAGGCAGAAAAAACAACTTGATACCATCGGTGAAAATGTTCAGGCTCTCTCTGTACTGGGCAAGTTTGACGATTGCCAGAACCTCGTCAAACAGGCCTTCTCGGACCCGTCTTTCACTGCCTTTAACCTCACCTCGGCAAATTCCATAAATTTCGGGAGGATACTCCCGCAGATTATTTATTACATCTACGCCTATTCACAACTTGCCGGGGCCGGCGAAGAAATAATTTTTTCTGTTCCTTCGGGCAATTTCGGCGATGCCCTGGGATGCGAATATGCAAGAAGGATGGGCCTCCCCATGCAAAGGCTTGTCATGCCAACTAATGAGAATGACGAATTCCCTAGATTTCTGGAGACAGGCGTATACAAAAGAATATCGCCCTCTCGAGCGTGTCTCTCCAGCGCCATGAACGTGGGTCATCCGAGCAACCTCGCCCGCTTCTTCGACCTGTACGGGGGAACAGTTGACCGAGGGGGCACTGTCCATGGATACCCGGACATAAGCGAGATGAGGCGATGGATTTTCTCGGTGAGGATCACCGACGAGGAGACAAGAAAAACGATCAGAAGGGCATACGACCAGTATGGAATCCTCCTGGAGCCGCACGGAGCGGTGGGTTGGAGGGGCCTTGAGGCTTACCTGGAACGATACGGTGATTTCCCCCTATGCGTATCCATCGAGACAGCCCATCCGGCAAAATTTCCCGATGAAATCGAAGACCTCTTGGGAATAATCCCTGAGTTGCCGGAGAGCATGAAGGGCATTGACCAGAAAAAAGGGGAGTCCTTAGAGCTTTCGGCAAGCTACGAAGAATTCAAGAATTACTTGAGGAACAGCCTTCAGGTGCAATCATAAGTTAAATAAGAGAGATCAGATGTCATGCATGTATTGCACTCTCTCCAACACTGTCTATTTAATATCAAATTTGACATACGTTCTTCCCGTTATATTGACCTCGATTGTGGCATTGGAATCCCTGCTGTTCTTGAGTTTAACATTACCAAACGGTGACACAGTTCCTCTCGGCAAAAAATTAACCGTATGTCCTGCTCCGAAATTGGCATCGATTATTCTAATATCCGACCCGAATGCCATAGGACTCCTGGTGACAGGAGTTGATGAGCCCGGCTGGATGGTATAGCTGCTTCCGTCAACATCAAAAGCGATCCGGTAGGTCTTGCCCTCAGATACTGCCCTCGCCCTGTATACAAAAAAATCAGATACAATCTCTCTCGCCGCTGACTTGAGATTCCTGTTCAATGTATACGAATGAAGGCTCAATCCGCCAATGGCGGTAATTATTGACAGTAAGGCAATGACGATCATCAATTCAACAAGTGTAAATCCCTTTCTCGATTTCATCATTTGTGACCTCATGAACAGTCAAAAATAAAGCGGGAAACAGATTGCCGATTGCTAATGGGAAAGTTCCTTCTGCGTGACCATTAAATTGGTTGGTTAGTTGGATTTCTATAATTTGATTAAACTTATTGATCAGCCCTGCAACAGGTGCAGGATCATTTAATACGCGTACATTAAAAAAGCAATACGGGAAAAATACGTAAGAAATACTAGGGAAAAACTCGTATTGCGGAAGATGTGCAGGCAGAACCCCAGGGAAATGCAACAGAAAATTGGCGTGATTCCTCAAAGATGACTCTAGCAAATAAGGAATGAATATGCGGATTATAGCTTGATCATATTACCATTCCAATATTATTTACTACCGGCTTCTTTAATGTCAGAACACGATCAACACATGCTGGAAGCTCATCTTGATAATGCGTCACATATAGGAGATTTGTATCTGTATTTCTGCCGATCATCTCAATCAGGCCCATGAAGAGCTTCCGATTCTCTTGGTCCAGACCTTGGCAAGGTTCATCAAGTATAAGAAGCTCTGGCGACTTCACCATGGAACGGGCCAGGAGCACCATCCTTCTCTCCCCGAAAGAAAGGTGAGTGAATATCTTATTTGCAATATGCGATATGCCGAAAAACTCAATCCATTTGTCGACCTGTCGCCTGTGTTCCGAATTAAGATTTCTATAGAGTCCTATGGAGTCAAAGACGCCGGATGCCACCACATCACATGCCGTTATCTCTTTTCTGTAGAGCGTTTGAATCTCTGAAGAAACCAAGCCGATGCGCTCCTTGATATCCCAGATGCTCTCTCCTGTTCCCCTTCTCCTGCCGAACAAATATATTTCATTGGCGTATGCCTGAGGATTATCGCCTGCGATCAAGCTCAGGAGTGTGCTTTTCCCCGAACCGCTGGGTCCGACAATCGCCCAGTTTTCGTGTCTCCTGACAGTCCAGTTCAAATCATTCAAGACCAGCATATTCCCATATTTCACCGACACGTTCCTCATATCCACTAAAATCACGTTGCTATATGACGCGCTCTTTACAGCTCCGGACTTTCTCTTGTCCAATGTAAACCGATGGTCGAAATATTTTATATCATATAGACGGTTCAGATTTTCGGTTGTCAGGATGTCGTTTCGTTTGCCTTGCATCAGTACTTTGCCACCCTTGATGAAGAGTATGTTTGAAATAAAGGGAGGAATCTCCTCCGTGCGGTGAGTAACCAGGACTATTTGGAGTCCCTGCCTCACTAGTTCGGCTACGGATTCGGCGATTTTTTTTCGTGATCCCACGTCGATTCCGGCAAAAGGTTCGTCGAGAATCAGGAGCCTCGGAGATTTGATCAATGCCCTGGCAATGAGCACCTTCCTCATTTCACCGGAGGAGAGATAGCGTATACCACGATCCAGAAGGTGGCTGATACCCAGAATGTCCACAATTCTCACAAAATCGGACGACCCATCGCTCCCGTCATGATCGCCGGCAAGAATTGTTGTTCTGGCTTTTTCAACATCGTCCAGTTTCCCGGAGAAATAGCGCGACATATCCTGAAATTTCTCCCTTGCGATCAAATGTTCCTGGAGTTCAGATGATACAGAACCGATTATCTCGGAAGGATGCTGTGGAAAGTGACGGGTGATGCTGCCTCTAACATAGGGGACATCGTCTGTGAGAACCCTGACCAGCGAAGATTTGCCGGCTCCATTTGGTCCCAGTATCGCCCAGTGCTGACCAGTCAAAATTTTCCATGAAGTGTGAGGGAGGATAAATTTATCGCGTAAGCGAATTGTGATGTCTGCAAGTGTGATGAATGGCTCATCCATATGTGTAGTCATGCAGGCCATCTCCCTCAAACGGAGATGGAGGAAAAATAATTAAATGACAAGATGAATATTTCCGTTTTGTATGCCTTATCGTTTTATTTAATTAGTAACGCCTCTTGAAGAAGACAAGGCCTAAACGGACTTTCCTTTTTCATTTTTCTCAAAGAGTTTCATGACTGCCTCTGCCATGAGCCTGTAACCTTCCTCCGTGGGGTGCACACCGTCATACTGCACCAAAGATTCTAACGGGATTCCATCCGCGATCTTCTTCTTCCAGTACTCGTGCACCTGCACGACAGGAATACGGTAATCTTCTCCCAATACTGTGAGCTGCTGATAATATCCTTCTACCCGGCGGTTGTCGGCATTGTCCCCAATATAATCTGAGGTTATCAGAATGATATCAGCATTAGTATTCTCGTTAATTTTCTCAATAATATCTTTTATATTTTTTTTAAATTGTTGTTCTGTAAAACCCGAAAAGGCATCGTTGAGTGCGTACTGTATGAAAACACAATCGGGATTGTAGTAAAGAACGTCCCCCATCAGCCTGTACAGGCCGGAATCAGCCGTGTCGCCGGGTATGCCGCTGTTAACAAGCTTGAACCTGCTTTCGGGAAAGTTAACGCGAAACATTTGCTCTAAGAAATCGATATATCCCATCGAGACCATCCATCCTTGTGTCAAAGAATCGCCGAGGGCCACGATTGTGATAGGCGTCCCACTTATGAGTTTATTTATAGTCCGTGTAGGTTTGATCATTTGCATTGGTTCATAATTAGTTTTTAAATAGATGTACTGGTCATAATTTCATGGAAATCAGCATATACCTCTTCTGCGCTGATTGGTGTCTCGCTCATTAATCATAATTCTTCAAACAAAAACCGCGGGAAGAAACTAAGAATCTGGGAGGCATCGATTTCAACTGCTAATGCTAACAGTTGTGAACCGATGAAATGCGGTTTTCACGAGTTGACATGGCACGTAATACTCAAAATTAACCAAGAAAAAAATCTGTCACCTTGTGTCCGGCACAATTTGATGGCAAGGTCAGGGCCGTATAACGGTTTGATCAAAAAACATTCGGATCTTATATATTATTCCTTGCTTGCAACCAATCTCAGCCAAACCCAAACAACAACCTACTTCTCTTTCTGTTCGCCGAAACCCTTTTTTGAATCCTCAGCGGTCTTAGCAATCTTATGGCTCTTTACGACGCCATTGTCATCAAAGAGGATAATGAGGCTTTTGGTAATGGTGGTCGTCCCGCCGTACAAAGGTATGGTGGAGGTGCTTGTTTCTGACCACTCATAGAAAAACATCTTCTCATTTTCCATGGTCTTAGTGGGGGAACCGAATTCCATCACCACGTCGGACTTTGTCGTCTTGCCGTCGACAACACTGCTTTTCACCTTCGCCTCGTCGATCGTAGCTCCATGCTTAACGCTCTTCATGCCGCATGCGGAGAGAGCTACTAACAGACACAAGACACCAATCAGCAGGGAATACCTTCTCATTGTTACGCTCCTTTCAGTTTCTGTTGATAGGTTATTTCTACATCAGAGTGGCCGCGATTTCAAGCGCTAAAGCTGCTTGATGTTACAACAGTGCGCCGAAAATTTCGAGATGATATCGTCCTCATCGCGGTATCGAAGCATCATGTTTTCAGCTTGGCCAGCGAGATCTCGCCCTCCTTCTTAATGTAATCAGGAAGCCCGCTCGCTAGCACGCGTCTCAGTAGATCCTCGCTCCAGGGCGCCGCCATGCTCCCGAGGGCACGGACAGCCAACGCCTCCCTGAGGGTTTTCGGCGGATAGACCCTGTTTACGGAATTCGTCTCCGGGTAGAAGAACTGCACATATCCTTTCCGTACATTCGGTCCGTATACATTTATGGTGATGGCTGTATCGCCCCCGAAGTTTTCCATTCGGTGAATCCCTTTATTGAGCGGCAGCACATATGTCGTCTCGCTCGGCTGAAGTATGATCGATGAAACCTCCTCCAATTCCGCGTATCCTTCTTTCTGGCCGTCATCCAGGCGTATATACTTGCGTTCCCCGACGGGCCGGACGAAGCTTCCGATGATTCCCCAGGACCCGTGATCGTGAATGGCGTCACTGAGACCTGGGTCCCAAATATAGCACAGTACAAGGAACGAGCGGTCGGAGCTTCTGTGCAGGGTGATCTCGTTGGACCAGATGCCGGGCTTTTGTCTTTCAGAAAACTCCTTGTCGAAAAGTATTCTCTTTAGGATGTCGCCGAACCATTCCTTATGATTCATCAGTTCACCAACGAGCGACCGGCCTGTTTTGACAAATGTGGATATGTCCGGCTTGCCCTTAAGAAGGTCATTAAAGCTTTCACAGAATTGTTTCAGATTTGTGATTACCATCTTCATGCTTCCTCTTTCTTTCCGTCTTCTCCTGTTTTGGAGACCGGAGCGGGCTTCTCCTTCGTGAGCCCGTATTTCCGTATGTGCGTCCAAGACTTGTATTCGGGATCATCGGGGTTTGCGGCAAGGGCCTTGGCCTCCTCGAGGTATTTCTTTTGGATATCCTTCTGTTTGTAGAGCATCCGATCCTTGCCGATGGGACATACCTTGGTGCAGACACCGCAGGGGTAACAGCCCCTTCGGGTCAGATCCTCGGCCATCTCCAGACAGGCCATTTTATTGCAATCGCCGACTATGCTGTCATCGCGCATCGTGAGCGCCTTCTTGGGACAGCAACGGCAGCATAGTTCGCACTTGATACAGAGCTCTTTTTCCACGAGGGGGTCTGGCGGCACGACGGCTGCCGTGAAGACGGAGACAAACCGCACCCTGGGACCGAATTCTGCAGTCAGAAGGCAGCGGCTGACGCCGATGGTTCCGAGCCCGGCATATTTCGCCGCCATGACGTGACTGAATGCCGCCATGGGCGCATCTCGCAGGGCCTTCAGGCTGGCATAGACATCACGCCCGAAGAAAAATGAGGCGTGTCCCATGCGGTTGAGATGGCGGGTCAGATCGTAGGCCAGTGTGTCCAGCTTCCGATTGGCCGTCCGGTAAAGCTCCATATGGAGGACGGAGGGTGTAGTCTCCACGATAGGAAGGGGCATTTCCAGGCCGATCACGATAACGGTCCGGGCCGATGGCCAGAGGGTCCGGGGACGGAAATCCGGCGGCACCTCCCCGGCGTCATCCCAGCGTTCCACAGGGGCAAAACCTACAAGGTCTGCTCCCCGACCCTCACAGAACTCTATGATATGATTCTTAAGCTCCTGCCCCTCAACGGAGCTTTTCTTGTGCCGTTCCATATGGTTTATTTATAACCCATTTTAGACTGAAAGTAAAACCTATTGGCTTGAGAGTTCGGTGAAAGGCAAATCCGCGATGACGTCGTCAAGGCAGATGCTGAGATAATGATTTCAAAAAGAAGTTAATCATCTTCCGATGCTGTCAGGCAAGGAAGAGTCTTAATCTCAGATACAATTGCTTGCGGATGTGATTACATTCATGCAGCTGATTATGTCACGCACCTGAGATTCATCTCGTCATAATCAGTTTTTGTTCTTCTTTGGGAACATACCACTTGATAAAATTGTATCCGATTCCGAGAGGCGCAGGTTGGATGCCGTGAAAGCGGGCATGGATAATCGGCAGGGCATCGGGCACATACAGAAACGCATAGGGCTGGTCTTCCGCCAATATCTCCTGTATCCTGTCATAGTATTTTTTTCTTTCCTTTTGGTCGAAGGTGTCCCTTCCCTTCTCTATGAGTCTGTCCACCTCGTCGTTTTTATAGGATATGAAATTCAGTTCCTGTGGTCCTGTTTTGCTCGAATGCCAGACATCATATATGTCGGGATCGAGAGGTATGGTCCAGCCGAGGATCGTAGCGTCAAAGCGCCGCTTATTAATGAAGTCATTTACAAAGGCCGCCCATTCCAGAACCCTGATCTTAACCTTGATGCCTATCTCGGAAAGACGCCTTTGAATAATCTCTGCACATTTTGCCCGGATTTCGTTTCCCTGATTGGTGATAATTTCAAAAACAAAAGGCTGCCCATCCTTATCCAGTATACCGTCACCGTCGGTATCCTTCCAGCCGGCAGCCGCCAGAAGCTCCTTCGCCTTCTTTGGGTCGTACGGATACGTCTCTACGTTGGGGTTATAAACCCATGTGCCCGGCTTGTAAGGACCTGTGGCTTTTTTGCCCAGGCCCAGCAAGACGCCCTCAATGATCTCGTCTTTGTTAATGCCGTATGCTATGGCCTGCCGTACCCGTTTGTCGGCGAATAGCGGATTTTTCAGATTGTAGCCCAGGTAAGTGTAGGAAAAGGAGAGATACCTGTACTTATTGAAATTCTTCCGGAAGAGATTGTTCTCCGTCTGCCTCGTGTACTGCAGGGGCGTCAGGTTCATTCTATCAATGCCATTTGCACGCAACTCCAAGAACATCGTAGCCGTATCCGGTATAATCCGCATTATATAACCATCGATATACGGCCTGCCCTCGAAATAGTCCGGGTTGGAGATGAGCACTATCTTCTGGCCGGGCAACCACTCTTTGAAGATGTAGGGTCCTGTTCCTATGGGATGACGCGCCAGGGGAGATGTTGTGATGTCTTTCCCTTTGAGAAGATGCTGCGGCAGAACCGTTGTCCCCCAGCTCATAAGTGCGGGGGCGAAGGGCTTGTCATAAGTAACCCGGAAGGTATGATCGTCCAGGACTTCTGCCTTCTTCACCTTGAGAAAGTCACCGGAGTAGGCAGTGGGGGTCTTGGGGTCGATCGTAACCTGATATGTATACAAGACGTCGCGGGCGGTAAAGGGATGGCCGTCATGCCATCTAATACCCTTCCTCAGGTGGAATGTGATGACAAGCCCGTCCTTGGACACTTCCCATGATTCAGCGAGGTCCCCAACTATATTTACGTCTTTGTCATATTTGACAAGACCGTTAAAGACCAGTCCGGAAATTTCATGAGAAGTGCTGTCTGAGGAAAGGATGGGAATCAGATTGCTGGCGTCACCGATGGAGCCCTCAACCATAATGTCCCCATAGGCAGGTCCTGAATCGGTCAGGTTTCTGGCGGTGACTCCCTCATCTTTCTGACCACAGCCCCCTAAGGCTATATGAACGGTTATGATAACCAGCAAACCAAAATACGCTAGATTCCTCATGGCAGGAAGATTACAGGATAGAAGAGTCCTTTTCAATGAAATTCTGCGCTCTTTTGAACTTGACACACCCAAGCCTCTTTCATATAGTCTTCTCGGCTTGTATGCCATTTTCTACAGAGGAACGTCTTGTAATGCAGTAACAGTAAAGCCTCTCCAAAGAATCATAAACCCATGTCCGAAAAAACAAAATCTAAATATGATAAATTAAAAAGTAAGATGGAACGGCCCCATCTCGTCCTCGCCACAGCATGGGACATACTTTGCGATGGGATAAAAAATTTCCAGGCCAACGGCAATACCAACCAGGCTGCGGCCATTTCGCTGTATGCGATGCTCTCTTTTATCCCTCTTTTCATTTTAACCCTGCTGGTGGCAAACTATATATTCAGCTCACACCCGAACATTCAGAACGAACTCATTGAAAAAATCCGGGGTTTTCATCCTTACATCTCGGAATCCCTCCTGTCCCAACTGGGACCTATGGAACAAAAAAAACAACTCCTGAGCTGGGTCGGGATCATAAGTCTGATATGGTCTTCCGCGATGATCTTCAGTGCCATTGAGACAGCCATGAACATGATTTTCCGTTCGCGAGGCCGCCGAAATTACGTCGTATCAAACCTCCTTGCCATTGCCATGATTCCTATGGGGTGGGCTGTAGGCGTAGCCAGTGTGGGGATTACATATGTTTCGACAGTCCTTGTGAAACAACCTCCTCTTTTCAGCAATGAATTCATGATTATTCCCTTCTTGCATGGAGCGTTATTTCGCTATGTACTGCCTTATATGCTGACGGTCGCATTTTTCACGGTTGTCTATAAGATAATTCCCACGGGAAAAGTCAGCCTCGGCAGTGCGCTGACCGGTGCTGCCATCTTTTCGGCCTTAATGGAAATTGCCAAACATTTTTTTACCTGGTATGTGTCCGATGATAAAAAATACAATTTGATATTTGGTTCGCTGGAAACCGTGGTCATTCTTGTGCTCTGGGTTTTTTATGTGGCTTTAATCCTCTTGTTCTGCGCGGAGCTTATTTCTTCTTATCAGAGAAGAAATCTGATCCTCCTTGAAAAGGCCTTCTTAAAGCCCAGAAAGAAAATTATGAAAATCGAGGAACGCCTGTTTAGGAAATTCGGCCATATGTACCCAAAAGATACTTATGTTTTTAGACAGGGGGACACCGGACAGGAAATGTACTACATCCTTATGGGTAACGTGCGCGTGGAAAAAAGCGCCGGCCAGATAAAGAAGGTCCTGGCCGAAATGGGGCCGGGAGAGTACTTCGGTGAAATGGCGGCGCTGATCGAGGCGCCTCGTACAGCTTCGGTACAGGCCACTGAGGACAGCAATGTGGCTGTCATCGACGAGGAGACCTTTCGCAGCCTGTTGAGGGAAAGCGGCGATGTGTCTCTTTTTATGCTGAAGGAATTTTCGAACAGAATCAGACAAACCGGCAACGCCTTGGGCGAACTTACCCAAGCCTGGACGAGATTGATTACTGTCCTGTATTTTTTGATGAAGTGGCCCATGCCGGACGACGGCGACCTCCTTCACGAACTCGCCATGTATACAAGAAAGGAGCCGGTTGAGATTCAACAGGTATTGTGGGAACTCAGAGATCAGGGTGTCATAACCATCCGGGACGAACGTATTTCCGATTTCAGTAAAGAACGTGCCTGGGAATTGTTGAATGATCAGGTTTTTTTCTCGGAAAGACGCCTGGAGAGACGAGAGTTAAATGTCCATATATAAATTTGTTTTGATTTCCCGTATTATCGTCAAGTTCATGCCCGTCCGCACATCCCCCGACGCAGCAGCTTTGCCCTTGACACCACAATGAAGAACACTAAGTTATAAGAACTTGCAACCGTTCGGACGATAGACTAAGATGACAGGCAGAAATGAACGGCTGCGGGATGATCCTGCCGGAATAGCATTTAACCTCTGGAACTGCCCTCAACAAGAGGTTAGATATCCGTTTCCGGCCGGTTTGAACGAGGCTCTGAGACAAATTTATGATAAGCATATCAAGACTATGCTGCGGCAAAGCGGAAACGATGGATTCGCTTCGTTACGGCGATGAGAAGCATAAACGGCCTGTGGTCGTCTGGAACATGACCAGAAGGTGCAATCTCAACTGTATACACTGCTACTCAAGCTCACAGAATATCACTTACAGCAATGAACTGACCACAGACGAGGGGAAAAAGCTGATATCCGATCTTGCCTCCTTCGGATCACCGGTCCTCCTTTTTTCCGGCGGCGAGCCTATCATAAGGAAGGATGTCCCCGAGCTTGCCGAGTTCGCAGTAGACAAGGGTCTGAGGGTTGTCTTATCGACCAACGGTACCCTGATTACGAGAGAACTGGCATATACGTTCAACAAAATTGGGGTTTCCTATATTGGTGTAAGTGTCGACGGGATGGAGAAGACGCACGACGGCTTTCGGGGCGTAAAAGGAGCTTTTGACATGACCCTGAGAGGGATTAGAATCTGCCGGGATGAAGGAATCAAGGTGGGAATGCGTGTTACCATGAACAGAAAAAATGTTGCAGATATCCCTGCCCTCTTCGAACTCATAGAGAAGGAAAACATACCCCGGGTATGTTTTTATCACTTAGTCTATTCCGGCCGCGGTTCGAGGCTGGTTAAAGAAGACCTCTCCCCAGATGAAAAGAGGCGAGTCCTGGATCTTATCATGGACAAGACTATGGATCTGTTCAACCGGGGAAAGCCCAAAGAGATACTCACAGTAGATAACCACGCCGACGGACCCTATGTCTATATGAGCCTGCTGGAAGAGGATCCCGAACGAGCAAAGGAAGCTATGTCACTCCTTATGGTGAATGAAGGTAACAGTTCCGGAAGCGGCATAGGCTGCGTGAGCTGGGACGGCGAGGTGCATGCCGATCAGTTCTGGAGGGGCGTCTCGTTTGGAAACGTGAGAAAACGTCCCTTCAGCGAGATATGGCTGGATACGTCAAATGAGCTCATGTTTAGACTTAAAGACAGAAAGAAATACGTGAAAGGAAGATGCGCAGACTGCCGCTGGCTCAATATTTGCGGTGGAAATTTCCGGGCGAGGGCGGAAGCGGTAACAGGAGACATATGGGCTCCCGATCCGGCATGCTATCTGACGGAAAAGGAAATAGCAAAGTGACAGCTCGAAAAATGGACGCTTAAGAAATTAAACAAATGTGCCGACTATTAATCTTGACAGTAATTGATTGAAGTTGGTAGGCAACCTTGACATCACTTATTTAAGAATTTCTGTAGCAACAGGGGTTGTGTGCGGATGGATGAAAAGAATCCAGCCAGGGAATGGTTCATGGAGGGGTGCAGATATGACCTTCTCGATCCACAATCCGATAAGGCGATAGAAGCGTACAAAAAGAGTATTATCCTTGATCCAAGGTTTACGGATGCATACGTTAATCTGGGTTTCATTTACCTCCAGAGAGAAGATTACGATTGGGCACTGATATGCTTGGAGCGTGTTGCTAAATTAGAACCCAATAATCCCGAGGCTTACAACAACCTTGGCTATGTCTACGAGAGAATGGGAAGGTTGGGACGAGCGCGGCAGATGTATGAACGGGCGTTGATGCTCAGCCCGGGCAATATTGAAGCGATGTTTAATATAGGCCATGTCTTCGAGTTGGAAGGAGATTATCACGGAGCTGTGGAACAGTACAAGAAAGCCATTGAAGCTGACCCCGATGCAGTGATACCGCGCTTCTTTTTGGCCCTTCTGTATGACCGCCACGATATGTTCGATGAAGCGATAAAGGAATATCAAGGCGTCCTCGAGAGAGCCCCCTCCCACGTCAAAGTCCTCTTTAACCTGGGCACCCTGTATGTGCAGTTAGGCGATTATAATAAGGGTATTGGCTTCTTTAAGAATGTGCTGGCGATCGATCAAAAGAACCCCGAAGCATGGAATAATTTGGGGTCTATTTTTGAAATCACGGGCCAACCTGAGGAAGCAATTACGGCTTACGAGAAATCGCTGGCGTTAAACCCCTATCAAGAAGAAGCTAATATTAATCTCGCTCAGATCCAGTATGAGAATTACCGTACAAACCCGGATAGCAGAAAGAAGGAGAAACTCATCCGGCGGCTTCACTTCGTCCTATCCATAAATCCGCAAAAGACAAGGGCTCAACACCTTCTCCACGAGCTTACTAAATAACAACTTTGTTAAGAGCCGGGCAGGATTCATCCCGCCCTCTCATTTGAGTTTGCTCGCGACAAACTCACGCAGATCACTCCACATGGAAATAGGATCAACTGACGGTGCCGCTATAAGCTCTTCATGTTTTTTCATGATCTGGGCCGCCAGAGTGCCGGCTATCTTCATTCTATGCTCATGGGTGGACGATTGAGCCTGTTTGAGAACGTGATGGGGAATATTCACGTCGAACTTCAAACCGCCTACCTCCACTTCTGCGGAAATGTCTTTTTTGAACACACGCGCGTCGGGAGAGGGCGCAGGCACATCCGCGGTCCCTGCCTTTTCTGCAATGGTCTCCTTTTCTTGTGACTCTTCGGCGTCTTTGGAACGGCGTCGCTCCGTAAAGGCTTCAACGGAAAGCGCCCCGAGAGCGCCGGAAACCTGTACGGCTTCTTTCTCCATTGTTTCTGTGACGACCTCACTTTCAGGCCGCTTTCTCGGTTTCCTCTTGGGGATGGCAGGCCCCGTCAAGTGTCGGAAGCGCTCGCCGATCTGACGAACAACCTCGCCTGAAATCAGCATAAACTCATTCGTCTCCCCCGCCTTTAATGATAATTTGCACATCTTGTTTATCAGACGGGGCACGCCATGTTCAGAATACTCCCACAAAAAGCTATATGCATCATCAGCAAAGATCTGCCTCGATCCTCCTGCGAGCTTCAGCCGGGTTTCAACGTAGCCCTTTAAGAGGTCCTCAGACTCTATCTTATCAATCCTGCTCAACGTCCCTATGCGTTGCAACAGGTTGGCGCGCTTCGGGTGTTCCAATCTTCTGGCCAGTTCCAGTTGTCCTGCAAGCACGATGGTAAATAAATTCCTCTGATCATCCTGCATATTCGTGAGTAATCTGAGGCTTTCCAAATTGGTAGGCGATATTGCATTTGCCTCGTCAATAAATATCAATACCTTCTTACCTGAATCTATAGTGTCAAACAAAATTTTGTTGAATTTTTCGAGGAGATCAATTTTTCTTCTTTCTTCGCACTTCCTGCCGGCAAGTTGACCGATGATTTCCCTCAAGAGCTCGATGAAGGACATATCCGGATTTGTAACCAGTGCAATTTTATATTTCTCCTGATCGAGAGAATCAATAATAATTCTCAGCGATAAGGTTTTACCCAGACCCACATCGCCGACAATTACCGCAATGCACTCATTTCCTTCGTCAATGGCAAATAGAGTCTCCGCAATGGCGTTCTCCATTGAAGAATGAGAATCTGAGTACATCGTCGGGTCAGGGACGTTGTCAAAAGGCGGTTTCTGCAGACCCCAATACTCGTAATACATAGATTCATAACCTCCCCGATGGCTGAATGAGACACTCGAAAACTATTAAAGTCCTACAATTCAGAGCTTTCAGTAAGCTCTTCACTCCTTGAGAGATAATCAAGAACGTCCTGCAATAAGAAACGCCTAAGCCTGCCGACCTTGAAGCTTCTGATCTTCTTTGACTTGACCAGGTTCACGAGCAGGCGGTTGCTGATCTGCAACATCTGACAGACATGTTTCGCCTTGAGCATTCTCACAATATCTACTTTCTTGAATTGGAAATTGAAAATAATCTGCCCTGCTGTGTGTCTTTGTATATCTAAAGATACTCCAGTTGAGTCTCCGTTCAGGAAATATTTTACGTACCGGTTTGACTTAACGAGATCATACTGCTCGGGAGTGAGATTAACGGAAATCGCTTCATTAACATCCTTGTCCGATTCTTCCAAACCGTGCGACTCTTCCCTCACGAGCATCGGGCTTTGATTTAGCACTGCGGAGGGGATCTCGATCAATTCCTGCCCGTGAAGCAAATGTGAACCGATTTCAGGTTGCTGCTGTCCTCGGAGTTGAAAAGTCTCGCTTCTTCGTCTTCTAACAATAGAAATTTTTTCCATACCTTTTCCTTTTTAAGGAAAACGAATCATGAACTGCTCATTTTCCACTGCCTGGCTTTTCCTATCTTATGAAAACACTGCAATTTTTGTGCCTTTAATTCCAACTAATTGCCTGTAATCTTAATGAACAGCTTCAGATAAATCAATATAACATTTTAAGCTCTCGACAAAGATAAAGATGGTCACAGAACAGACATTTAGCATGCGTTCATCATAAAAAAAGGGGCGTGATTGGAGGTAAATATGGGGGGGGATTTCCTCACTATCGAAGCAATGGCAGGGTGTTTCTTAAATTCCCTGTCAAGGAATTGCCTCACAAGACTTCTCTTCCACCCTCTCGGATGAAAAAAACTCCTGTAAAGCGACAGGTCACCATCATAAAAATCACCGACCTCGAGCTCCCTGGCCTCTGAACTATAAGCTGGGAGGTTGAAGATCGCCAGGTTGAGAAAATCGATCTGCCTCCTGTGCCGGACTGCAAAATCGAGGGTCTTGCGTGCCTCAGCAACCGTTTCCCAAGGCGTTCCAAAAATCAGGTAGACGTAGGTTGCGATACCTGCCTTCTTCAGCGTCTTCAAGGCCGCGGAAGCTGTCATGAGATCAAATCCCTTTTGCATACGGTCCAGGACATCCTGGTCCCCCGATTCCAGTCCGAGCTGCAGCATGACGCAACCGGATCGTTTCAGAGCCCGGCAGAAATCCAGGTCCGTCAGGTGCGAGGATAATCTGGCAAATCCATACCATGGAAAGCTCAAAAATGATTCCGCTATAGCCTTCAGAAGTGCCGGACTAACGGCATTATCCAAAAGGTGGACAAGGCTGGGTTTTGTTTTTTCGGCAAGGCTGCTGATATCCTCAATTACCTGCTCTACAGGCACGGGTTCATAAGGGCTGCCCTCCGCCCTTTCGGGACAGAAGGAACAGCGGCTCCAGTAGCAGCCACTTGATGCACTATAAGGCAAGATGGGACCCGGCGCCAGATAGTCGTTCATTGATAATACATCATAATCGGGAGCATGATGTGCCTGCCGACAGGTAGTACCCTGAATCGAGAGAAGAGCAGCCTCTCCCGGCCCTGCCACCAGGTTGTTTACGAGACCGCCAAATGGATTCGACCATCCCCGTCGCCGCAGCCACGATGTGACCAGCCCGCCGCCCAAGACTACCCTGATGCCGGGATATTCTCGCCTTAAGAAGCCGATCATCGCAAAGGTGCACAGCGCCTGGCTGAGATAGTTTAATGAAAACCCTACAGTGGCAGGGCATTCTTGCTCCAGCGCTGCTCCAAGACCCTTCTTGAAATATCCGTAGAAGGGATTGTGTTCGGGTGTTTCAGAAGCTCTTATCAAATCTGCACTTCTGACCGGAGAGAAATTCCGATCAAGATAATTAGCGAGACTCAGATGCACACCGCTGTGCGATGCCGCCACCTCGAGAACCCGGTTGAGATCAATTACCGCCCGTTTATAACGATCAATATTCTTATAGGTCTCCCAAGAGGTTAAGGCTCTAATATTGCTTCCCAGGTCTCGGAATGACCGGTTCGTCCAAGTATTCAATAAATTTTCAGGTATCGCCCCCTTGTTTCCGTCGGCCATCCGCTTTATGGGGTAACCTTCCCCCATACCCCCTGCCCAAAGGAGGCTTGAAATACCCCCAACATTTGCATCAATTATTCTGCAGCGGATGTCGTGGTCATACATGACACCTGCGAGCTTCGCCAGTCCCGCTGGCGGTTCACAGGGTTTAGCAACCGGTGGATGAATAAGAATCATGATATAGGGTCGGGGCTGTTATAGAGTTTGTAAAAATAAAACAACCGTAATTTGCTCTATGTAGGCAACACAGATGGCGGTGACATTGTCAGCTGCCGGTTTTGACAAACCAGGAATCGCTTGTTTGTCGCAATTGAGGCAAGTGAATCGCTGAGAGGGCTAAGTCAGGAGACGGTCTCCCCATCAATTTTCTTAAGCAGCTCAACCATGTCGCGATGTATCTTTCCATTTGTGGCCAGGATATGCGGAGCCTCAAGATGAAATGCACCGCCGAAGAGATCCGTAACAATACCTCCCGATTCACTGATCATAAGCCACCCGGCAGCAGTATCCCACGGCATGAGCTTCAGTTCCCAAAAGCCATCAAAACGGCCCGCCGCAATATAGGCCATATCAAGAGCAGCGGATCCAGCCCTGCGAATCGCCTGGGCGCTTTTCGCCATCCCGTTAAAGTAATTGATATTATCATTTCTGTCAGACCTTATATCATAGGGGAAACCAGTAGCAAGCAAGCTCCTGGAAAGATCTGCCGTATTTGATACTGCGATTTTCCGACCATTCAGAAAAGCTCCCTTGCCTTTTTCTGCCACAAACATTTCGTCCAACATGGGATTGTAAATGACACCCGCATGGATTTCACTGTCTTTTTCAAAAGCAATAGATACGCAGAAAACCGGATAACCGTGAGCGTAATTCGTCGTCCCATCCAAGGGATCGATTATCCATCGGTACCTCGAACCTTGCGCCATTCGTGCCGACTCTTCAGCAAGGATGTCGTGGTCAGGATACCTCTTGCGAATTCTGGAAGTAATCATCCCTTCAGAAAGCCGATCTTCTTCCGTGACAATATTTATTTCCCCTTTGTAGTTTATTACGTGTTTGTCATTGAGCCTTTCTCTTAAGAATATTCCCGCTTCTCTTGCTACCGCTATTATAAAGTCAGTACAATCATCCATAAACCAATAATTCCTATCAAAAGATATTTTCAATTCCGTGGACAACTTCAAATTTGCATATCAAAATTTTAAGCTTTCTTGTCTTGGTAAATTTTGCCTTCTATATTCGCATTTGTTTCGGACTTTGTGCTTGCCTATAGATTTTAATCGGCACTGGCTCTATCCGGCATAAGTGCTACAAAATACCCTCAGCTTTTAACAACAAGAATGTAGCAACGTATACCAAGCTTTCCGATTTTTTGAAAGTTGCATCTTTCTATTGCGTGACTCTGAAATTGGTGGTAATTACGCAATTAGAATGATTTGCTAAATGTCAGGCCTTGCAAGCCGTTATTTTTCTTAACTATGTCATCTGATCGGAATATTCAACATGGTTGATACGATAAAAAATACGGGGCCTTCGCCAAGACCCTACCAAGGCTTCGGTATGGCAGAGTACGATCTCAAATCCATCAGGGAATCCAAAGGGCTTACGTTAAGAGATATATTCGAACGCACCCGGATCAGCGTAGGCACTCTTGCAGCCATTGAAAATGGAGAATTTCATCTGCTTCCTCCGCCAGTTTTTACAAGGTCCTTCATCAAAATATATGCAAAGACTCTGGGCATCGACAGCAATGTAATTCTCACTCGTTATGAGAAATACTTAGAAACACTTAATCCGACTCACGGTGATGTAAAGATCAAAGAAATCCCTAAATCTGCAAGGCTGTTCTACATGGCCTTCCTGTGGGGATTATTAATTATTGTTATCGTTGGCCTCATCACTTTCTCGTTATCTACATATGAAACGGCAATCGATGTCGTGAAAAATCAAATTCCCGAACAGGACCATAAATCATTCAGTTCAAAGACAACCGACGATATTGGAAAAATCCCCAAAAGTGAAGCTCAGGATCAGATAGACGTGGCTGCAAAAACCCAAGAAGCAGATGCCCAACCAATTCCTCTGTCGCAGGCGCAACCGGCCCCCCGCGAAGCTCAAGAGAAGCAGAAGGTGAAGCAGGAGACAACATCTAAGGAGACCAAGAGGAACCAGGGCAACACAGCAGAAACATATAAAATAATCATGGAAGCCCGAGAGATGACATGGTTAAGAATTACTGCGGATAATAATCAACCAAATGAAATTTTACTGCAACCCGGTGAAAAAATAGAAAGAGACGCGTCGCGCTTTACTGTTGTTATCGGCAACGCAGGCGGTATCGACATCACATTTCAAGGAAAATCTCTCGGCAACCTGGGTGAACCAGGCCAGGTTGTGCACTTAACGCTGCCGTAATACTATAGGTTTGACAACGGCATCTTGGTGCTTTAGACTTGTTTATCACAATCAAGAGGGGTCAGGGAAATATGTTTGGAATAGGTGTGCCTGAACTAATTGTAATTTTGGTCATCGTTCTCATCGTCTTTGGCGCCGGCAAGCTTCCGGAAATCGGTGGCGCCATTGGAAAAAGCATAAAGAACTTTAAGAAATCAGTCAGAGAATCGGATGAGAACGAAACTGGGCCGGACTCTAAAAAAATCGACGAAAAGAAATAAAACAGAAGCAGGCTAAAAGGGAACATCATCGTCAGGCGCTGATTCGGAGCCTGCTGACGCGTGAGTCTGATCATCAACAGCCGCCTCCTGGCTCCGCGTCTGCCCCTTTGAATCCAGCATTTGCATGTTTGACGCAACAATCTCGGTAGTGGAGCGCTTTACCCCGTCCTTGTCTTCCCAGGACCGTGTCTGAATTCGGCCTTCAATAAATATCAATTTCCCCTTAGAAAGATAATTGCTGCAGATTTCGGCTAATTTGCCGTAGGTCACTATCCTGTGCCATTCCGTTCTCTGAAGCTTTTCTCCGTTCTTGTCTTTCCACTGAAGATCTGTTGCCAAACGAAAATTGACCACCATGGTGCCGTCCGGCGTGTATCTTACCTCAGGATCGGCTCCGAGCCTGCCTATTAATAATGCCTTGTTAACCATTATTATCCCCTCCTTGCACTTTCTGTGAACTGCCAAAAGATATTGTCACTCAGACAATAACAAGAACTTCTTTACGGTACTTCTTATAGCGACAACTGGTAACTACAATATAAGAACGATGTAATCAACTATGAATTTTGAAAAGTTTTGATGCTGTCAAGAATTCCTTTAAGATTATACTGATATTCTTAAAAATCACCATGCCCCGTGGGGGCACCATGAAGGCATGAAAATAAGTTGTTATAGTCTTCGGCGATTCTATTTGCGTAGTAATACTATTATTTCAGACTATATGTTTTGCTGAAGTTTTGTCTAAGCATAACTTCCTGTAGTCCTCAAAATCCAAAATCTGCTTCAAGTTCAATAATACAATCAGTAATCCTCAATCTTACCAAAATAAAAGGCAGAGCCATTTCTGACCCTGCCTTTCTGCAATAAACCGATTATGTCTGTCGCTACTGCTTGAACTTTCTCCTGACTCCTGCCAATCCAACTAAACCAAGTCCAAGAAGCAGCATAGTGGTGGGTTCGGGCAGTGTAGCATGGCCCTCACTATATCCTGTAAACTGAAATTGAACTTGTGTTGAACCAACTGTGAAATAAAAAATGCTAGCAGCATCTTCGCTAATAGTAGAAACAACATTCCTGGTAACAGGAAGGCCAGTGTCAGCTGGAGCACCGCCACTTGTATCAGCTGAGTAGAATATAACCCAGGTATGCTGCAAATAGTCAGGATCTTCTGGAGCATCAGCAGCAGTAGGAGTATAAAATCGTACGATATCTGAATCTGCTCCATTAATGTCCTTTACAAGGATGTCGCGAAAATTAGTGAAAGTGGTGGCACGCGCACCAAAGTAGATTAGGCTTTGGTTACCTGTCGTTGGGTCAAATAGTACTTGCCCGTTCCAGCTACTCCACACGTTATTAGGATAAGTCTTCAATCCAGTACCGTATTCATCAATTTTTACGGAATATGTTTGAGCTTGTGCCTGAACAATGCTTCCCCCAAGAATCAGGAAGATACCTAAGAGAACAATTATTGAAAGTCTTATCTTCTTTTTCATGATCATGCTCCTTTTTGTCATCACAGCCTTGATATGTCTAATAGCAAAAAACACATGTTGAACTGTATAAAGCATAAACGATGCCAAATATATAACTTGCTGATATTAAAGAATAATACATTCTTGCAGCTTTTCAGATTAACTGTGATTGTAAAATAATCCGACAGATTTAGTGGTTTTAGTAGAAAGATGGTAGTGTAATGGTAGGGGAAAACGTACATTTTATAATATGTTATATCTATTTTGTTTGTTTTGTAAAGAATTCCGACGGGTTTAGGATTTTTTTATAAAATACGTGTGTGGAGGTACAAATTGAGGTAAATTTTTTTACTAATGTTTTCAAATGGTAAGTATTACTATTTCTGGATTTTCATTCTAATACTTTGTAGATACCGTTCTTGTCAAGCGGAAGCTGGCTTATAATTTGGATCATACTTTTTCCCGGATTTCAGGACGCCGGAGATAACATGGACCAGTTTTCTCATAATCGCGCAGACGATAACTTTCCCATTTTTGCCTTTATCTTTTAGACGGTTATAGAAAACGATCATAACAGGATTGCATTGGATTGACACCAAGGCCGGCATATACAGGGCCTTTCTGAGCCTTACATGTCCGATTTTGCACAATTTGGGTTTGCCTTTGATGGATGATCCTGAGAGTGTTTCCTTCGGTGCGAGTCCGATGAATGCCACCATTTGACGAACATGGTTGAATTTTTCCAGGTCATCTAATTCTGCCAGGATGTGAGGAATGGTTGCCTTACCGATACCGGGAATAGAATCCAGCAATTCCTTCCTCCGTTTGAGATGTGGATTTTGTCCTATCAGATC
>JBEKXK010000031.1:0-34704 GCA_049512055.1 Syntrophales bacterium | reverse complement strand
TACGCTGCGACCCGCAGGTTTGCTCGACTCCCTTATGGAGCCTTTGTCAGGAAACTTAATGCTTCAGGTTACCCTTTGCACCTCCCTCCAGCTACGTGGGCGAACTACCGAACTCCCACGGTCGGACTTTAACCGACTAGTCACACGTTTTACGCGGCATACCCTACAAATCCACAAGTATGAATACTTGGCTTACCTAATAATTACTGATCAAAAGAAAGTGCTGCCCCACAGAAGAGATAATGAGACAGCAGATTCGCGTTTGCCACGATTTTAATGCAGCGCCAGGGGGAAATCCATCCCCTGGAGGCTCTTCTGAGGGATCTGCTCGTAACCCCACTTCTTGTAAGTAAGCTTCGGCAGCATCTCTTCCACGTAAGTGGCAAGGCCGTTCACAGTGACCTTCCCCTCTCGGTCTTTTGCCTCGCCTCCCATGCCCTTAAGGATCGTGTATGTAAAGACCCCGTGCCCCTCGTAGCCCTCGAGCGCCACCTGGTCCCTGCTCGAGGCGACAATGGTCGAGCGTCCCGTCGCCTTGCTCAGGCGGGTGACGGCCGTCTTCTCCACGATGTTGCGGGAGGCCACGGCCTCGGCAAAGGAACCGCTGTTGCATGTGTCGAGAAGGAGCAGTGACTTCATAGCCTGGATGTGCGTGAGGTTTTTCGTGAGATCGTCTTTCGATATCCCCTGCTTCCGGATCGCCTCCTCGCCGGTGTAACGGAAATCGACGGGCAGGAAGTAGTAGTTGCCGTCCTTCTCATAGGTGATCCCGTGCCCCGCAATAAAGAGGACAAAGACATCATCCCGCCTGGTCTTTCCACCGACCTCCTGAAAGGCCCGCGTCACCCCCTCGCGGGTGGCTTCGCTGTCATAGACCGTTCGGACCACCACCTTGCCGAAGAGGCGCTTGCCGCCACTTTGGATGCTGCGGGCAAGATCATTTGCGTCAGGGATGGGGTACTTGAGACGCAGGTCCCCGTCCCTGTACTTGTTGACCGCGATCGCAAGCACATAGAGGTCGGGGCGCTCCTTGCTGCCGGAGCGGTAGGAAAACGTCACCTCCGCCCGGTTCGACTCGATGGTATTCGCCCTGTTCCTTGCCGTTAGGCCGATGACGTTCCTCCCCTCCGTAAGGGTCACGATATGTGAGAAGCCCCGGCAGGACGTTTCCTTGCCTGCTCTGTGCACGACCTTCATGCCACGACCCTCCGTGTCCACCACGACGGGCATGTCGTTCAGGTACAGGGTCACGCCCCCGACCCCGCCCCCCTGGTCGCAGACCTCTCCCTCGATTGTGGTATCACGTTTCTGGCGGGTTCCCGAGGTGGTTGTCAGGTTTACTGTTGGCGGGAGGGTCTTGGTTGTCAGGATACGGTTTACATCCACGGCCTTGGCGTATTCGGAAATATCCTTACCCTGGAACTTTGCTGTGACGAGGTCAGGGCGGTAGAATAGATCGTAGAACTTATCGACGCCGACGAACTGCGCGGTCTCGAACTTTCCCTGGTTCAGGTGATAACCAATGAGTTCAGCCCCTCCCTCGGAGGCGTCAAAGAAACCCTCCGGTGTCCAAAGCACCCAGCGGAAGGAATCGCTTCTATTGGGGATGGCCTCAACATAGAAAGACAGCAGGAGGACACCATCCGCAGTCCGGTACCATCGAGTTACTCTATTCGAGGAGTGCACGACAAACATCTGGCCATCAGAAGATATTTTGTGAGCTATGGGATCGATATCTGCTAACGTTCTCCACACGAGTTTTCCTTTTGAATCGTGTCGTGCGTACCAATAATAAGAACCCAGTATGACGCCGCTTCCATCCGGCAGTACATCAACCAATTTGCATCCCTTCGGATATTCTACATCAATTTTATTCCCATTGATCGTCGTGTTCCACCCTCCCTGCCAATCTTTCACGACAATTCCGTAGCCAGAATCGGAAGATGACAGCAGTTGAGGTTCATCGGCTGTTAGGGGCGAGAAACGACGCTCGGATACATTGAATTTCATCTTCACCTGCGCATTCTCGAATGCGATGGAGTTTAAGAGGGCATCCGCACGAAATTTCTCTGAAAGAATTGGCATGCGTTCATAGTTTGCGACTAGTTGGTGTGCTTTGTCAAAGAATTTTACAAATTTACGATCCACTTCTACCTGTGAAATTTGCACGCTTTTTTTAATAACGTCACTAGACAAGGGCATGCTCATACCTGAGGTTGTGAAACGAAACGCCTTATCATAATTGATGACTCCTGTGTCATTCTCGCCCCAAATTGGATCATAGTCTGGATTCGGTAGTTGACCAAGAAAAGTGCCCGCAGTATTTGACACGATGAGGCTTAATCGACCTTGAACACAATCATCCACATCGTGAAAAGAAAAGTATCCTCCTTGCGGGCTAACGGAAAGCATAATCGGTATCGTACCAGGTATCTCAACGAGGGTTTTGACTTGCCCGGAATGAGGTTCAATCAAGCGGACGAAAGACTTACGGTTTTCCTTGTCCGGCGCGAATATGTTGCTCATAGCAATGATCTTGTTCTGAGCTGTCCAAAGAAAGCATCGGTTTCCATGATCATAACAAGAAGCCAAATGATTATAGACACTTAATTTTTTAGACCAATTTAGCGTATCGAAAACAAGCAAATCCCCACCCTCCACACTAAACTCTTGGATAGCCAGCCACTTATCGTCGGGTGAGAAACTTACTTGGAGGCCCAGCTTATCATTTGATAAATCAATAGTGGCTTTAATACGCTCTGTGATTATATCCAAAACAATCACCTGGTACATATCCTTCGATTTGCCAAGGCTCGTCTTGCAACTGACCGCGAGTAGCGTGTCTTCTTTTTGAAGGTCAAGTGATAAAATTCCATTCAGCCCCATGTTGGTTAAGAAAGGGAGGTAGATTTTCTTAACGATGGCATGAGAAGCAATATCCCAAATAATCAGGACGCCGGCTCCATCCCCCGTAACGAGGTGCCGACCATTATTTCCTACACTATGAGTGGTGATTTCTTCAGACGAGGGAACGGTGTTTAGCATGAGGAAAGGCGCATTCGGAGATATACGCTGCCCCACCATGGCATGAGATTGGTTAAACATCGATATGATAGTCAGGAGAGATAAAAAAATGATCCGCAAAATAAGAGATTTCATCAAAGTGCCCTTTTGACAAATCTATATATCAGATATCAGTCATAAACAAAACTCAAGATATCGTAACGACTTCCGATTGAAACCATTGCGGTAGGATAGAAGCGCATTTTACTCCTATAGTAGATGTTACTTACGCCATCGGTCCTATCTTGCCAGTAATAACTGAAAGCAATTCAAATAATGGAGTAGCAAGATCTTAATTCTTCTTTAGTGAGTAGGGGGTACAGGTATGATCCTCATCTATGGGTTCAGGAGTCTCGCCGGCTGTGGGCTTCATGGTTATCACGACATGTAACTTACCACTTTTTAAGTTAAAAGTGTAATTCGCCGATATTAAACCTTCATCAGAATCGATAATTACTTGATTCCATGTTATATTGTTACCATCAAGTTGAATCTCTGTTGTATATTTTGATGCTTGGCCCAACCCGAGCAGCCCGAATTCCTCACCTTTGTTATTCAGCAGTCGATATGTCACCGTCTTATTAACAAAATCGAATTCATAGATATTGTGTGAGGTGAACGCCTTCATTGATGAAGCCAATTCAGAATCCTCGCCTGCTATTTCAGCTTCTATTTCAGTGGCAAATCTACTCCCTAAATCAGATTTGCATTCATAAACAGCAAAGTCATTCGCATGAGAAGATGCACCTAGCGACAATAGAGCCAAAGCAAGCAGAAGTGTAAACGCGTTCTGATAAAACAACAACATCTGACACCTCACACATCGAGGTTCGAGGCGTAGAGGGCGTTCCTGTAGATGAATTCTTTGCGGGGTTCCACATGGTCTCCCATGAGAGTGGTGAATATCTCGTCGGCGGTGACATAGTCTTCCAGTTTGACCTGGAGGAGGGTTCTCTTGTCCGGATTCATGGTGGTCTCCCAGAGCTGCTCGGGGTTCATCTCACCAAGACCCTTGTAGCGCTGGATGGAAAGTCCCTTCTGCCCCATGGCCGTCACGTATTCCACTAGGGCCGTCATGCTTGCGAGCTCCTTCCTGCTCTTTTCCTCGTCGTCCGTGACCACCCTGTAGGGCGGCTCTCCGAGGGCGCTCACCTGATTGAGGAGTTCCTTGATTTCGATAAATCTCGGTGATTTGAATATCTCACGGTCGAGGACTGTCGTAAATATCTGTCCCTTCATCCGGTAATCGAGAATGAGCCTGTAACCGTCGTCGTATTCCGGATCATTATCAGGCCTGAAGTCGACCAGCCTTTCTCCGATGGCCTTGCCGGTTCGTTTCGCAACTTTAAGAAGGGACTTTTCGCTCTTGAAGTCATTAGGCGAAAAGGCTGGATCAGCGGCTAATATGCGCATGACCGTCTTGTTCTTGTCTTCTTTTTCAAAGCGATCGAGAACAGTTTCTATCCTCATCACCTTCTTGATAAGGTTGAGGAGGCGGTTGCCCGATATGCTGTTCCCATTACCTGCGAGGAGGGAGAGTTTGCTTACCCCGTTATCGAGGACGTAATCCTTCATCTCCTCTTCGTTGCTGATGTAGAGTTCTTTCTTGCGGTCCATTACCTTGAAGAGGGGCGGCTGGGCGATATAGAGATAACCCCGCTCAATCAACTCACGCATCTGCCGGAAAAAGAACGTAAGGAGTAGCGTCCGGATATGCAGGCCGTCCACATCGGCATCCGTCATGATGATAACTTTGTGGTACCTGAGCTTGCTGACGTCGAAGTCATCCGTGCCGATGCCCGTCCCCAGGGCCGTTACCATGACCTTGATCTCCTCGTTTTGCAGCATCTTGTCGAAGCGGGCCTTCTCCACGTTGAGGACTTTGCCGCGGAGAGGGAGAATGGCCTGGTTCCGGCGGTCCCTGCCTTGCTTGGCCGATCCGCCGGCGCTATCGCCTTCCACAAGGTAAACCTCGCTGCGGGCGGGATCGCGCTCCTGGCAGTCCGCAAGTTTACCGGGCAGGGCGCCCACTTCCAGGGCGCTCTTTCGCCGCGTGAGTTCCTTGGCGCGTCGCGCCGCGTCCCTGGCCCTCGCGGCATCAAGCGCCTTGCCTAAGATCTGTTTCGCCACCGGGGGGTTCTCTTCCAGATAGCTCCCCAGCTTGTCGTAGACGACACCCTCGACGAGTCCCTTCACCTCGCTGTTCCCCAGCTTCGTTTTGGTCTGCCCTTCAAACTGGGGCTCCTTCAGCTTGACGCTGATAACGCAGGAGAGTCCCTCCCGAACGTCTTCACCCCGGATGGAATCTTTTCCGTTCTTCACAAGGTTGTTGTTGGCTGCGTAATTGTTGATTACCCGTGTCAGGGCGGACTTGAAGCCGCTTAAGTGCGTTCCGCCTTCCGTAGTATTGATGCTGTTCACATAGGAAAAGATGCCCTCTGCGTACGTATCGTTATATTGCAGGGCGACCTCCACATAGCAATCTTCTTTCTCGCCAACAAAATATATCGGCTTCTTGTGAAGTACCCCCTTATTGCGGTTGATATACTCCACGAAGGATACGATCCCGCCCTTGTAGAAGAATTCGCTCTTCTTGCCGTCCCTTTCATCCGTCAACGTTATTTTGAGGCCCTTATTG
Organism: Syntrophales bacterium; assembly: GCA_049512055.1. Classification (GTDB taxonomy): domain Bacteria; phylum Desulfobacterota; class Syntrophia; order Syntrophales; family UBA2185; genus Fen-1135. Next base: position 29,003 of record JBEKXK010000031.1, on the reverse strand, counting down.
AGGAAGGCCAGTTCGCGGAGACGGTTGGCAAGAACATCGAAACTGAACTCAAGTTCCTCGAATATCTCGTCATCGGGCTTGAAGGTGACCTTTGTTCCCCGGCCTCTCGTCTTCCCCACGATTTCCAACTCGCTCGTGGGCTCGCCTCTCGAGTAAGACTGCCTGTAGACCTTGCCCTCTCTCCGCACTTCCAACTCGAGGGATGAGGAGAGGGCGTTGACGACGGAAACGCCGACGCCGTGAAGCCCGCCGGAAATCTTGTAGCTTTCGTTGGAAAACTTCGCACCGGAGTGAAGCTTGGTGAGAACAACCTGCGCCGCCGGAATTCCCTCTTCCTTGTGCATGTCCACGGGAATCCCGCGGCCGTTGTCATCTACCATGACGCTGTTATCGGCCCGGACACGGACGTCGATATTATCGCAAAAGCCCGCGGACGCTTCATCGACGCTGTTATCAACGACTTCGTATACCAAATGGTGCAGACCATCTTTGCCGGTACTGCCTATGTACATGGAGGGTCTCTTGCGTACCGCCTCAAGACCCTCCAATACTTTTATACTGTCTGCCTCGTACCGATCTGTCATATCTTCCTTATTCCTTCCACTTTTTCCAAAATACTTTACGACTCTTCCTCACTGCGAGGAGGGCTGTAGCCAGGACACAGAAGTCTCCCAGATTGCCACGGCGCTCCACGCCTCGCTATGACGCGCCGTCATTTATTGAAGCTTCAGCGGCATTACAATACACAGATAATCATCTTTCTCTGCAGGCCTTATGACGCCAGGTTTCATGCCCGCCCCTATTTCAAAGATGACCGTTTTTTCATCGATCACTTCTATGGCATCAATCAAGTATTTAACGTTATAACCGACGGAGAACTCACTCTCGTGATAGTCTACTTCAATCTCGTCTTTGGCTTCCCCCACGTCCGGATTTGCCGATTCCAACACCATTCTGCCATTCTCTAATTTAATTATAACTCCACTGTACCTTTCGCTTGATATAACGCTCATCCTCTTTAAGGCATGCAGAATCGCATCCTTATCGAATTGCACGAGGACTCCCTTTTCCGTGGGTATAACCCGCTTATAGTCCGGATAATCCGCATCAACCAGGCTAACCTTTAACATGGTGCCGTCCGTCTTGATGACGCACATGCCCTGCCGCAGCCCTACGAAGATATCCTCGGGTGCATTTTCGATGAGCCTTCTGATTTCACCCAATCCCTTTCTGGGAATTATAACTCCCTTTTCCATCCGCAGGAACTCTGTCCCCTCTGTGTCCACATTAGCCATAGCCAGCCGATGACCATCCGTTGCGATCATGCGCAGTTTATCCTTGCCGCCGTCATCTATAGTTTCAAAAAAAACTCCATTTAAATTCTTTCTCATTTCATCTGCCGACATGGCAAAGGATGTCTTGCGAATTAATCTCTCAATCAATTGCCCTTTGATCTTATAGAAATTCAATTCACTGCGGTCATCAGCGACACTGGGAAAGTCATCTGCCGGCAAGCCGGGTATTTTATAGATTATCTTCTGTGAGGTCATTGTCACCCTGTGGCTCTCATTTGCTTCAAACTGAACAGTATCGCCCTGGATCTCTCTGATCATTTCATATAGTTTTCTTGCAGAGACAGTAACATCGCCTTTATTTATGATCTCTGCTTGATAGTCTGCCACCAATCCTATCTCCCTGTCGGTCGCCACAATTGTTATTTTGTCTTTTTCCGCCCTGATAAGAACGTTATTGAGGATCGGCATGGTTGTTTTCTTCTCCACGATGCTGAGCGTCTTTTGGATGCCTTCCAGAAAAGAATCTCTTTGTATACTAAATTTCATTACCGTACCCTCCCTATATTTTAAGTTATATTATTTAATAAATATAATAGTCATAGTAATAGTTCCTGTTATGATTGTTCATAGGTATACTTACTTATGTTGTCACGCCATGATAGACCAAACATAATTGTTGATAACCTGTGAGGATAAAAGTTGTTAACTTCTCTGTTGCAATGACTCCTCAATTTCCTGGACGATTTTTTTTAGATTTTTGTCGTCATCACAGCCTTTTTTCATTTTATTGTTGGCGTAGATGACCGTAGAATGGTCCCTTCCGCCTATTTTCTCCCCGATGTCGGGGAATGATAAGGCAGTCAATTTTCTGGCAAGATACATGGCAATCTGTCTTGCGAATACAAGATTTTTATTCTTCTTCTGTGATTTGATGTCTGATATCTTGACATTAAGTTTAGCGGCTATAGTTTTTATAATTTCCTCGATTGTGACTTCTTCCTTTTCAATTCTCTTTAGAATCCTTTTTAAGACCTCTTTGGTAAGGTTTATATCGATTTCCTTACCCGTAAGAGAGGAGAAAGCGGAAATTCTTACGAGATAGCCCTCAAGCTCCCTTATATTAGATTCCACCTGGGATGCTACATAGTGCGCCACATTAGTCGGCAGAGTCAGATTATTTTCCTGGGCCTTTTTTTCGAGGATGGCGATTTTTGTCTCAATCTCCGGGGGATGAATATCGGCGATAAGGCCCCACTCGAACCGTGAACGCAACCGGTTTTCCATGTTCGGTATGTCTTTGGGAAACTTGTCACTCGAGACGACAATCTGTTTGCCGGAATCGTGCAGGGTATTAAAAGTATGAAAAAATTCCTCTTGCGTCTTTTCCTTCCCGGCAACAAACTGAATGTCATCGATGAGAAGACAGTCAATGTTTCTGTATTTCTCCCTGAACTTCGGCATCCTGTCATACCTGATCGAGTTGATCAATTCGTTCATGAATTCTTCTGCGGAGACATACACAACGTTCATATCCGGATGGCGCGAAAGCGCGCGAAGCCCGATGGCATTAAGCAAGTGTGTTTTTCCCAGACCAACACCGCCATAGATAAACAGGGGATTATAATTCTTGGCAGGCTGCTCAGCTACAGATACGGATGCCGCATGAGCGAATTGGTTGCACGGTCCCACTACAAATCTTTCAAAACTGTAATGAGGATTCAATGACTGATTAATCCCTGAGCGGACACGCTTACTCTGAGAGCGTGTCTTTTCCTGGTGTTCCCCGTGGCGGCGGACAGATGTTTGGCCTTTTTTCATTTCCTGGCCGATTTGAAGTTCTACCTTCAGGTCGAGGCCCGCCACCTTAGCGATAGCCTCCCTGATGACATATTGGTAGTTTTCTATTAGCCAGTCTTTGAAAAACTTGTTGGGGACATTCAAGGTGACGTTGTTCCCCTCCAGGGAAGACATTTTGATTGGTCTAATCCACGTCTCGAAGTTCTGCGGACTGACCTTTTCTTTAATGATTTGAATACTCTTTTCCCAAAGCATGTCCAATGCTGCTCACCTTATAAACAATGTTGTCAACACCTGTTGATAAATCGATTTACCTGGAAATCCGTTTACTGTCGACGGCATTCATCAGTAATGTCACAATGCGATTCAGTTCTTCCGCTGTTTTAAACTTGATATCTATTGACCCCTTATTCTTGCGCTGACGAATATGGATCTCTGTCATCAGTTTTGAAGAAAGCTCTTTTTCAAGATCGCGCAGGAACGGGTCCTTTTTCTTGCCCTTCTTTTCCGCGGGCGTTTTTCTCAGTTTTTGAATCAGGCCTTCCGTCTCCCGAACGCTGAGAGCCTTTTTCGTGATGATATCGAGGAATCTAATCTGTTCTCCCGGCGAATCGAGCATGAGTATGGATCTGGCATGCCCGGAACTAATGGTCTTATTAATCAGGGCCGACCTGATTTCCCGGGGCAGTTTCAGCAACCTTAATGTGTTGGCAATAGTGGAGCGATCCTTCCCCACCCTGGAAGAGAGCTCCTCCTGCGACAGGCTGAACTTAGTGATCAGGGTGTGGTAAGCCTCAGCCTCTTCAAGAGGATTCAAATTTTCACGCAGAAGATTTTCTAAGAGAGACAATTCTGCAGCAGCAGCGTCGGGAGCCTCTCTGATAACGACCGGCACTTCCTTGAGGCCTGCTTCCTGAGCGGCTCTCCAGCGTCTCTCCCCCGCTATTATCTCATAGCCCGAATCGGATCTCCTCACGACGATGGGCTGAATAATTCCGTTCTTCTTTATGGATGCGACAAGCCGTTTCTGTTCCCTGTCGTTGAAATCCTTACGTGCCTGAAACCGGTTGGGGGAGAGCTCTTCAATTCCGCATACAACGTATGAAGGCTTTGTGCTGACATTATCGAGCAGGTCGGGAAACAAAGCCCCGAGCCCTTTGCCGAGGGAACTTTTTGGCTGCATCTAAATCCTCCCGTTGACCAGGATTTCTCGAGCGAGGTCCATGTAGGAAACAGCTCCGCGGGATTTGATATCATAGAGAATAATGGGGAGACCATGACTCGGACTTTCAGATAACCTGACATTTCTCGGTATGATCGTATTAAAAACTTTCTCTCCCAAATGCCTTCTCACATCCTCGCTCACCCTGTGGGACAGCGAATTTCTCGTATCAAACATTGTGAGCAGAATACCTCCCAAGGACAAGGATGGATTCAGTCGTGCTTTAACCAGCTTGACCGTATTGAGTAAATATCCGAGGCCCTCCATAGCGAAATATTCACACTGCAGAGGAATGATCATGGAGTCTGAAGCAACAAGGGCATTTACCGTCAAGAATCCGAGAGACGGCGGACAATCGATGATGATGTAGTCATACACAGTATCAAGGCTTTTCAACAGCTCGCGGAGCTTTTTCTCCCTGTCCTCAAGATTTACGAATTCTACCTCGATCCCTATCAAATCCTGGTTGGCAGGCGCCACGTCCAGGCACGGCAACTGGGTGCCGACAATCACCTCTTTTAAGGAAACCTTACCGATGAGGGAATGATAAAGATTCTTCTTGTTGATGGTTTCCCTGTCTATGCCCATGCCGCTCGACGCATTGCCCTGAGAGTCGCAATCGATGAGCAGGGTTCTCTTTTCCGCCGCCGCCAGAGTTGCGGCAAGATTTATGGCGGTGGTTGTCTTTCCGACCCCCCCTTTTTGGTTCGCTATGCATATGATTTTACGCATGATTTAGCAGAGCACACAAACGGCATCTTGAGACGCAAATTTTGGAGAGACGTTAGCATAAAACACGAATCTTTAGAAGGAATATTTACCTTACAAAGAAAGTTTTTCGTAAATGATAATTCTTCGAAAATCGCTGGTTATAGGCAACGTCAAATCATGGCTTCCGATATATTCTAATCCCAGACTATGAGACATCTCGGCGGCATCTGTTAATTCCTGATCGGATATTTTCCCTTTCATTGCTATCAAGGAACCTTTCGGGGCGAGAAAGAATGCACCCATCCGGAGGAATTCTGGCAGTTTAAGCGTGGCCCTCGAGGTAACGACCTGAAAAAAATCTCTGCGGGTTTCATCTTTCATCAGAGCTTCGGCCCGGTTGTGGATGACCACTGTGTCTGCGAGGCCCAAACTGCGGATCACATGCTTCAGAAATGACGTCTTTTTGCGTGATGACTCGAGGAGGAAGACCTTCAATGAATTTACAGCGATCTTTAAAGGGATACCGGGGAATCCGGCTCCTGAGCCGATATCGAGAACCTGACAGGTTTCAGACTTGATATATGGCAACAGCGTCAAAGAGTCAATGAAATGTTTTACGATAATGTCCTTTTCTGTTTTCGCGGAGATCAGATTTATCTTATTGTTCCAGGCAAGAAGTTCATCGTAATAGGCTGCAAACAGGGATATTTCCCTTTCTCCAACGGCTATTCCAATTGCATTTGCAGCTTCAGAAAGTATTTGCGATACCCTCTCTTCCATTGGTTATTTCTTTCAGAGGTCGCTTGGCATGTCAATCTTTTCTTATCCTGTTTCGAATCGTCTGAACCAATGGCAATGCAATTTTTTAGTAGAAATAATATCCATTATCTAATAAATGCAACGGAGTGAGATGGGAGACACATGTGAGAGCGAAAACCGAAAATATTACCATCGTTCTGAACAAGCCGAAATATCCCGGCAATGTCGGGTCCGTAGCGAGGTGCGCGAGGAATATGGGAATCGAGAGAATCTCTGTCGTGGGAAACAGAGACCTTGCCCCCGAGGAGATGAAGCAGATGGCTACCCATTTTGCTGCCGGAATTGTGGACCGTATTCAGCATTTCGACATTTTGGATGAGGCCTTGGCGCGGTTTCAGTACATTGTCGGAGCAACATCGAGACGCGGCTCTGCGAGAGGCCCAGTTGTCTCTCCCCGGGAGATGGCGGCACGTATCGTGGATGTATCCCAGGAGAATGAAGTAGCCCTGCTTATCGGACCGGAGGATACGGGATTGTCGAACGATGATCTCCGGTTCTGCCACCTGTTGGTAACCATACCGACATCCAAACATAACAAATCCATCAATCTTTCTCATGCGGCGATGATCCTCTGCTATGAACTATTCGTGGCCCACATGGAATCCCTGGAGGCATTTGCGCCCCGTCTGGCACAAGGAACAGAACTCGAAGGGATGTATGATCATATAAGGGGGATATTGATGAAGATCGGTTTTCTGAATCCGGAGAACCCGGACTTCTGGATGATGCATATCCGCCGTTTCCTTTCCCGGACAAACCTATTGTCCAAGGAGGTGAAGATTATCAGGGGCGTATGCAGGCAGTTAGACTGGTATCTGAAAAACAAAAAGACTTGACTTTCCATCGACAGAAACTTATTACTCATTGAAATTCCATGGGGGTGCAATTATGTACAAGAATTTCTCCTTCACGGGGGCCAAGAAAATCATCTTTGGCAACGGAGCCTTAGAGACTCTCGCAGAACATGTTCGCGAACTGAAGGCGACCCGTCCCCTCATTGTCCTCGACAGGAATCTGGCCAAGACAGACCTTAAAGGGAAAGTCTTGGATATTCTTGGTGACGGCGACTTAAAGGCGACCCTGTTCGATCAGAAGGTTGAAGCCGAGCCAAGGCTTGAGGTAGCCGATGAGGGAGTCAAAGCTGCCCAGAAGGGGAAATGTGACGCAGTCGTTGGCATCGGCGGCGGAAGCGCCATGGATGTGGCAAAGGCCATTGCCGTCCTGGCAGCCAACAACGGCAGGGCCAAGGATTATTTGGGGCTGAACAAAGTGCCCGGACCCGGGCTTCCCAAGATCATGATCCCTACTACGGCAGGAACGGGAAGCGAGGTCACCTTTACGGCTGTTTTTGTCAGGCAGAACCTGAAGAAAAAAGAAGGGATGAATAGCCCGCATCTTTATCCCGAACTTGCCATCCTCGATCCGACCCTCACACTGTCTCTCCCTGCTGTCTCCACGGCGTCAACGGGAATAGACGCCCTCTGTCACGCCATAGAATCCTACACATCAATTAATGCCTCTCCTATGACTGAGTTGCTTTCCCTGGAAGCCATTTATTTGATTTCGTCGAATCTCCGTACATGCGTCCATGACGGCAGCAACCTGGAGGCGAGGGGCAATATGCTCCTGGGAAGTCTTTATGCGGGCCTGGGTCTCGCCAACGCCGGTGTTGGCGCTGTTCATTCCCTGTCCTATCCTCTGGGAGGGAAATATGGTGTCTCGCATGGTCTCGCCAACACCATCATGCTGCCACACGTGATGGCCTTTAATCTGCCGGGAACCCTCGAAAAATTTGCCGTCATCGCCGAAACGATGGGAGAGGTGATCGATACCCTGCCCCTCCGCGAAGCGGCGTTCATGGCCATAGAAGCAGTACAGGCGCTGATTGAAGACTGCGGCATCTACACTACCCTGGAGGACTTGAGTATACCCGAGGAGGCGCTGCCTGAGCTTGCCGAGGTGGCCATGACTGTTCTGCGGCCTTTGGAGAACAATCCCCGGAAATTGACCATAGAGGATGCCATAGATATATATGGAGAGGCATATTAAGCGAAAAATCCGTTTTCGAGGTATATGTGTAGAACTAATCAAGCGAGTCATTTTGGAGGAGATTAGCCGAGCGGGAAATGACAGGAAAGAGAACTGCGACACGTTAGCGATACAGGATGATAATAAGGTAGTGGAGGTAGTTATATGGCGGGCGCTGAGCTGATTGGAAAAGAAGAGATAAAAGAAATTATGGATGTCATGGAAACAGGCATCCTTATGAGATACGGATTTGACAAGGAGAGAAAGGGAGTCTTTAAGGTACGGGAATTCGAAACCGCCTTCGCAGGCTACTGCCAGGCGAAATACACCCTGGGTGTTACATCCGGCTCCACGGCACTCAAAGTGGCCCTTGCGGCAATGGATGTAGGACCGGGGGATGAGGTCATCGTGCCGGCCTTCACATTCATCGCCACGTATGAAGCGGTATTGGAAGTTGGCGCAATTCCCATCATGGCTGACATTGATGAGACCCTGAATATGGATCCGGGCGATATAGAAAAGAGGATAACGCCTTACTCGAAGGCCGTCATTCCCGTGCACATGTGCGGTGCGCCGGCGCATATTGACAAGATCATGGCTGTTGCGAGAAAAAACAAACTCCTCGTCCTGGAAGACAATGCCCAGGCCACCGGTGGAAGCCATCGCGGGAAAAAGCTGGGGACGTTCGGTGACATGGGCATCTTCAGTTTTGACTATTATAAGACACTAACCACGGGCGAAGGAGGAATGGTCCTCACTGATAATAAAGATTTTTACCTCCGTGCCGACGGGTACCACGATCACGGCCATGACCATAACCCCAATGTCAGCAGGGCTCTTGAAGGGCGGACGATTCTGGGTTTTAATTACCGCATGAACGAACTTCAGGGCGCCCTTGGCCTTGCCCAGCTGAGGAAGCTTGATACGATTATCGCCGAGCAGAAAAAAAATAAACAGGCAATTAAAGATGTCCTTAGCAAATGCAAGGGCATTAAGTTCAGGGACATCCCGGATCCCGACGGAGATACGGCGACCTTTCTGGCGTTCAATCTGTCTGATGAGAATACCGCAGCTCGGTTTCAGAAGGCCCTCTCCGGTGAAGGCGTCGATACGGTCTGCTTCAAAAAAAATCTCTGGCACTATCTTCCCAACTGGGAGCATTTTCTGGCGCGGTCAACAGCGAACTCGAAGAAATACCCTTTTACAGACCCGTCTTACAAAGGAAAGGTTAGCTACGATAGATCGACCATACCTCGGGCGGAGGATATCCTTGGCCGGACGCTGGTCATGAATATATCAGTGATAATGCCCAAAGAAAAATTTGCGAAGATCAAAAAGGGTATTGAGAGGGCGGCGCAAATCCTATAGGGAGAAAGTTTCATGATTATCGTCACCGGCGGAGCCGGATTCATCGGGAGCGCCTTTGTCTGGAAGCTCAATCAAGAAGGTATCGACGACATCTTAATTGTTGATGAACTCGGCGAGTCGGACAAGTGGAAAAATCTGGTGAACCGGCGTTACGTTGAGTACATACACAAAGATGTTTTCCTCAGGATGATCCGCAATGAACAAATGCCCTTCACCCCGCGGGCAATCATCCACATGGGGGCGTGTTCGTCCACAACGGAACGTAATGCCGACTATTTGATGGACAATAACTACCACTACACGTGCCGCCTAGCCGAGTGGGCGCTGCCGAACAATATTCGCTTTATCTACGCAAGTTCTGCCGCCACGTATGGCAATGGCTCCCAAGGATTTTCCGACGACAACTCCGTAACGCCGACGCTCCGCCCCATGAATATGTACGGGTATTCAAAGCAGGTCTTCGACCTCTGGGTTCTGCGTCAACAGGTGGAAAAGCAGGTCGTGGGTATAAAGTTTTTCAACGTCTTTGGTCCCAACGAGTATCATAAGGGTGACATGCGGAGCGTTGTCCATAAGGCCTTTGAACAGATTAGGGACACAGGGGAGGTCCGGCTCTTCAAATCTCACAAGCCTGAATACATAGATGGCGGACAGATGCGTGATTTCATCTATGTCAAAGATTGCGTTGATGTCATGTGGTGGCTCTTTGAACATCCAGAGGCAAACGGCATATTCAACGTAGGCACAGGCAAGGCCCGCACATGGAATGATCTTGTGCGTGCACTTTTTTCGGCCATGGAAATGAAACCCAAGATAGAGTATTTCGCAATGCCGCCGGAGATACGTGATCAGTACCAGTATCTGACGGAAGCAAAAATGGATAAACTCCGTGCGACAGGATGTCCGGTCAACTTTACTCCGTTAGAAGATGCTGTCAAAGACTACGTCGTGAACTACCTAAAGAAACATGATCCGCATCTATGAAAGTCATCTGCATTATTCCTGCCCGTTATGCTTCCACTCGCTTTCCAGGGAAGTCCCTTGCGGATCTCTTGGGAAAGCCGATGATCCAGCACGTATACGAACGTGTGCTCGCGTCGGGTGCCGTGTCCTTTGCCGCCGTGGCGACTGACGATGAGCGGATCGTTGCCGCTGTGGAGAGATTCGGGGGCCGCGCCATTATGACGGCGGCGTCACACAGGTCGGGAACAGACCGCATAGCAGAAGCCGTCTCCCGCCTCGATATCGATGATTCTGATATCGTTGTTAATATTCAAGGCGACCAACCCCTCTTCGAACCTTCGCAGATTGATGAAGTGGCGCGGCCGCTCCTGGACGACCCAGCCATTCCCATGTCCACCCTTATATATCAAATCGTGAGGGAAGAAGAGATCACCCATCCGAATGCAGTAAAGGTCGTCTTTGATCAGGATCACTTTGCTCTTTACTTCTCCCGGTCAACCATCCCTTATGTCAGAGACCGGGGCGCAGAGGCGTCATATTACAAGCACCACGGCATTTACGCCTACAGAAGGTCATTCCTGAAAGAGTTTACCAAGTTTCCTGAAAGTAGTCTTGAGAAACTGGAAGCGCTTGAGCAGTTAAGAGCCCTTGAGCATGGATATAGGATTAAGGTTGTAGAGACACCTTACGATTCTGTAGAAGTTGACACACGGGAGGAACTGGAGAGGGTTAGGCACCTCCTCGAAGCGAAGGGGAATTCGTAAACAGGAAGCATGAAATGATAGATCTTGATTATTTGAAGAAGATCAAACTGGTAACCTCACCCCTGGGGCAGCAGCTTGTGGCCTCTTTATTGCTGTTTCCCAATTACCATATTTTCGCCAACGTAGACATCCAGATCGAAAACATCGAGCGTATCCCAAGAGACGAGAATGTGATCTTTGCGATGAATCACACAGATCGTTTCAATTACTGGCCATTCCAGTATAAACTCTGGAGCATGAGATGTTTCTCATATACCACGGTCTGGGTTAAGGGAAAGTACTACAGGAATGCACTGCTTGCCAAAGGGCTCGACCTGTGCAATCTCATCCCCGTTCCCTCCATGGGTTATTTGATCGAAGAATTTTACAGGAAGAGATTTAAACAGCGGCTCGATAAAAATGTTTACAGAGCCATCAAAGATATAATTGACGGAAAGTATGAAAGTATCGAAGCCTACCCGAGAAAGGCAGCGGAAGTGCTGAACCAAATGGGGGGGCAATTCATTGATCTTGTGAAGGGTCAATATGAGCTCATCATGGAGCGTGTGGCGGAATTGAGCAGGATTGCCCTCTCCGAAAAGAAACTCAACCTTATCATCTTTCCTGAAGGCACGAGAGGCGCCCAGTTGGGAGAAGGAAGGACGGGCGTTGCACAGCTTGCACTATCCACGGGAAAGAAGATCATTCCCGTCGGTTGCAACAATTCGGATCAGCTATACACAGGAAGCCTGCCTTTCGCCAAAAGCGGGCAGATTGTCTATCGTGTGGGAGAGCCTCTCTCCATGGACAAGCAACTGCGGGAGTTCGCGATAGACGAACCGTTCAAGCCTCTCTCCAAGGAATCGCAAAGGAAGTACAAGAGACAGTTCGAGGAGGTGACGAGAATTGTCATGGAGAACATCAACAAGCTCCTGGACGAGAAATACAGGCGCGCCTTCACCGGGTCATGAAGTTACTGCGATTCATCCCACCACAATTCACTAACTCGCAAGGAGGCGGGATATGAGTGCTATCACTATCATTCAAGAGCTTATCAAGCCCCTGCTCCCCGGCTTAATGGGGATGCAGCTCGTGGAAGTTACTCCGTCCGGAAAGAATAATTGCGTCCATGGAGGTTCGTCCGGACCTATGTACCGTCGGAGAGATACTTCATGGCGGCGCGCTTATGGCCTTTGCGGATACCCTTGGGGGTATCGCTACGTTTATCAATCTTGAAAAGGGCGCACGCACGACGACCATAGAGTCGAAGACCAACTTCCTCGGCGCCATGCCCGTTGGCACTCGTATCACCGGCGAGTGCATCCCCTTGCACCGCGGCAAGACCACGATGGTATGGCAGACGCACGTAAAGTCCGAGAACAGCAAGCTCTGCGCCGTCGTCATTCAAACGCAAATGGTGCTTCCCGGCTGATTTCTTTTCCGAGGCGCGCGGTCTTTTGGTAGCGCGTAGCATTTATGTCCGGTGCGTCACGTGGGACGGGTTTGTTTGAGACAAGTCTCAGGCGAACACAGGTTTGTCAATCTCTTAAAATGGCGCCGGTGCTTGCGGAGGTAACGAGTCCGGCATAGCGGACAAGGTATCCGCTCTTGACCGCCGGTGGCCGTGGTTTAAACTTAGCCTGTCTTTTTTTCATTTCGTCCGGACTTACCTTGAGAGAGATTGTTTTCTTCGGGATGTCGATGGCGATAATGTCGCCTTCCCTGACAAGACCTATAGGACCTCCCTCGGCTGCCTCCGGAGAGATGTGTCCGATGGCCGCCCCGCGGGTTCCGCCGCTGAACCTTCCGTCAGTCAGGAGAGCCACCGTCGTATCGAGCCCCATACCTGCTATGACCGACGTCGGCGCCAGCATCTCGCGCATGCCCGGTCCGCCCTTCGGACCCTCATAGCGGATGACGACGATGTCGCCCGATTTGATCTTCCCGCCGAGGATGGCGGCAATAGCATCATCCTCGGAGTCAAAGACCCGCGCCTTGCCTTCATTGACGAGCATTCTTTCCGCCACAGCGGACTGCTTGACAACAGCGCCATCGGGGGCCAGATTACCCCTCAGGATAGCGATCCCCCCTTCTTTAGTGTAAGGATTGCTAAGCGGCCGGATGACGTCGCTGTTCAGCACAGCAGCCCCTTTCAGATTTGCGCCTACCGTCTGGCCCGTGACGGTAAAGGCCTTCAGGTCGATGACGCCAAGCTTACTGATTTGCTTCATCACCGCCTGGACACCGCCCGCCATGTCCAGGTCTTCCAGATGGTGTTGCCCTGCGGGACTGAGCTTGCAAAGATTAGGGGTCTTCTTGCTGATCTCATTAAACAGGTCGAGGTCCAGTTTTATCCCCGCCTCATGGGCAATGGCGGGAATATGGAGAACCGTATTGGTCGAGCAGCCCAGGGCCATGTCCACGGCTATGGCATTCTTAAAGGCCGGGAGTGTAGCGATTTTCCGCGGACGGATATCTTTTTTGAGGAGCTCCATAATCTTCATACCGGCCTTCTTTGCCAGACGCCGCCGCGCCGCCTGGACGGCAGGTATCGTGCCATTTCCGGGGAGGCCGAGACCGAGGGCCTCGGTAACGCAGTTCATGGAATTTGCTGTGTACATGCCTGAACATGATCCGCAGCCCGGGCAGGCGCAATCTTCCAATGCCTTGAGATATTGCTCTTTCATCTGACGGGATTTTACCTTTCCCACACCTTCGAAGACGCTGATGAGATCAACGGTCTTGCCCTCCAAGGTTCCCGCCATCATGGGTCCGCCGCTGATGAAGATGGTGGGGATGTTCAGGCGAAGCGCCGCCATCAACATTCCGGGAATGATCTTATCGCAATTGGGTATCATAACCAAGGCATCGAAGGGATGAGCTACAGCCATGACTTCAATGGAATCGGCGATCAGCTCGCGGCTGGCAAGAGAGTATTTCATGCCTGTATGTCCCATGGCAATCCCGTCGCAGACGCCGATGACCGGGAATTCGACGGGCGTTCCGCCTGCCATGCGGATGCCTGCCTTTACGTCTTCAGTTATAAGGTCCAAATGAATATGTCCGGGTATGATTTCATTGGCGGAATTTACCACGCCTATCAAGGGCTGTGCAATTTCTTCATCCGTATACCCCATGGCTTTGAACAGGGATCTGTGTGGTGCCCGTTCAAGCCCCTTTTTCATCAGGTCGCTTCGCATGCTTTCCTCCTTATATTTTTTTGCAATGAGCGGAATATAGAGAGCCTCGTAGCGCAACTCTCCCGCTTAGTCGTTCCCTACTTTTTTCTCCGCTCCGGTCTGAGTGCACGAACCACTGTGCCTGCCTGCCACATCTCGCTGTTCTTCATGGTATCGAGTTCCTTTTGCAGCTTCTCCCTATAATCGGGAGCAGAGTTGACTTCCAGGACAATTGCAGTTTCCTTTCCGGATGCCACCCTGTCATACAACTCATCGAATACAGGTGCTACAGCGTCACGGAATCTGTTTTTCCAGTCTAAGGCCCCCCTCTGGGCGGTTGTGCTGCAATTTGCGTACATCCAGTCCATACCATTTTGCGCCACAAGCGGCATGAGGCTCTGGGTCAATTCCTCGACCGTTTCATTGAAGGCTTCACTGGGGCTGTGTCCATGCTTGCGGAGAACATTATACTGCGCCTCCAAGACACCGGCCAGACAACCCATAAGGACTCCGCGCTCACCTGTGAGGTCGCTGTAAACTTCCTGTTCAAAGGTTGTGGGGAACAGATATCCCGATCCTATGGCAATACCGACAGCAAGGGTTCTTTCCATGGCCCTTCCTGTGGCGTTTTGGAAAACAGCATAACTCGAATTTATGCCGCTTCCAGCAAGAAAATTGTCGCGCACGGTGCGTCCGGCGCCTTTTGGCGCTACCAGTATGACATCGATGTCAGAGGGAGGGATCACACCGGTCTGATCTTTATACACGATAGAGAATCCATGAGAAAAATAGAGGGCCTTTCCTTTTGTCAGTTGGGGTTTGAGTTCCGGCCACATGGCCTTCTGGCCCGCATCTGACATCAGATACTGAATAATTGTGCCGCGTTTTGCAGCCTCTATTGGTGGAAAAAGCGTCTCGCCCGGCTTGAAGCCTTCGTCAATGGCCTTCTGCCAGTTGAAGTCGCCTTCACCGACGACACAACGGATTCCGTTATCCCTCATGTTTAAGGCCTGACCGCGTCCCTGTACGCCGTAGCCTATCACGGCAACTATTTCATCCTTGAGCACTTTGCGCGCCTTTTCGAGGGTAAACTCCTCTGATGTGACAACCTCTTCCATGACCCCGCCGATGTTGATTTTAGGCATATTAGCTCCTCCTTATTGTTATGAATTGAATGATCAATTGTATTGTATGGTGTTCACTCCGAAAACCCCTGATCTGCGACTATTTCTGACGCTCCACGGCGACAACCCCCGTTCGCGTAAAATCATCCATACCCATCTTGTCTAAAAGAGCAAGGGCATCGTCGATTTCCTTCTTGCCGCCCGTTACTTCCAGTATGCAGGTGTCAGCATCCATCTTTACAATCTTCCACTTAAGCGTGTCAACAGTCTGCATGATTTTCACCTGATTCGCATCGCTTATTTTCATCCTCACCAGAACCATTTCGCGGCAGGCCGCATTGGCGCGCGTCAGATCCTTCACTTCAAGGACATCGATAATTTTTGTCAGCTGCTTCTCAAGTTTGATAACGGTCTCGCGGTTACCGAGGGTGGTAATAACGATTCTGGTAATTTCAGGATTTCTCGTGATATTTGCCGAGATGCTTTCGATGTTGAAGCCCCGGCCACTGAAGGTTCCCGCAATCCTGGCCAGAACGTCGGGCCTGTTATTTACCAAGATGGAAATCGTATTTTCTTTCACTTCCATAAGCTGAATCACCTCTTAATATATTTGAAATATCTTCCAGCATGTCCTATTTGCTCAAGACCATATCTGAGATCGCCGCACCCGGTGAAACCATGGGATAGACGCCTTCTTCGGGTTCGACATGGAAATCCATTATGACAGTCTTTGCAGTATCAAGACCCTTCCTTAATGTGGCCTCCACCTCTTCAGGACGTGTCGCCCGCAGGCCGACAGCGCCATAAGCCTCGGCAAGCTTCACAAAGTCAGGCACATTGGATATATTGCTGTGGGAATAACGCTTCCCGTAGAAGAGTTCCTGCCATTGGCGAACCATGCCCAAAAATCCGTTGTTGAGGATGACTATCTTAACGGGAAGATCATAATTAACAGCCGTTGCGAGCTCTTGTATGTTCATCTGGATACTTCCATCTCCGGCAATATCTACGACGACCTTGTCAGGACGCGCAACCTGCGCGCCGATGGCAGCCGGGAATCCATAACCCATTGTTCCCAGGCCGCCCGATGTAATGAATGAATTGGGGTAATCGAAATGATAGAACTGCGCAGCCCACATCTGGTTCTGCCCCACTTCTGTCGAGATGATCGCTTTTCCTTCCGTGAGACGATAGAGTGTCTCGACGACGTATTGAGGCTTGATCTTGTCAGACTGACAGTATGTCATGGGTGCAAACTCTTTCCATTTCTGAATTTGCTCGAGCCATGCCTTTGTTTGCTTTTCGGGCATTGCAAAACTCTTATCGGAAATCCACTTATTGAGTAGCTGCAACACAGGCTTGCAATCGCTTGCTATCGACAGATGCGTCTTTACAAATTTATCGATGGAAGCCGGGTCAATGTCGATGTGAAGTACCTTAGCATGGGGCGCAAAGGCGTCAAGCTTCGACGTAACCCGATCATCAAAACGGACACCAAGCGCGATCAAAAGGTCGCAATTACTGATTGCCATATTGGCGTAATATGTGCCATGCATACCCGGCATACCAAGCCAGTGGGGATCGGATGCGGGGAAAGCCCCGAGCCCCATGAGGGTCGAGGTGATGGGCATGTTGAGCATTTTCACAAATGTTATCAACTCGTCCCAGGCCCGCCCGAGCAACACGCCGCCACCTGAAATGATGAGCGGTCTTTCGGCCTTCCTGATCATGTCGAGTGCCTTTACGCATGCGTCGTCGATAGAAGCGTTCTTGTTGTTATTAGGGAGACTTGATGTCCAGGATACATCAGAATCTTCTATAAGGGATCTAGTGATATCCTTGGGAATGTCGATAAGAACAGGACCGGGTCGTCCTCCCCGGGCAATGTCAAAGGCCTCCCTGACGATGCGTCCCAGGTCGTCAATCCGCCTGACCAGAAAATTGTGTTTCGTGCATGGCCTTGTAATGCCGGTTATGTCCACTTCCTGAAAGGCGTCGCCGCCAATCAAAGAGGTTGCCACCTGACCTGTCAGTACAACGACAGGGATGGAATCCATGAACGCATTGGCTATACCGGTTACCGTGTTTGTTGCTCCAGGCCCGGACGTAACTAAGCATACGCCAACCTTGCCGGAAACCCGCGCATATCCGTCGGCTGCGTGTATGGCGCCCTGTTCATGCCGTACTAAAATATTTTTAATCTTTCTTCTGTACAGTTCATCAAAGATGTCGAGTACGGCTCCGCCGGGAAATCCGAAGATCGTGTCGACGTTTTCCTTTTGCAGGGCCTCAAAAAGGACTTGTGCTCCTGTTAACTTCACCTCTCTCTACCCCCCTTTAGAATTCCCTCCGTCAACGCCCTCAACCGAGATATGGCATTCAGGACAGGGTCCCAGACATGCGGGGAAATTTCTCCAAAAAAAAACCGTTACCTTTGGCCGGTAACGGTTTTTTAACTGCGAACTATGTGCTAAACGCAAACCATCATCCAGCCCTCCTATGGAAGGGAATGATTATCCCGATAATAATTATGATGATGTTTGCGATACTAACTACGTGCATGTCGTTATCAATCCTCACTATAAATTCTTTTTAACAGCCTACCATAGTATTGTCAAGGATATTTTTTTTCAGTGTTCTAGACTTTCCTTTCGGGCCTGGTTCTTTGGAGGACTATTAATCCAGTTCTATTTATTTCCTCCACACCGAATGACTGGAAGAATTTCAGGAATGCTGCCGTTTCATCCGGCTGCCCTGTCAATTCCAGGATGAAATAATCCGGTGTCATGGTGACGATTCTGCAGCCAAACAGTTCAATTGCCCGCAGGATTTCTGCATAGGCCCCCTCTTTGACGGTAACGCCGATCAACATTAACTCTCTCTGAATGTAGGACTGTCCTGAGACATCGGAGACATCGATGATATCTACAAGCTTGTCCAGTTGCTTTTTTATCTTTTCAGTAAAGTCAGGATCCGATTCGCTGGTCAGAGTGATTCTCGAAACGTCTGGGTTCGTCGTTTCTGCCACGCAGAGGCTCTTGATGTTGTATCCATGTCGGCCAAACACACCTCCCACACGGGACAGCACGCCCGGTTGATTGTTTACCAGAATGGAAATGGTCTGTTCCTGTTCGCGCACTTTTTTCAGCATGGCAGATCCTCCGCAGTTATTTTTCAGTCAAGTCTGTCGTACATCATCTCGATATTCGAGCATCCGGGCGGTATGATGGGGTATACATAGTTTTCCGGATCAACAACGGCTTCCAGGAGATACGGGCCATCGGCCTTTACCATAGCCTCGATGCCGGCCTTCGGATCAGCATCCACGGCAACCCTGCTCCCCGGGATGCCGAAGCCCCGGGCAACAGTTACAAAATCAACCTTGCTTCCCAAATCAATGGTGTTAAAACGGGCGTTGTAAAAAAGATCCTGAATCTGGCGGATCATCCCCAGATGGCCGTTATTGATGACTACGATCTTTATGGGTAAATTGTAGTAGCTAATGGTGGCCAGTTCCTGGATGTTCATGTAGAACCCTCCGTCGCCGGTGATAGCGACGACTGCCCTCTCCGGAGTGCCGACCTTGGCGCCTATCGCTGCGGGCAGGCTGAATCCCATTGTACCCATGCCGCCGCTGGTGATGAGACTGCGGGGGCTCCGCGCCTGCCAGGTGCGCACCGTCCATATCTGATTCAATCCCACGTCCGCAGTCACCGTTGTCTCGACAGGCATGGCATCCTGTACCATCCGAATAAAATCTCCCGCCTGTCCGCACCCGGTGTCAGTGACTTTATCGTCAATGGCTTCACGCTCCGCCTGGATCCTCTGTAGCCATTCCGACTTCTCCTTCTCATCAACGAGGGGCAGCAGCGCCGTAAGCGCCTTACGAATATCACCTACATACGGCAGATTAATCTTGATGCTCTTGCCAATTGAGGTGGGATCTATATCGATCTGGGCAATTTTCGCCAGTGGCGCGAATTCTTCAATAAGTGCTGTACTGCGATCTGAGAAGCGTGTACCTATGGCCAGAATGAAATCACACTGATGCACCATCCGGTTTGCCAGTTCATTCCCGTGTGTTCCTATCAATCCGAGGTTGTATCCATTAACGGAATCGACGGAACCGATGCCCATCATCGTTGTAACGAAGGGGATCTTCGCCTTTTCTATAAGCTCACGTATCAGGCGGAAGGCATTGCTAAGTTTAACGCCGCCTCCGATTATGAGGATAGGCCTTTCGCTCTGATTCAATGTCTTGGCGATTTTCTCCAGCTGCTCGTGGTCTTCCACTGCCTTATTGTTTATCTTCGGCGATGCCGCGTGTTTTTCCGCCGGGTCGCACTTCGACGATAGAATATCGCGGGGGATATCCACTAAAACCGGACCCGGCCTGCCGGTTTTGGCGAGTTCAAATGCCTGCCTCAGTGTTGCCGCAAGATTATTCACATCATGCACCTGGTAACTGTGTTTTGTGATAGGCAAGGTTATCCCGATGATGTCCGTCTCCTGGAAGGCATCATGTCCCAGGAGACTCGTGCTCACCTGTGCCGTAAGGGCGACCATGGGTGTTGAGTCCATAAAGGCTGTAGCAATGCCAGTCACAAGGTTGGTGGCACCGGGCCCAGACGTGGCAATGCAGACGCCTACCTTTCCCGTAGCACGAGCATAGCCGTCAGCAGCGTGAGCTGCTGCCTGTTCGTGGCGCATGAGATAATGACGGACCTGGCTGTTTATCAACCGGTCATGAATGGGCAGGGTGTTTGCTCCCGGATATCCGAAGATTGCATCAACACCTTCTTCTTTTAAGATTTGTATTACTATATCTGCGCCAATGGTTTCCATATTTGCATCTTGCTCCTTGCTGTTTAGAAAATAGAAAAGCCGCCAGTTCATTTCCATAGCGGCTTGTAAGGCATAAAAAAGCCGCGGGTCAATGGGGCCGCGGCTCTTGGTTCTATGTCATTCCATCACAGAAACCGAGCAGCGGTCCCCCGAAGTACAGATACTACTACTACGGCCACGATAGGGATATTGGTGCTCAGGCTGTAACGGGTCATCTGCTTACCTTTATTTGTTAACGTGCTCTCATTTTATATAAGAAATTGGATTTGTCAAGGAATTTTTGAGTCACTGTCTTTAACGGGAATTGTCCTTATCGCTTCTACCGGGTTCCTCCTGAGCATCCTTAATCTCTATGGGTACTGCACGAGTCCCTGTTGTACCCTCGAGGAAGCTTTCGAATATGGCATCCTGGGTCGACCGTGTAGCGGGAATGCCTGTGTGAGGATCTACCTTGATGAAAACAATTCCGTCCGGGACAGGAAAAACTTCCCTGGGCTTTCCTTGCAGGGCTTTTTCCATGAAGTAGAGCCATATGGGCGCTGCCGCCCTGCCCCCCACCTCTTCTCTACCGAGGGAGGTTTCCTGGTCAAAGCCAACCCATACCCCTGCCACCAAAGACGGCGTAAAGCCTATGAACCAGGCATCCCTCGTATCATCAGTCGTTCCTGTCTTACCTGCAACAGGCCTGCCGATGCTCTTTACCCGTCTTCCCGTTCCGCTTTCTACGACATCCTGCATGACATAGGATGTCATAAAGGCGATACGGGAATCGATTACTTCCTCGCTTCTTACTTGAGCTTCCTCAAAGACATGACCTGTCCGATCGACGATCTTCTTGATAAAAAAAGGAACGACCCGTTTGCCCTGGTTTGCCAGGACGCCGTATCCCCTCACCATCTCCTGCAGGGTGACGCCCGACGTCCCCAGTGCCAGGGATAGGTTCCTTGACAGAGGAGAAGTGATCCCCATATTCGTAGCATATGCAGCAGCATACTCGACGCCAATCTCCTGGAGGATCTTTATGGTAATGATATTCCTTGACTGCACGAGGGCATTTCTAAGGGTGGTCGGGCCATTGAATTTTCCGTCAAAGTTTCTTGGTTTCCAGAAACCGTCCGGCGATGCTCTATCTTCATAGACAATGGGGGCGTCCAGTATGCGCGTTGAAGGTGTCATTCCTTTGTCGAAGGCGGCTGTGTATACAAATGGTTTAAAGGCTGATCCCGGCTGCCTCCTTGACTGGGTGGCGCGGTTAAATTCACTCTTTTTGAAATCCCTGCCCCCGACCATAGCCGTGATAGCGCCGGTCTTCACCTCCATACAAAGAAGAGCTCCTTGCACGAGCCCCTTTTCATATTTCTCCCGGTCCTCCAATTCTTGAAGTCCCTTTTCTACTGCATCCCGTGCCGCTTTCTGCATGTCTATGTTAAGGGTGGTGTAGACCTCAAGACCTTCCTTGTAAAGTACATCGCTCCCGTATTTTTCCATAATGTATTTCCGGATGTTTTCGACAAAATAAGGGGCAATTTTTTCTTTAGGTCTGATGGACTTGAGGGTTATGGGAGCTGCAAGGGCCCGGTCTTTCTCTGCTGCCGTGATATATTCGTCTTCGACCATTCTCTCCAAAACATATGCTTGTCTCTGGCGAGCACGGTCGAGATGAAGGAAAGGCGAATAGCTGCTGGGCGCCTTGGGAAGACCGGCCAGGAGTGAGGCTTCAGCAAGATTCAGATTTCTAGCACTTTTTCCAAAATATCCTTGTGATGCTGCCTCAATGCCATAAGTGCCGTGCCCTAAATATATGTGGTTGAGGTATAAGTTCATAATTTCATCTTTGGAAAGATATTTATCAATTTTATAGGCTAAGACGGCCTCCTTGATCTTCCTCACGTAGCTTCTTTCCGAAGACAGATAAAGGGACTTAGCCACCTGCTGTGTTATGGTGCTTCCACCCTGAACTATGCGCCCGGCTTCGATATTCTTATAGAACGCCCGTGTCATGCTCACCAAATCGAAGCCAGTATGCTGATAAAATCTCGCATCTTCTGCGGCCACGAAGGCCTGAATGACCACCTTTGGAACTTCTGACAGCTTAATGATCTTTCTATCTTCCATGAAAAATTCATCGATTAGTTCATTATTGTCTGCGTACACCCGCGTGGCGATGCTGGGACGGTAGTCCTTTAAGGCAGCAATGCTGGGCAGGTCCTGGTGAAGGACATAGTATAAGATACTGCCTACTATGATTGCCAGGATGACAAAACACACTGTAGCCACCAGCAGTACTGTGCCAAGGCGGGAATGTTCATGTTGCGCTTTCTTGTCTTTAAGTTTCATATTTCCTTTTGATCGTCTTTCAAATCTTCTGCTTTGGGGCGCTTCCTTTCGGCTAATTTCGCTACGATTATTCCAATCTCATAAAGGCCCATCAAGGGTACAGCCATGATAATCTGGGTGATCGCATCAGGAGAAGGCGTCAGGATTGCAGCAGCGATAAATATTATGAGGATGGCGTAACGCCTGTTTCGCGATAACGTTCTTGAACTTACAACACCGATTTTGGCTAAGAAAAAGATGACAACAGGAAGTTCAAAGGACACACCAAACGCAAGCAGGAGCTTCAGGGAGAGAGAAAGATACTCCCGCAGGGAAAACATGGGCTTGAGAATGTCCGATGAAAATTCCACAAAAAAACTGAATGCCGGAGGAAGGGCAAGGTAATATCCGAACAGTATGCCGCAGATGAACAGAAGTGTAGAAGAAATGACGAAGGGAAGCATATATTTCTTCTCTGATTTATAGAGACCGGGTGAGATGAATTTCCACAGTTGGTAAAGTATGTATGGGCTTGTAAGAAAAAGGGACGCGTAGAAAGAAATTTTCATGTAGTTGAAAAAAGCTTCCGGCAGGCTGGTATATATCATAAAGCTGTTCGGGGGCAAGACCTGGTACAGAGGCCTTGTAATGATCTGGAAAAGCCATTCCTTAAAATACCAACAGACGCCGAAACCTATACAAGCCGCAATTATTATGCGGATGATTCTGGTCCGTAATTCCTCCAGATGAGCGGTAAATGGCATTTTTTCTTCTACAGGGTCTTCCATAGATTAAGTATCAGCGTCTCCTTTTATAAATTGATTCTAAGTCGATTTGTGAATTCAAGATTGAGCTTTAAAAGTGGAATCTTTGTGGAGGGTTTCTGTTCTATCGTCTCCGCCAGGCGGAGATGATTTATGGTCATCATGGTCGTTTTTCTTACCATACAGCAATGAATCTTTGAAGTCATTGACTTCTTTCTTTACATCTTCCGGCTTGAGCGTTTCCTTGATGTTTTCCGTTACATCATCGGCCGCCCTGCGAAATTCGGAGAGGCCTTTGCCCAGGGATTTGGCAAGGTCCGGGAGCTTCTTAGGACCCACAACGAGCAAGGCAATGATTGCTATAACGATGAGCTCTGGCAACCCGATGCCGAACATGATTTCAACCTCTTATTCGCTAAATCGTCTTGAATATATATCTATTTATGCATTTGTCAATGTTTTTCCAAAAACAGAGACAGCCTCCTCTATGTTTGGAAAATTTTTGCGTTCTCATAGCTTTTATGCTAATAGCTTGAGCCTGTGTAAAAAAACCCTCCCAGGGATGGTGACCAATGTCTAGAAAAACCGGTATTGTTAAGGACGAAAGGTATTTAAGGCATGACGCCGGATTTGGACACCCCGAATCGCCGCAGAGGCTTGGAGCGACCTACGCTATGCTTGAAGCGTCTGATATGGCTGGACACTTTGTCGAAATTGAACCGCGTTATGCCAGCCATGAAGAGATTGGGATGATTCATTCTCTTTCCTACATAAATCTTGTGGCCTCCACGGCAGGGAAGATGTTTGTTCCTCTTGATCCAGATACAGCAGCCACACCGGAATCATATGATGTTGCAAAGCTGGCTGTGGGGGGGCTGTTAAACGCCATAGACAGCGTTGTTTCCGGCGAAGCAAGCAATGCCTTTGCCCTTATCAGACCTCCCGGACATCATGCGGGTGTGTCCAATGCGGCCGGTTTCTGCCTCTTCAATAATGTTGCCATAGGCGCCATGCACGCTATTTCCAAGCACAAGATGGAAAGGATACTGATCGTTGACTGGGATCTGCACCATGGCAACGGCACCCAGGCGCAATTCTATGAGGACCCGAGGGTATTGTATTTCTCAACGCACCAGTATCCATATTATCCGGGTACAGGCGCCATAGAAGAAATCGGGCGGGGGAAAGGTATCGGCTACAATGTCAATGTGCCCTTGAGACCAGGCACAGACAGCGCTCAGTACGTCAAGATTTTCAAAAAAATTATCTATCCCGTCTCCATGAAATTTAAGCCCGAGCTGGTCCTTATCTCGGCCGGATTCGATCCTTATTACAAGGACCCCCTGGGAGGAATGAAGGTTACGCCCGCCGGGTTTGCATGTCTGACACGTATTCTCATGGATATTGCCGATCAGTGCTGCGGCGGAAAGGTGGTTGCAACCCTCGAAGGCGGGTATCATATCAGCGGCCTCGCAGAGTCGATAAAAACGGCACTTATCGAAATGAGGGACGGCACGCATGTGACGGATGATGAGCTCGATCGAATTGCAAAAGAGGCAGACAGCAATACGGACCCGGTAATCAAGAAGGTCATCGATCAGATAAATTATTACTGGCGGCTGTCATGAATTCATTCTTGCAGTTATGAGGATACGGCGTTGAAGATCACAAAAGAAGAAGTTGAATACGTAGCTCATCTGGCGAGGCTGGATTTCAGCGAAGAAGAAAAGGTGAAATTTACCTCACAGCTCAACGACATACTTATGTATATGGATAAGCTCAATGAGGTTGATACAGCGGGCATCGAACCAATGAGTCATGCCATTGCCCTAGAGAACGCCTTCAGAGACGATACTGTCAAAGATTCCCTCAGCCAAGAGATTTCCCTGTCCAATGCCCCGGAAGCGAGAGGCCCGTTTTTCCGGGTACCGAAAGTTATAGAATAGCGTAGGGGCGGCATGGAACTCCATCAGTTAACAATTCACGAGTTACAGAAACTAATCAGGTCGGGGAAGGTAAATTCCTCAGACATAGTCAAATCCGTGTACAAGAGGATTGACGCTGTAGAAGACAGTGTTCATGCATATATCACCTTAATGAAGGAATATGCATTTGAAGAGGCCGCCAAAGCAGACCGCTGTATCAAAGAGGGGAGCATCCAAGCGCTGACGGGCATACCCATTGCCCTCAAGGATATCGTCTGCACGAAGGGCTTCTTGACGACGTGCGGATCCCGCATCCTGTATAACTATATCCCGCCGTACGATGCCACAGTGGTGGAGAAATTGAGGGAAGCCGGCGCCGTGTTCACCGGCAAGACTAATATGGATGAATTCGCCATGGGTTCATCTACAGAGACCTCATATTTCGGGATAACGAAGAATCCCTGGGCCCTCGACAGGATACCCGGCGGGTCGAGCGGCGGGTCCGCCGCCGCTGTGGCCGCTGATGAGTGCATTGCGTCCATCGGTTCCGATACGGGTGGCTCCATCAGACAGCCCGCTGCTTTATGCGGTGTTGTGGGAATGAAACCAACCTACGGAAGGGTCTCCAGGTACGGCCTCATCGCCTTTGCCTCCTCCCTGGATCAGATTGGTCCTTTTACAAAAGACGTTGAAGACTGCGCCATCATGATGAATGTTATTGCCGGATATGATCCGAGGGAGTCTACATCTGTTCCCCTCGACGTACCCGATTACACGGCATTTCTCTCACGAGGGATTGATGGCTTCAAAGTGGGGATTCCGAAGGAATACTTCATCGAGGGCATTGACCCGGAGATAACGGAGGCCATGAGCAGAGCCATGAAGGCCATCGAGGAACTGGGAGCAACGTGTGTGGAGACATCTCTTCCCCATACGGAATATTGCCTGGCCGTCTATTACATCATTGCCCCCGCAGAGGCGAGTTCCAATCTGGCCCGATATGATGGCGTGAAGTACGGATTCCGGGCAGAAGACTGCCGGGACCTCCTCGATATGTACAAGAAGACACGTTCCGCCGGTTTCGGGGCCGAGGTAAAAAGACGGATAATGATAGGAACGTACGCATTGTCTTCCGGCTATTACGATGCTTACTATAAGAAGGCTTCACAGGTGAGGGCGCTGATTAAACGTGATTTTGAAGAGGCGTTTA
The DNA here is from genome assembly GCA_049512055.1 of Syntrophales bacterium. Classification (GTDB taxonomy): domain Bacteria; phylum Desulfobacterota; class Syntrophia; order Syntrophales; family UBA2185; genus Fen-1135. Next base: position 2,694 of record JBEKXK010000031.1, on the reverse strand, counting down.
AAGATTGCGACGTGATCCTGACCCCGACATCCCCCACTCCTGCCTTCAAGATCGGGGAAAAAATGGACGATCCCCTGCAGATGTACCTCTCTGATATATTCACCATATCAACAAACCTGGCAGGCATACCGGGTATATCTGTGCCGTGCGGATTCACGCGGCAAGGGCTCCCTATAGGCGCCCAGTTCCTGGCAGGACATTTTGAAGAAGGAAAGTTGATTCAAATTGCCGCTGCATTTGAAAAGCATGCAAACCTAAAGCAGAGGAGACCAAATCTCTGATGGCATATGAACCGGTCATCGGGCTGGAAATACATGCCCAGCTTCTTACAAAATCAAAAATATTCTGCGCCTGCTCTACTGTTTTTGGGGCCGAGCCCAATACCCACACCTGTGCCATATGCATGGGCATGCCGGGGGTCCTCCCCGTTCTGAACAGGAAGGTCGTCGAGTACGCAATGAAAATGGCAGTGGCGACTAATTGCCGGATTAACGAGTCATGCACCTTTGCGAGGAAAAACTATTTCTATCCTGACCTCCCCAAGGGGTATCAGATTTCCCAGTATGCCCAGCCCCTTGCGGAACATGGCTATGTGGACATTGAAGAGGATGGGGCAAAGAAAAGAATCGGTATAACGCGGATTCACATGGAAGAAGATGCAGGCAAGATGATTCACGATGAGCACTTGCCGTCGAGTTACGTAGACCTGAACAGGACGGGGGTGCCGCTCATTGAGATTGTCAGCGAGCCGGATATGAGAAACGCGGAAGAGGCCTCCGCCTATCTGAGAAGACTGCACGAAATACTAGTTTATCTGGAGATCTGTGACGGGAACATGGAAGAGGGGAGCTTCCGTTGTGATGCTAATGTGTCCATCAGACCGAAGGGAGAAACAACCTTCGGCATAAGGACAGAACTGAAAAACATGAACTCCTTCAGGAATGTCCAGCGTGCCCTGGAGTATGAAATCAAGCGGCAGCAGTATATCTTGGACAGTGGCCAGGCAGTGATCCAGGAGACCAGACTGTGGGATGATGCACAGGGGATTACCCTATCCATGCGCGGAAAAGAAGAGGCCCACGATTATCGATATTTTCCCGATCCCGATCTCGTTCCGATAGTAACGGATGAGGCATGGATAGAGAAGATAAGAACTAGCCTCCCCGAATTGCCCCTCGAGAAACGGGAGCGGTTTATGAGAGATTATCAACTCCCTTCCTATGATGCCGGTGTATTGACGTCAAGCCGGGTCCTCGCAGATTACTTCGAAGCTGTGGCCAGGCTTTCCGGAAAACCGAAGGCGGCAAGCAATTGGGTCATGGGGGACATCCTGCGATTCCTCAACGAAGAAAAGCGGGACATTAAGGGATGTCCCATTGTGCCCGAATCACTCGCGGAGATGATTCAACTCATTGAAGATGGAACTATCAGCGGGAAGATGGCCAAGGAAATTATCGAGGAGATGTACAAGACAGGCAAGCCGCCTAAGACGATCATTGAAGAGAAGGGCATGGTTCAAATTACCGATGAAGTTGCACTCGCGAAAACTATTGCCGAGATTCTGGCAGCAAATACGGCACAGGTTGAGCAGTACCGGGGGGGCAAGGAAAAGCTTTTTGGCTATTTTGTAGGTCAGGTAATGAAAGCAACCCAGGGGAAGGCCAATCCGCAACTCATCAATGAGCTCCTGAAAAAGATGTTAGTAGGGTCTTAATAATTCCGCACCCTGATCAGAGGATTTCTCAGAAGCGATGCATCGGGGCTCAAAATCTTTTTTATCCATATCACAAGTTTTGATCGATATGCCGAATAGCAGTGAAGTGTTGAATAAACTCTAGTCAAGAAGAAATCTTTGCTTCGCCTCTTAGAACTCTTTCCGAATGATTTGCAAAAAATTATTTTGTAGCTGCGAGGAGACACTGGACAGGGAAGGAGAACCTGTTTACACTTAGAAAGGGAAATCTTATAAGATGGACGGCGCCATAAAGACGATTTTCTGGAAAGATGATGCGGTCGTAATGATCGACCAAAAGGCCCTGCCCCATGAAGAGCGCGTCCTGAGACTTACTGATTATAAGGATGTAATCGCCGCAATTAAAGACCTGACCATCCGCGGCGCCCCGGCAATCGGAGTAGCTGCTGCGATGGGCATCGCCTTGGGCACGCTCCATCTTGCTGCCTCATCAAAAGAAGACTTCAAGCTCCGGTTTTATGAAATCTGCGATCAGTTTTCCCGGACCCGGCCTACGGCAAGGAATCTTTTCTGGGCCATAGAGAGGATGAAAAAGACCTTCGACGAAGCGATAGCCGGCTCTCCTGATCAGATCAAGCGGGTTCTTGTAGAAGAAGCCATGCACATTTGTGAGGAGGATATCGCCATTAACGGGAAAATTGGCATTAACGGAAGGTCACTGATTCAGGACGGCGACAAGATCCTCACCCACTGCAATGCCGGCGCCCTGGCCACAGCCGGCTGCGGAACGGCCCTGGGTGTGGTCAGAGCCGCTTGGGAGGAAGGGAAGAAAATCCATGTCTTTGTCGATGAGACGCGACCCGTCCTCCAAGGGGCGCGGCTCACAGCCTGGGAACTTATGAAGGAGAAGATTCCCGCCACGCTCATAGCCGATAACATGGCAGGTTTCTTAATGAAGCAAGGAAGGATCAGCAAGGTTATCGTCGGGGCGGACCGGATCG
>JBEKXK010000030.1:0-35724 GCA_049512055.1 Syntrophales bacterium | reverse complement strand
GGCAACTATTTGCCTTTTCACTTCTTTCAACTGTAGCATAACTTACCAGACTCCGCAGACCTCATGTACAACCAGAACTTTTCTTCTTCGCGCTTGGCTCGTTTGCTCAGTTCGTTCCTTTTCAGGGTCCTCATCCTTTTTCACCTCCTTTCATATTTGTCTCAGCCTGGGTATACAACTTCTAAAACGATCCAGATCATTAATGGGATTATCCTTCTTAGCAATGAAACCAACAATTTTCAATAAACCTTAACATCATACGGTTCATTCAGATGCAAGATCGGCTTCAACATTCAAAGTAATATTTATATGCTTTCCGACCATAAAGTTGCCGTTCCCAAAATTGTTATTCCAATTCATGCCGAAATCTTCTCGATTAAGATGAGTTGTCGCAGAGAAACCCATAGAAGTGTATGAACCCTCCTCGTCCTCATAATAGGTTGGACCGACGAAATCTGCATTAAGAAGGATAGGTCTTGTGATGCCATGAATAGTTATGTCCCCATGAACCTTCAATGAGTTGATCCCTGCGATTTCTTCTCTTGTGCTTTTAAAAGAAATCGTCGGGTATTTTTCCACATCTAAAAAATCTGCACTGCGGAGGTGATTATCGCGTGGTTCAACGCCTGTCCATATGCTCGCAGCATCTATTTCGACCTCTAATGATGTATTCGCCATGTCTTTTGGATCAAAATAAATGACACCAGAAATTTTGTTAAACTGACCATGGACATCCGTAATCATCATGTGTCGTGTTGTAAAATGAGCAACCGTATGCTCGGGTTCAATAAGCCATTTTGCCACAGGCAGCCTCCTTATTTAAATATATCTTAAAGTTATCATTGTTTTCGAATTTACTCTATTGTCCTATTCCAAGTTGCTTCATGTATGTCGCGTTATCCCAAAACAGCCATTCTTCGATCATAACACCATTCTTCCAATGCCCCACAGTGCACATGTTGATGGAAAACTTCTTTCCCGTGGGTTGAATGAACTTCCCATCACCGATCGGCATGGGCTTGGTAAAGGTTCCGGTCATCACGCCTATTACGGAGGTCCATTCCCCTGATCCGATTTTTACCGGGTGAACTTTAATGCTCGTATCGGGCGAATACACGAACATCGCCTTGAGGTCTTCGATATGCTTTTCTATGCCGGTTGTGTAATGCCCATCAGGCCAGTTGACTTTAACGTCCATCGAATGGCTTTCATGCAGTCGAGTCCATTCCTGATTGCTGAAGACCACAAAATCCAGTTCATCGAAGGTCTTCAGGTTCTTCTTTACGGTTGCCCTTTCATTGGTGAACTTCTTGAGTTCCTTTTTCATCTGTTCAATTTTTGCTTTCATTTCAGGGGAGTAACCGCTCTCATCCGAACTTGCCGCAAATGTTAATGTTGAGGAAATCATGAAGCTCAAGATTATTACCGCTACTAAACCTACGCTACGAGTCATTTTTTTCATTTTGGGTTCTCCCTTCAGTTTTGTTTTGGCTACGCGCAGTTAAATTGAACTACGTTAAGAAGACCCGTTTCGCTCTATCCAACGTTTAAAAACACAAAACCCCGCACTCTGTTTTGAGATACGGGGTTTCAATAATCCGTCCATAGCACCCCTCACGTAATGTTAAAGGGTTTATGAAAATGGACCTACAATATTACATACGCGTTTATAAATATCACGATTACCATTTGAAATCTACAATGAAAATCAAAGATAGCAGTTTGCGGAGTACAGGAAGAAATATACTAACCAGTATTTTTAGAAAATATATAAAAATGACACTTTTCTCTATAACCGATATTTTTAAGAAAATATTTTTAAGAGTTCACACCTTCTCTTAAAGATGCAAACAGAATTCCCCGCTTTTGGAGAAATGGGGTTTCACGATAAGTTCAGAAATTTCAGTTACCACCGTGACAAATGTGTTTTTGCTTATTATGGTTTAGACTGGAAAGTTACTGACAAAGAAGACACAAAAAAACAAGGCGAATGCATTTACTTTTTTCTTACGCGGGAAAAATAAGCAGTTCAGACTTTGCCCCTTTGATCTTATAAGCAATAAAACAGACCGGCAATCGTATATCAATAATAAATTATTCTACGATGCCTTTGTTGTCAATAGTCAACAGAATATACCTCTCAATTCTGTTAAGTTTCCTCCACAAGGAGGCGACCTTGACAATCGAAGAGGCGTTTGGAGAAACAATCAAAGAACTCAGAAAAGAACATCAAATCTCTCAAGAGAAACTTGCCGAGGTAAGCAATCTCGACCGCAGTTTTATTTCACTTCTAGAATGTGGCCACAAGCAGCCTTCCTTGATCACGATTTTTCAACTCGCAAAAGCGTTCAGCCTTTCAGCTTCAAAACTTTTGTCATTTGTTGAAAAGAAAATCGAAACATAGATTGGAAAAAAGAGAAATCTGAAGCCACACTTGGATTACTGTTGAAACAACTGAGATTAACAAGGGGATCAAAAGAAGAATACCTCGAAAGGTTGGACTTTTCGTACCGTTATTATGGAAAGCCATCGCATCTATAACTAACGGCTCATTTGGAGGAAAATCCGCCCATATACCACTGAGAAAAGTAATATATATTTGACTGCAATAATTATTCGGCTATTTAGAATTTAGTAAGCATGTACTGGGAGAGTATATTGTCGGTCAATAGTAGAGGCCTTGCAGCATTCGAAATAAATACGGAAATGACAAGAGAAATCATTCACCCGTATGCCCACCATCACATCACCATAGACCATGAACACCTGATACAATACTCACATCCAGAGTCTCGTAAAGCTTTCCTTAACCACAAAACGAAAGTCACGTTTAATGTAAAATCAGTTCCTCACGACTACATCCCGCATCATTTATCCAATCTGTTCGCAATTACCTATCTTTAACAATATCACAACTGGAGAGGTCTGCACGGTGAAGCCACTATGAAAGAAATTCACAGCCTGCTCAAACGTCAGATAAAAAGGCATTTGAAAAGCATTGATACTGGCAACATCCCCGAGGCATGGGCGAGATTCATTACCTCAGTCAATGAGTCTTATTGGCAAATGGATGAAGATCGTAAGATGCTGGAGAGGTCGCTCGAGACCAGTTCACAAGAATTACTTGATGCGAATTCTGAAATGAGGGCACTCTTTCAAACATTTCCAGACCTGTTGTTCCGGACAGACTTCGGGGGCACTATCCTGGACTATTCGGCGTCGAGTGCAACGGACTTGCCTTTCTTCCGGGAAGGAGTGATTGGAAAGCAAATCCCCGACATCTTCCCGGCGAATGTCGGGAAGAAGCTTAGCGATGCAATTGATACTTTGCACAAGAAGAGATCACTCATGAGCACAGAATTTTCAATTGCGAGACATGATAGCGAACACTCTTATGAGGCAAGATTGTTGCCGCTCCGTGAAAGCCAGGTCGCAATCATAATCCGTGACATCACAGACCGCAAGCTGGTGGAGGAGGCGCTCCGGGAGAGCGCGGAGAAGTATCGTCAGCTTGCTGAAACGTCACATGATCTTATTCTGACCGCGGATCTCAATTTCAAGATTACGTATGCGAATAAAGCAGCTCTCGATTTTAGCGGTGGTATTGATCCTGTTGGGATGAGCCTCATAGATTTTACACCTCCACATTTGCGCCAGCATCAACCGGAAATGATGCAGAAGAGGCGGGAAGGTGTTAGCGACATGTGGTCTTTTGAATGGGAAATAGTTCATCCCGCTGGTGCAGTCGCAACATTTGATGCCCGATCAACATTACTTACGGCGGATGGAAAGCCCTCGGGAGTAATGTTCGTTTTGAGGGACGTCACCGGACGCAAGCTGGCGGAGGAGGCGCTGCGGGAGAGCGAGGGGAAGTATCGTCAGCTTGCTGAAAAGGCACATGATATTATTGTGACCGTGGATCTTAATTTCAAGATTACGTATGCGAATAAAGCAGCTCTTGATTTTATTGGGGGCATTGATCTTGTTGGAATGAGCCTCTTAGATCTTATACCTCCACACTGGCACCAGCTTCAATTAGAAATGATGAATAAAAGACGCGAAGGCTTTAGCGACGTGTTGATTTATGAATGGGAAATAGTTCATCCCGCCGGTAAAATCGCAACACTTGATGCCCACGGGACATTACTGACGCAGGATGGAAAGCCTTCGGGGGTAATATTCGTTGTAAGGGACATCACCGGGCGCAAGCGGGCGGAGGATGAGCTGCGCGATTCAGAAGAAAAATATCGGTCTCTGGCCTCTAACGCAGATTTGATGTTTCTCGTGGACAGGGATTGTAGATACCTGTTCATGAATGGGATGTACGCAGAGCGGTTTGATCTTCCAATGGAGAAATTCATCGGCAGACCTTATGGTGATTTCCATTCAGAGGAACGCACAAGAGTGTTTTCTCAGATTGTAGGAACAGTTGTAAGCACCGGAGAATCATCACAGCATGACTATAAGAGTGAAATAGACGAAAGGTTTTTTCTCCAGACATTCAGTCCTGTTAAAGATCGAGAAGGAAAAGCGATAATAGCTGTGACAGTATTATCTAAAGACATCACCGAGCGCAAGCAAGCGGAGGAGGCGTTGGAAAATAGAGAAAAAGAGTTGGTCAAAAAAGCCGGTGAGCTTGAGGATGTCAATGCTGCCTTGAGAGTCCTGTTGGAACGCCGGCAACAGGATAAATATGACCTTGAAGAAATGGTGTTACAGAACGTTAAAACAAATGTGATGCCTTATGTGGAAACATTAAAAAAGAATCTTTTAGCTTCAAGAGAGATTACATATGTCGGTATTATAGAATCAAATATTGAAAAAATTATATCACCTTTTTCGCAAAGACTATCCTCGAAATATCAAGATCTAACTCCCAAAGAAATTCAGGTTGCCAATCTTATTCGCGAGGGTAAGAGCACCAAGGATATAGCTGAAATCTTGAATTTGTCATACAGGGCAATTGATACCCGCAGGCATAATATCAGAAGCAAGCTCGGATTGAAAAACAAGAAAACGAATCTGCATGCATACCTGTCAACTCTTTCTTGATCCAAGACTCTGCTCAGACTACTAATCGCGCATTCTATATATACAGATGGAACGCCGTTATTTCGGTGAGCCGGAATCCCTTGAGGGAAGCGAGAAATCTTCATAAATAATGTTATACGAAAATTTCCCTAGGGATCAAAAGGTAGCCCCTATCATATTGAAATAATCAATTCACAAAATACTGATTTCACGACACAATAAAGCATAATACTGTTTTTGCCCAGTATTTTCAGTGTGTTTTTTCAGTATGGCATTCTTCACACCATATCTTTATAACATTCCACAGATTAATCTATTTTGCCGGATGGCGATCTGAATTTCATGTTCATATGACGGAAAGAGGAAGTAATATATAAGCAATATATCCGCGAGGAGCTTAGTCACTTGAGAAGGTAACACATCACCCTTTGCCATCGGAGGGCATTCATGGCAAACAATGATCATAAAAGTCTTCTAAAGCATATAAGGATAAACATACAACGGTATATCCACCTTGACCTTGCCCCATCGACTGCGTTTTACAAATCATCTTACAATCTAAGAACAGAAGCAATCAGTAACCATCCCGCTGCCCAAAAAACAATCGACATATACAGTCCCAAGGAGCTTCTTAAGAAACTCAACGTTCGGGCATTCACAAGTCGCGTTGATATAAAAGAACTAATTTCATCGGTTCTCAAGGCGAAAGGAGAAGGATTATGTGTTGCGGATCTGAAAGTTTAACCACTTCAAGCGGCTTACCCGCATCCGCGAGCAAATCGGAAAAAGAAGCCGCTGAATTGACGAGCCTCGAAAATCTTACTTGCCATATCAATCATGATAAAGCGCCGCACGTATCTCTTGCGTCGGAGAACTTGGGTGGTTCCTCTGGCTCGCCCAATACTCACTTATCGGTCCTGCAGCTCGAGAACTCATCGTCGCAATCTGACACTGAGATTAATTCATCAACGAGCCAACATGAAGACCGGATGGCATCGATGTTCAAGAATGAAATCTATGAAGCGTTCATAAAATATAGAAGGGTCATAGGGAAAGCCATTCAGCCGTTTGTCCGTCTTGACCCTGCCAGGTCCTGCGAGGATTTCATGCAGGAAGCATTTATTCCGTTTTGCAAAGGATACTACTACTGCAGTTCGGATAAAGTGGAAAAATCAAAGGCAACAAACCTCATTTACAATTGTGTGCGGCACTACTTCGTCGACCAATATGCAAACTGGAGCGTGTTTCAAGAAGGCGTATCGAATCACAATGGAAATAGTTTGTGGAAGGAAAGCAATAACCTTCCTGGCCATTGCAGAAGAATAAATGCGGAGGCGTAACGCCGATAATATTATGGATCGTGAACTGAAACACCCAAATCACTCAGATGCTTTACAAGGTTCTAATAATCACGTGAGCGTGGATGAATGCGTCGATACCTCAGGCAACCCATTTAACAACCTTAACGTACCGTTTTACTGCACCATCAATGAAGTTATAAAGGTTTGTCCCAGCCTTCGGCAAGCTACAATTACACGTAACGCCAAACAAGGAATAATAGAAGCGCGCCGCGTAATAAGTCCGCATGGTCGCGGTTACAGATATGAGATCGCTATTTACAATTCTATTGTTAAGGAAAAAGTTCTGAAACTACGACAAGAAAAAGAGGTAATAGAAGAAAAAAGACGAATTGTTAAATTAAAAAAGATTATCAAGAATCTCGATATGGACATTGATGAAAATAACATAAAAGAACACATAATTTCACTTCTTTAAGAAAAACCGGGTAAATATTCAATGGTCATATGTTCACTCACTGAGCTGACTGGAAAATCAGTCATCGGCTAACTGGGTATATGGGGAATAAGGCATATACTCACTGGTTATATGGGGCATAAGGCATATGCTCACTGGTTATATAGAGAATCAGTCATCGGCTCACTGAGCTGATAGGGAGAAAAAGATTCCATTGCTTTGACAGAAAAGGAGATCGACTATGTATTATAAAGAAATTCCCATTGACCAGATAAAGTTATTACCTCAATCTAAATTACCGCCCTTGCCTTCTATGTCGTCAGATGAATTAAATGAGTTAAAAAAAAGCATTCTAGAATTTGGAATTCTCCAGCCGCTTATAGTTACTGTAACTAGCGATGATACGTATCTGCTACAGGCTGGCCATAATAGGCTACGAATTGCCCAGGAATTAGGTTTAAGCATTATTCCCTGCTTTGTCGCATTAAAAACTGATGATATTACCGATATACTGATGGGATCTCACACAGACGTATTTCGACGACACTTAACGCCTTCCCAAAGAAAAGAGTTGTTGATCTGGCAAATCGGCGTAAAAAAAATTAAAAAACGCACGTCGAAAAAAACAAATACATCCACATCTTCTTCATCAGAAGATGAAGCAGCATTGTTAAAAAAAATTATTAGTGAAAAAGAGACAATGATTGAGAATCTTCAAATTGAGTTAGATAGCAAGAATAAGGCCTTTACAGAGAAAGAGTCTAATTACAAAATAGAAATCGCAGAAAAGAAGAACAAGATAAAAGAATTGAAGGAAGAATATAAGAAAGCGATAGTGGATGCTGAGGACATAAGGTATCAAAGCAATCAAACGGAACCATCTGATAATGAAAGGATCACAAAACTGCAAGAAGACTTAGATGACGCTAATAACCGTGCTAACAGGATATCAGCAGAGTTGGAGACTGCAAAACAAAAGCGAGCGGATCTGGAGGAAAGCCTACGCAAAGAGAAGAATAAAAACATAAGTATCACGGCCGGCATCAATGCAACATTGTACCATCTCAGACGGGAAACTATCGCGCAAGGCAAATTGCGTGCTGCTCGAGAACTCTTGGAAGATACCCAAAAAATAATTATAGAGGTAGCTGATATTGTCAAACGTGACGAAGTAAGCATAGATACGAAACCATTTCTTACATTGTTGAAAAAACTAGGCGAGACAGTGTCAGCCATCCCCTTCTATTCAAGCAAACAAGAATCCGTTAACGCTGTTTCCGATCAGTGAATTTCTTGTACATGAAAAGCAACCTTGCCGTAACTCCCGGCCAATGATTTTTTAATTGAATTATATCTGATTTTTCTCCGGGGACTCACCTCTTCAAAAAGTAATATTCATTCAAGGCGGGGCACATATCCAATGCCAGGATAGCCCCTACCCGCCTCTGGGAGGCGATTCTTAGTTGTCTCCCACGATTGTTGTCCATCAAGAACTCCGCTAAGTATTTCGGGAGGTATCCCGCGTAAATATTAAAAAAGAAGGCTTAATGTTCTGATGAATGAGAGAGAAGGGTTGTTGACAGTTAGAGATGTCGCAAAACTCTTGAAAATGTCTGCCCGTACAGTATATAAACGCCAGAGAGAACTCGGTGGATTCAAACCCGCCGGCATCGGATGTGTAAGATTTGACCCGGAGGTAATCAATGGGATCTTATTGGGACCAAGAGCGGAAACACTGGCGATACCAATTCAAACGCGACGGGATCAGATATACAGGAAGAGGATACAAGACCAAGAGAGATTCAGAAGAAGCGGAAGCGGAACATCGAAAGGAGTTAAAGGTCGCTCCACATCCGACGCAGACCCCTATGGCCTTCTCAGGCTATGCAGCTCAATATCTCCAATATGCCGAGAGAAAGTTCGTTAAGGATGTTGCAAAGCGTAAATACAGCACATTCAAGAAATTCATCGCATCACAGGGAGACCTTCCTGTTGATCACTATACCCCCATTCATATTCATAACTATCTCAACACGCTGCCTACAAACAATGCCTACAATGAACACCGTCAGGAATTATCGTCACTCTTCGCATGGATCAAAAAAATGGATCCATTCAAATTCCAATTCCTGGTAAATCCTTGCCTCGCACTTGACCCCATGGCCGTAAATGAGCCGGAACCGCCGACTCCAACTGTTGATGAAGTCCTGAAAATAATTGCTGACGCCAAGCCTGGAGATGAGTCAGATCTTGTCCTTTGTTGTCTCCATCTACTTGGAAGGATCGATGAGATCCTCCGTCTCAGATGGAAGGATGTCAATTTTGAAAAGAAGACGGTTACTCTATGGACACGGAAACGAAAAGACGGGAAATACGAAAGCGACCCGATGCCCATGAACCAGGTCCTTTACGATACTTTAAAAGCGAGATGGCAAAAGCGCACCCAAGGCCAATGGGTGTTCTTTAATGAGAAGACGAAAGATCGATTTTACCATCGCCCACGCATGATGGCTGCCATTTGTAAACGTGCCGGAATAGCGCCAATCGGTAAGGGCAGAATAAAGTTGTGGCGTGGAAAAGATAAAGGAAATATTGTTGAGATTGATCACTATTACGGGTTTCATTCTTTCCGCCATTTCATGGCTTCATATCTGGCAGACGAAGAAAAAATATCAAGTAAATCCGCCCAAAGGCTTTTAAGGCACAAGAACCTTTCCACTACTGAAAAATATTTGCATTTTATCGATTCCCACCAAAGAGACACGATGGCAAAGATAGAGGGTAAATTTGCAAAAGTGCACCCAAAAGGTACACCCACCAACTATAAAGGGGTTACATCTCAACATGCAACCCCTTGATATCATTGGTAGGCGGTACTGGATTTGAACCAGTGACTTCTACCGTGTGAAGGTAGCACTCTCCCCCTGAGTTAACCGCCCATTAAGTGTTTTCTATATCCTAAAGAAGGGTGATTTTCAAGAGAAAAAGCCACGAGAAAATAATCGTGCAGGCCCTCTCATCCGGACGTTTCAGATTCTATTTCTCTCGCCATTCATTTTTGGTTATAATACCGGCAGGAGTGGAGCATAACATTTAGCGAATAACCGGTGCTGATTTATGGCAATGAAGAAAAAATTGATTCGCTATACCGTATGGTTCATGATTTTTCTCGCGGTATACCTTACCTACTCCCTGTTGAAAGTAAGGTCTGGCTCCTCTGTCTCAGTCAAGAGGCCCGACACGACGCTTATCGGCGATACCCGTAAGCTGCACAGGCATGTAAAATATTTGACCGTGGATATCGGTTCAAGAAGCACATATGAGTATGACAAAATAGAAGCGACAAAAGAGTATATCGTCGACTGCCTCAAAGCCTTCGGCTATGTGCCCAGCCTTCAAACCTTTACCTACAAAAGAAAAAAATACAGCAACATCATAGCTTCAAGAAATGGGGTGAAGCATCCCGACGAAACCGTAATTATCGGCGCTCATTATGATACCGCGCGTGGAACACCCGGCGCTGATGACAACGCCAGCGCCGTCGCCATCCTTCTCGAGATTGCCCGGGCTTTGAAAGACTTTTCACCTGACAGGACGTTGAAGTTGATCTTCTTCGTAATTGAAGAACCTCCTATATTCAAATCCGAACAAATGGGAAGTTATATCTACGCAAAGGAGTCTAAAGCGAGGAATGAAAACATAACGTCTATGATTTGCCTGGAGATGCTGGGATATTATACCAATGAAGAGGACGGCCAGACGTACCCGTTTCCCATGATGAGCCGGTTTTATCCATCGACCCCCAATTTCATAGCCATAGTCGGCAATCTAAAATCGAGAACCCTCGTCGGGAAGGTCAAGAATTCCCTGAAGGCAACTTCACGCATCCCCGTCGAAACCATATCTGCACTCAGTTCTGTTCCCGGTGTAGATTTTTCCGACCACCAATCCTTTTGGAAAATGGGGTATCTTGCCGTCATGGTAACAGATACCGCCTTTTTCAGAAATCCGAATTACCACACGGAAGCGGACACCATTGACACGCTGGACTTTGATAAGATGTCTGATTTGTTAAAAGGCCTGATACAGGCGGCCAAAGACCTTACGGATGCTTCACTGCCCTAACGCAAAAAAATCCCCCCGTCACTCTTTTTGAAAAGGGCTCAGGGGGGATTTTGTTTTCAGTAGTCATAATCTCCCATGTCGGGCGGCATTCCTCCGGGCATAGGCGGCGCGGTTTTCTTCTTGGGTTTCTCGGCAACCATGGCCTGTGTAGTCAGTAGCAGCGAAGCCACGGAAGCGGCGTTCTGAAGGGCAAAACGGGATACCTTTGTGGGATCAACTATCCCTGACTTTGTCATATTCGCATACGTGCCGGTATCCGCATCGAATCCAAAATCATCCTTACCCGCTTTAACTTTCTCCGTTACAACCGAACCTTCATACCCTGCATTTATGGCAATCTGTCTCGTTGGTTCTTCGATGGCCCGTTTGATGATATCCACCCCATACTTCTCATCGTCAGCGACCTTGGCCTTCGCCAGGGCAGGCAAACTCCGCAGATAAGCGACTCCGCCGCCCGGTACGATGCCCTCCTCAACAGCGGCGCGTGTTGCATTCAATGCGTCCTCTACGCGCGCCTTTTTTTCTTTCATCTCAAATTCCGTTGCCGCACCGACTTTGATGACTGCAACACCGCCGACCAGCTTCGCCAGACGTTCCTGCAATTTTTCCTTGTCGTAGGTCGACGTGGTTTCCTCAATCTGGGCCCGAATCTGCTTTACCCTTCCTTCGATGTCGGACTTCTTCCCGCCTCCGTCGATGATGGTCGTGTTGTCCTTGTCTATGTGCAGGCGTTTGCATGTTCCCATATCTTTTAAGGTAATACTTTCTAACTTGATGCCGAGGTCCTCTGAAATGACCTTCCCCCCTGTCAAAATGGCTACGTCCTCCAACATGGCTTTTCTCCTGTCGCCAAAACCGGGGGCTTTCACAGCCACACATTTCAGGGTGCCGCGGATCTTGTTGACGACAAGCGTTGCCAGGGCCTCGCCTTCCACATCCTCCGCGATAATCACGAGAGGCTTGCCCGTCTTGGCAATCTGCTCCAATATGGGCAGCATATCCTTCATGTTGCTTATCTTCTTCTCGTTAAGAAGAATATATGGACTCTCCATGTTGACTTCCATTTTTTCCGGGTCCGTTACAAAATAGGGCGAGATGTAACCGCGATCGAACTGCATCCCTTCCACGACTTCCAGGGCGGTCTCGATCGATTTCGCTTCCTCCACCGTAATGACGCCTTCCTTGCCCACCTTTTCCATCGACTCGGAAATGATCTCACCGATGGTCGCATCGTTATTGGCGGAGATTGTGCCGACCTGGGTGATTTCTTTCTTGTCCTTTATCGGCTTGGACATCTTCTTTAATTCGTTGACAACAATCTCTACCGCTTTATCGATACCCCTTTTGAGGGCCATGGGATTCATTCCGGCGGCCACGAGTTTCGATCCTTCACGGTATATAGCTTCGGCCAGGATAGTGGCCGTGGTTGTGCCGTCTCCCGCCACGTCAGACGTCTTGGAGGCGACCTCCTTCACCATCTGCGCACCCATGTTCTCAAATTTGTCTTCCAGTTCGATCTCCTTTGCCACAGTTACTCCGTCTTTGGTAATTGTCGGGGCGCCCCAGGATTTTGCGATGACAACATTGCGTCCCTTCGGCCCCAGCGTCACTTTTACAGCGCCGGCAAGGGTTTCCACGCCTTTCATAATCCTTTCACGGGCAACCGCGTCATATTTGATTTCCTTCGCCGCCATATCCATATCCTCCTTTCATCAACCAGTAATGCAAAATATGTCATCTGCTTTCATAATGACCTGCTCAACGCCGTCTATCTTGATCTCCGTTCCGGCATACTTGCCGAATAAAATCCGGTCTCCCGCCTTCACCTCCATGGGAATGCGGTTGCCGTCACGATCCCGCCTGCCGGGGCCCGCAGCGATTACCTTTCCTTCCTGCGGCTTTTCTTTCGCCGTATCGGGAATGATAATGCCGCCTGACGTCTTTTCCTCGGCTTTCACATGGGAAACCAGTACGTAATCATTTAAAGGTTTGAATTTCATAATTTCTCGACCTCCTTGCTGATAATGATAAGTGTCCTAATTAATAGTCACTAAATTGAAATTGTCAAGGCATCGACGAGATTATATTATTATTTTTCAGATTTTCCCTCCTCCGGAAAAATGAGGAGCCGGTCACCCGGTTTCACCTGTTTCTTGGACCCCAGGTGATTCCAGATGAGCAAGGCCGGGAGCGGCACGCCAAAATCGGAAGCTATCGAAGAAAGATTCTCCCCCTTCTTGACGACGTAGACATGCTCTTTGCGCTCTCCCTGCCATTTCTTCACGAGGTCTTCATACCTTGCCTGAAATCCGGCAGCGGCGCCTCTCGGAACCAAGATGTCATATTTCCCTTTGGCTAAATAATGCCCCTTGATCTCAGGATTGAGATCCTTAATCACCTTGAAGTATGTCCCGGCAGCCTGAGCAACCAGATAAATGGGCGTTTCCTGATCACATACAAGTTCAATGCGATCAAACTGCAGGGGCGGATAAATATCTTCCTTTGACAACTTGAATCCATATCTTTCGGGATTGGACAGTATCTCCTTTGCAGAAATCGCCCGAAAAATATATTGCTGCGTCTCCATGGGGAGATACAAATAATAATAATTGTTCGTATTCTGAAGGAGTATTTCCGTTTTCAGACCCTCTTCACCCATATTATAGGCAGCAGCCGCGAGCGTCCACGACCCGAATTTCTCGTGAAGTTTTTTCAGATAATTGATGGCGGCCTTAGTCGAGGAAAAGAAATTTCTCCGCTCATCGACGTCCGAGTCAATCTTAAGGCCATATTTTTTCCCCGTCCCCTCCATAAACTGCCAGCTGCCCTTCGCTCCTTTTGATGAACTCAGATGGAACGTAAGCGAACT
This sequence comes from Syntrophales bacterium, assembly GCA_049512055.1. GTDB lineage: Bacteria > Desulfobacterota > Syntrophia > Syntrophales > UBA2185 > Fen-1135. Next base: position 21,944 of record JBEKXK010000030.1, on the reverse strand, counting down.
TTCGATGACGGCCATATATTTAAGGTCCATGGGCATATTATTCTGTTTCAGCATTTCTTCGATATAGGGCATGTAGCGTCCGGAGCGCTTCATCCAGAGGATGACCTGGGGACGATTCCAGAGACTAACCAGAAATTCTTTTTCCAGTCGCTCGCGGACTTCCGGATTATCAAGCGGAACAAACTCTCCGCAGAAATCCAAGGGTCCCGTCATCTTAAATAGTGTGAGCATCGAAGATGGAGAAGTCGGTTCCAGCATATTGGGTTGATCGCACCAGGCGGGTGTGACTGTGAGAAATGCCATACACAAAGCCAAAAGAAAAATCCTTGAGTTTCTTCTGAAAAAGTTTGCATATTCAAAATCTTCCGACATGTTCATCTCCTTGTCGTTTCCTTGGACTAATAATCAGCGTATATTACCATATCTGCCAGCAGTCAAGAAAAGTTCGTCTGTGAATATTGTGAACATGGTCTGGTTCCGCGATAAAGGGGTTTACAAATGGGCATGATTCCTTTAATCTAAAATCAGATGAGGTGAGTATTCTTCAGAATATTACTATATCAGCAGTTAAGAAATATGGCCGTTAAACCGAAAGACGCCGCAACGGTAATCATCCTCCGTCAATCACCGAGAGACCAGGAAGCATTTGAGGTCCTCATGGTCTTAAGACACATGGACAGCAAATTCGTCCCCGGCTCGTATGTATTCCCCGGAGGCTGTCTGGATCAGGGAGATTATTCGCCGGACATGGAAAGCCTCTGTACAGGCATGGACGCGAAGAAGGCGCAAGCCATCTTTCACGATATGTCGTCGCCGGAAAAGGCCATTGGCGCTTGGGTGGCAGGCATCCGGGAAACATTTGAAGAAGTCGGCCTGCTCATGGCCTATCATGGTGACAAGACTTTGATCTCTTTCGATTCGGAAGATGTCCGGAACCGCTTCCGCTCTTATCGCAAAAAATTACAGACCGGAGAAATCACCCTGCAAACCATACTCCTCACGGAGAAACTGACGCTTGCCACGGATCGTCTTCACTATTTTTCCCACTGGATTACCCCCGAATTATTGCCACACCGCTATGACGTCAGGTTCTTTATTACCGAGGCGCCCGCTAACCAGGATGCCCTCCACGACGGGATTGAATTAACGAGACATGTCTGGCTCACCCCGAAGAAAATCCTCGAGAGCTTTCGCCGGAAGGAATTTGATATGGTGGTTCCTACTCTCGTGACAATTGAGGAACTCTCCCGCTACAAGACGTTACAGGAAATTATCGCCTCCACAAAGAAGAAGAAAGTCAAATCCATTCTCACCGTCATGATCGAAGAAGACGGCGAGATCGTCGAGTACTCGCCCGACGGGCGCGTCTTCAAGAATATGCCGCCTTCCGTAGTGTAGAAACTCAGGCAATTGATAAGAAGGAGCGCGGGGGGACATCATAAATGTCACCTCTTGCTATTTATGGAGAATAATTTGAAGAGAGAAATTAAGACTGTTCGCTTAATGGTAGAGATGTTTTGCAAACATCACCATCGCGGAGGTGAACTCTGCGAAGGGTGTAAGAAATTATCCGATTATGCCGAGAGCAGGACAAAAAAATGTACGTTCGGAGTCAATAAACCCGTTTGCGCCGAATGCACAATTCACTGCTTCAAGCCGGACATGCGATCTCAAATAAAAGAGGTGATGCGATTTGCAGGGCCGAGGATGACATTCAAACATCCGGTGCTTGCAGCACATCATCTACTACGCAAATACCGTGCGACAGCATCAGCCTAAGGCACAGGAATGTCTCTTGCTGCGTCGCAGAGCTATGGCTGACAGCTGACTGAGAATACAGGACGTATCCACCAGAAAAAACAAAATGCTTTTGGGAGGTGCAGTTAGCGTGTCACGCAATGGAAAAGTAATTAAGTCATCAATCTGAAAATGCGCTTCACATGTTGCGGAAATTAAAACCTTAATCGATACGCTCTATAAAACATGCAACTTCCATTTCGTGTAAACGATCTCTTGCTTCTCATCGTAGTCCTTGCCTCCATGGCGGCAGGGATCATTTTCCCCCACTTCAGTTCTCTTTTCCAATCCTTGCCTATTTACTGTCTGATGATCCTTTTTGCTCTCAGTTACCTTTCCATTGAACTGGATGCTGTATGGAGGACGCTGAAAGACCATAGCAAGACCATTTTGACTTTTACCGTTCTGAAAAGCCTGATTCTGCCTGTGGTAGTTTTTTATATCTTTAAGGTTATTGCCCCGACTTATGCCCTGTCCGCATTGCTTTTGATAGGTGTTTCCACAGGGGTTGTGGCCCCTTTCATATCTAACCTGGTGAAAGGGAATAGCTCCCTTGTCCTGGTGGTCGTCGTGATCACATCGGTCTTGGTGCCCATCACTTTACCGGCTCTCATCCATGTTGTTGCAGCGAAGCATGCGGAGCTGTCGCTAATCGCCATGGTCCGCGTGCTTATGCTAGTAATCTTCGTCCCCATCTTAGTCGTTGAAGGCCTGAGACGCCTCACACCAGGTCTGTTGAAGCATTTGACGAAAGGGCAGTTTCCCATTTCTCTCCTGCTTTTTGCCATAATAAATTTGGGGATTTTCTGCCGGTATTCTTCTCTTTTTAGAAAAGAGCCCATCATCATTATCATGGCATGTGCAGTGGCCGTGGTGCTGTCAGCGATCTGCTGCACAGTAGGGATTCTCTTCTTTTGGAAAAGTTCTGTGGAGAATCAACTGGCCGGTGCAATCATGTTAGGCAACATGAATAATGTTTTGGTGATTGTTTTTTCCTCTGAATTTTTCGGCCCTATCGAACCCATAGTGGCTGCCATGTATATCATTCCTTTTTTTGGTCTTGTTATGCCCCTCAGATATTATTCCCATTGGTGCACCAGAGCAGCTGAGGGAGGGCCGTGATCGCGATCTGTTTTAACCATTATTTGTGCCGACGCGTCGGCGCGTGGGTTTCAGAAAGAAACGGGCGTTTAGCACTATAAATTTAAAGCTAAGCTTCCTTTCCAGGAGCCGATTTCTGGATATCAATAATTTTCTGTTTGAACACATCCGGAACGCTCACCCTCTTACCTTCCCGGTAATTGAAGGTCACGATCACCCCGTCACCTTCAGCAGCCACCCTTTGATGCTTATTGCTGACGACAACGTGATTCATGACAAAACGGTCATCTTCGATGCCGATCACTTTCGCACCGATGAGAACCTTGTCAGGATATGACAGGGGTATCTTAAATTTACAGGATATCGTGGCAAGAATAGGTCCAATTCCTGTTTCTGTCATGTAACTGAACATGCCGGCCTTTTCGAAATAGGCAATCCTGGCGCTCTCGAAATATCTGAAATATACGATGTTGTTGACGTGATTCATGGCGTCCATTTCACCCCAGGCGACAGGAAATTCAATGATGACAGGGTAATCCTTAAGAAGATTGCTCATGATTTTTTCCTCGTTCTTGGTTTATGATACATGGCATCCAGCAACGTATGCAATCGCAAACAACGAAAGAAGCGAGACAATCAGAATATTCATCCTTAAATGCATATCTTGTCTATAACAATGTTTGGACAGTCTGTATAAAACTGTAAACGCAGACTGATTTTGTCACCTCAAATGCTGGATTATTGTTTGACATATATAAACCAAATTCGAGATGGTCAAGTAATACTTCCAGGAAGGTGTCTATGTTCAATAAGGGAGGTGATGCGATTTGCAGGACCGAGGATGACTTTCAAACATCCAGTGCTTGCGGCACATCATCTTCTCAGCAAATTCAATACATAGGGTGCGTCAGCACCGGCGTATCACACCAAAATTTCTGTTGCCGCGATGAATCTTACCCGATCCACCGCGTTTCTTCCTGAACAGTACAAAGCGGACAGTTCATGTGCTACAACCCAGACAAGTATATTTATTGAGAACACGGATCCGTTTCTCTTGACAATTCCTCAAAACAATTATAAAAACAGCGACAATGATGTTGAGGAGGTAATTAGAATAAGACCCTAAACATAGATCAAAACAGAATCTGCTAAGGTAATTCAAAAAGTGGCCTGCACGAATATCTACCCAGAGCTTATGAAGTGGTCCACGACACGTCCCGCCTGGCAGCAGGACGTTCTCCGCAGGCTCGTACTAAGCCCCAACATAACGACAAAAGACCTTCAGGAAATAGAATCCCTCTGCAAAATCAGCCATGGCATAAAATCTGAGTCCTCCTCCGACCCGAAACCCCAGCCACTAAAACAGGAACACATTCCCTGCAAGTTTCCCCCGGAAATCTCCGTTAGAATAACCTCAATATCTGAAGTCAAGAACGTGAATGCAATCTCCTCAGAAGCCCCTCTGACCTTTTCAGACATCGGGCTGACAATAATCTACGGGGAAAACGGTTCAGGCAAATCCGGCTATGTCAGGATCCTGAAAACACTGTGCAGATCAAAAGAGCGGCCAGAGATACTTCCTAACGCATTCTCCGAAAATAGTGATCCCCCAAGCGCCATAGTAACCTATAAAGCCGGGGACACTGAAATACCACTTCAATGGCAGCTCGGGAATGCAGCCCCAGGTGAACTTAATTGTGTAAACATCTTCGACGCCAACTGCGGCTCAATATACGTAAATAACGAGAATGAAATAGCCTATGCCCCGATGGGCCTCGAAATCTTCGACAAGCTTGTCAGGATATGCGAAAAGATAAAAGAAGACCTCACAATAGAAATGAGCGGCCTCCCCAAAAAGCTGGAAATACTCCCCTTGGAGCATTGGGAAACGGGCATAGGAAAATGGTACAACCTGATAAACCGAAATACCCAAGAACAGGAAATAAATAAAACTGCCTTCACCGATGGTGATAAAAAACGCCTGGAGCTGGTAAACAAAGTGCTTGCCGAAGGCACGCCAAAAAAAAGAGCTACAGAATTGCGCAACAAGAAAGCCAGATACGACCAGCTCGCCATAAGAATCGATGGTATTGCCAGCGCATTATCAAAGGACGCCGTTCAAAGCCTGAAAACTGCTAAAGTCAAACTTGATGTTGCCATAAAGGCCGCAAACCTTGCTTCCAAAGAGGCTTTCTCCAAAGAACCGCTCGAAGGAAAAGGAGTGGGCACTGACGCATGGTACGAGCTCTGGAATGCAGCCAAGAAATTTTCGGAAGAAGAAGCCTACCCCGGCGAGGAATTTCCCAAGATTGACGGCAGGTGCGTCCTCTGCTTCCAAGAGCTGAAAGACGAAACGCCCCGGCGGTTCAAAGAATTCAAAAAATTCATAAAGGAAGATGCAGCTAGTAAGAAGGAAGCCGCAGAAAAAGATTTCAAAGCGCTAAAACTGAAGCTATCACAATTGGAAATATCAAGAGATACAGATACCACCTTATTTGCCGAACTGGAAACTGACAACAAGGAACTAAGCGCCGAAATCCAGGTGTTTCTCATTCTCGCAAACGGGCGGAAGGAAACTATCCTCAGTGCCTGCAATGACAATAAATGGGAGTCAGTCAGCGATCTTCCGGAAAACCCCTCAAAAACACTGACGGCGTTATCAAAACAAATAAATATAGAAGCAGAGACCCTCGACAAACTGGGTGAACCGGAGGAATACAAAAAACTACTTAACGAATCAGCAGAGCTCAGCGCAAAGAAATGGGTATCCCAACGAAAAGCCCAAATCACCGTAGAAGTAGAACGGCAAAAAAAAGTCAAGAAGTATGAAAATGCAATTAACGACACAAACACTTACCTCATAACAAGGGAGAACACAGACTTGACCAACAAATACGTCACAGAAGAGGTAAGAAATAAATTTGCCGACGTTCTTAACTTCCTTTACGATGGAAAGCTCAACATAAGTTGGGAAAAGAAAAGGGGAGAAAAAGGAGTAAGCTATTTCGCGCTTAACATGAATGACTGCAAGCTTCCAAAAGCCAAGGCAAAGGACATAATAAGCGAAGGGGAATTCAAGGCAGTTGCCTTGGCAGAATTCTTCACAGACATAACCCTCTCCCAAACCACCTCCGGCATAATCTTCGACGACCCCGTGACATCACTGGACCATAAAATACGCGACAAGGTAGCCGAAAAAATTATAGAGCTTGCCAAACAAAGACAAGTCATAGTCTTCACCCACGACATATACCTCTTGGTCAATCTCCTGGATATGGGAAACCGGCAAGGCATCCGCATGCACTCAGAACGACAGCTGCTCAGGGCAGATTGGGGCGCAGGGGTATGTGTGCAAGACTCACCATGGGAGTCAGCCAGCGTCAGCAAAAGAATAGGAAGAATAAGGGCCCTCACACAGGAAGCAATGCCAAAATACAAAGCAGGGCCAACAAAATATGAGCCATTCGCCTCAAACCTCTGCCTTAAGATGAGGCAGACAGTGGAAAGAGCACTCGAAGACATCCTTATAGCAGGCGTAGTCCAGCGGTACAGGAAAAACGTCCAGATAACCCAGGTAAAAGACCTCACAAAAATAGAAGAACCAGATTGCAAACTCATAGAACACTACTGGGACAAATACTCAAAACCCCTCCATGACCATCGCGAAGGAAATCCGGTAACTTGGCCCAGCCCGATAGACACAGCGAAAGACGCTGAACAATTAAAAAAGTGGACAAAAGAATTCCAAGATAGACAATCAAATTGAGATTAATCGGGGACATCCACTGATTATCTTGTAAGATAAGATCACAAAAACTCTATTTAGGGAGCAGTAGGCTAATTTGATTTTTACGGATGGTTAGGGGTCAAATCTTACTCCTGACATTTGGCGAATTATTGAGCTGGTACAATCCTCCACTTCTTCCTTCCTAATCTTCACTATTATCCAATTCAGCCGGGGCAACGGACATTTCGGGTGATTGCAGTGACCGGGTAGTCCTGTCTATAGTCTCCAGCACAGCTATATCCTCGCTTGTCGAGGCACCGAGTTCTTTGAACTTCCGCGCCGTCACCAGCACCCTCCCTTCGAGAGAGCCGACGGCTTTGTTATAAAGCTCCACCGTCTGATCCAGACTCTTTCCCATCTTGGAAAAATGTTCCGCCAATACACTGATACGGTCATACAGGGTCTTGGCCAAACTGCTTATCTCCTCTGCATTCTCCGCAATCTTCTCCTGTCGCCAGCCATAGGCAACCGCCTTCAGAAGTGCGATCAAAGTAGTAGGCGTGGCTAGGATGACGCGCTGATCGACGCCGAACTCAATCAAGGCCGGGTCCTGCTCAAGGGCCGCGCTGAAGAAGGTTTCGCCGGGTAGAAACAGCACGGCAAACTCGGGAGTAGGCTTGAACTGATCCCAGTATGTCTTCGCCCCCAGGTTCGTGAGGTGTGTGCGTATCTGTCGCGCGTGTTCCTTCAATTTTACGACACGGCTCGCCTCGTCCTGGCATTCCAACGATTCGAGGTAAGCCTGCAGGGGCGCCTTTGCATCCACCACGATGTTCTTCATATTGGGAAGCTTGATGACCATATCCGGCCGGAGGCGGCCGTCCTCCGTCGTAACGGATTCCTGCTGCTGGAAATCGCAGTATTCAAGCATGCCGGCAATTTCCACAACTCTCTTGAGCTGGATTTCACCCCAGCGCCCGCGCACGGTAGGCGCACGGAGGGCCCTCGCAAGGTTTGTAGTCTCCAACTGGAGCAGGTTTTGGGTAGAAGCAAGCGACTTTATCTGCTCCGTGAGGGAAACGTAGGAGGTAGTGCGCGCATGCTCGATTTCCATGATCTTGTTATCGACTTTTTCCAGAGACTCCTTCAAAGGCTTAACGAGATCATCAATGGCCTTTTGCCTTGTCATGAGATCGGTTCTGGCGGATTCCTGATATCTCTCCAGGGTCTCCCTTGCCAGTTCGAGGAAGGATTGATTGCTGCTCTTGAGTGCGTCTGAAGAGAGCGCCTTGAACGCATCAGACAATTTCTCCCGCGCTTCATCAAGGAGCTTGAGTTTTTCCTCTCCCGCCTTTCGTTCTTCTAACAATCGCGTTTCAAGCTCTGAGAGTTTTGCCTTTAGATCCGCATTCTCTGTCTGTATCTCCGCGAGCCTCTTTTCCTTGAGCAGTATTGCAGACTCCATCTCAGGTATGCGTGTACACTTTTCCTCTGCCGCCGAGCGTCTGTCAGACTGAAGTTTAACCTCCTCACGCAGCCCCGCAACCTCTTCCAATGTCTTATCAAGGGAAGACTGCAGCTCCTGCAACTGCGTCTCCCTGTTTCTGAGTCGCTCGGCGAGAGTGGCTCCTTTCGATCTCAGCAGCAGATAAACGCCGACTGCCCCCAGACAGGTTCCCAGCAGGAAAAAAATAACTTCAGTAAGGTAATTCATAAGACAGATCCCCAATTCATATCGTTTTGGTTCAAGGAAGAAAATTCATTACTCCGGCAATTAAACACGCGAATTGTCATGCCGGACTTGAGCCAGCATCCCGTATCTTAGCTGGATTCCCAATCCCCGATCAGGTCGAGGACAAGCTTCTCGGGAATGACAGGATAGCATAAGATTACTTCCTGTTATTCTATTTACCATCTCTTGCGATTTATCTCAATGTAAAGGAGGACAGGTCTCATTCAATTTAGCATTGCGGAATTGGGATATATTAAATAATATAGTTATTAACTGATGCAGAACCGGCTGAATTACATAGCGAGTTATTTGTGAAATGAAGAATTCAGAGATCGCCAGGGTGTTTCATGATATGGCCGACCTTCTCGAACTGAAGGGGGAGAATGTATTTAAGATACGTGCCTACAGGCGGGCCGCCCAGGTCATCGAACACCTTCCCAAAGAGATGGCGGTCATGCTCGAACAGGGAGAGGACTTTCAGAAAATCCCCGGCGTGGGCGATGCGATAGCGAAGAAGAGCACCGAACTGATAGAGACGGGAAAACTCGAAGCCTACGAAAACCTCAAGGACGAATTTCCCGAAGGCATAACGCGGCTCTTGGAGATTCCCGGTATCGGGCCGAAGACTGCGCATCTTCTTTCCTCGGAGCTGAAGATAACATCAGCCGAACAACTCGAAGAGGCGATCAAGGCGGGAACGGTCGCCGATCTCTTCCGGATGGGGGACAAGACCGCACAGAACATACTCCACAAGATTCAGGCCATGCGCCGCAAGGATCAGCGTATCCCTATAGGTCAGGCCCTGCCCATCGTTGAAGATATCTTAAAGAGTCTCAGCAAACTCCCGGGTGTGAAAAACATGACCTCAGCGGGAAGCCTCCGGCGTTTCCGCGAAACAGTCGGGGATATAGATATCATGGGGACCGCCGACAATCCGGAGAAGGTGATCAATGAATTTGTCGCCCTTCCAGTTGTAAAGGAAGTCCTGGCGAAAGGGCCGACCAAGGCAAGTGTTATCCTCTCACCGGGTCTCCAGGCGGATTTAAGAATGGTGGCGCATGACTCCTTCGGGTCTCTTCTGCAATATTTCACAGGCAGCAAGGAGCACAACATCGCCCTCAGAACGAAATATCAGAAGAAGGGGCTCAAGCTCAGCGAATACGGAATCACGGATGTCGCCCATGACAAACTGGAAAAATTTACCACGGAAGAGGCCTTCTATAAGCGCCTCGGGATGCAATATATTCCCCCGGAAATCAGGGAAGATCAGGGCGAAATCGAATTGTCGGAAAAACATGCAATCCCCCGCCTCGTCGATCTCCGGGATATCAAGGGAGACTTTCATGCGCATTCAAAATGGAGCGACGGCAACAATACCATCGAAGAAATGGCCCTGGCTGCAAAGGACGCGGGCTACAAGTACATAGCGATTACCGACCATTCCAAAGGGCTCGGCATAGCGCACGGCCTGACAGAAGAGCGTCTGAAGGAACAGGTCCTGGAAATTCGCAGGCTCAATCAGAAATTAAAAGGCTTTCGTATACTCTCCGGTATGGAGGTGGATATAAGAGCTGACGGTTCCATCGATATGCCGGATAACATGCTGGCGGAGCTTGATTGCGTCGTCGGCGCCGTTCACTCATCTTTCAATCAGAGCGAGGAGCGGATCACGCGGCGTATTATAAAGGCGATTGAAAACCCTCACCTCGATATCATTGCGCATCCGACGAGCCGCCTCATAGGAGAGCGGGAAGCAACGGCCGTCGACATGGAAGCCGTTTTCAAGGCAGCAGTGAAACACAAGAAGGCCCTGGAGATCAACGCCATGCCGAGCCGCCTCGACCTCAAGGACATCCACATCCACCGCGCCCGGGAGCTGGGAGTCATGCTTGCCATCGGGACGGATTCCCACATCGCAGGCCAGTTAAAACTGATGCGCTTCGGTATCGGCATCGCCCGTCGCGGCTGGTGCGAACCCAAGCATATCTTGAACTGCCTCTCTCTCGATAAGGTTCTGGCTTTTTTCAGGAGATGAGTTAGATAAGACCCTTTGCACCCATCCGGGAAATAATCATGGACATGAGTCTCGGGCAGTGACGCTGAAGGAAGACGGCGATCTTGCCATGAGCGGTAATAATCCTCTCACGCTCACGCCTGTACATTGCGCGTGCGATCTGGCGCGCAGCCTCTTCGCGCGATATCTGCAGCCATGCAGGAATGCGGTCCTTCATTTCAGGATGATGCACACCCAATTTATCAATCTGACGGATCTCTGTCTGCACATAACCGGGAACAATCAGGGTCACATCTACGCCCTGTCGCCGGAACTCATGCCGGAGCGATTCGGCGAGCCCATGGAGCGCAAATTTACTCATTGAGTAAGCCGAGAGGCGTGCAGTAGCTATATAGCCGTTAATGCTGCCGATGATTACGAGACATCCGTGAGAGGCAGTGAGGTGTTCCCGGGTCGCGTAAATTGTTTTCAAAACGCCGAAAACATTCGTCTCGAACTGACGCCGGTAATCCTCAATGGTGAGCTTTTCAAAGCGTCCCCCGACACCGAAACCGGCATTGGCAACAACATAGTCGATGCGGCCAAATTGATCTATTGTTTTTTCTGCGGCAGCCTGAAGATCATCATCATTGCTTACGTCACAGGGAACCACGAGAGCCTGCCGTCCCATTGACTCAATCTCCCGGGCAAGTTTCTGCAATCGCTCCTCGCGACGTGCAACCAGTGCCACATCACCGCCCTGACGCGCAACCTCCAGCGCCAAGGCCGCCCCTATGCCCGATGAGGCCCCTGTAATAAATGTTACCGTATTGGAAAATTTTGCCATGTTGTATGGAAGTTCCCTCTGATTGTTTGCACTATACATTCTCCCCGCCCTTCTCGTCAATATGATTAGCTGCCGTTTCTTCCCATTGACTTGCCGTCCACACTTCCCTTATACTTGACAACAAGCTTTGCAATGACAATTATAGGTACTGGTACCGGAGTAAAAAGGTCGGCCCCGGATTTCTCGCGGAGTTTATCCTGAGTAGACGCAAAGGACTCGAAGCGACATCGGGCAGACACAAGTGGTAATGTCATGATTTCAAGACGTGATTTTTTGACAAACTGTGCCAGGCTTGCCCCCATCATCGGCGGCGCCGGCATCATACTCTCTGATCCGCTCTGGCAGAGGCTTTTGTCAGGCGGCGATTTTGGCGTCGCTCTCGCAGGCAATTCCCTAGATGAGCTGGTGCAGTCGGCGCCGAGGGCGCGTTACTGGACTTCACTCCACAAAGACAACGCCGTGAGATGCTTTCTCTGCCCCCACAACTGTATCATCGGTGATGGCGAGCGGGGCAAATGCCGCACACGCGTGAATGTGGAGGGAGGTCTGCGGAGCCTCGTTTATGGCCGGCCGGTGAGCATCCATGTCGATCCGATAGAGAAGAAACCCTTTTACCACTTTCTCCCCGGGGCCGAGGCGTATTCCCTGGCGACCGCCGGATGCCCGCTTCAGTGCAAGTGCTGCCAAAACTGGGAAATCTCTCAGGCCCGGCCGGAGGATTATCAGGGTCCTTATACGCCACCGGAAAAAATCGCCAAATCGGCGTCTGCCAGCAAGGCGCGCGTCATAGCCTTTACGTATAACGAGCCGACGGTCTTTGCCGAATACATGCTGGACATCGCACGGGATGCGAAGAAGCAAGGCCTCCGTTCCGCATTGATAAGCTGCGGATTCGTGAATGAAGCGCCTCTTGCGGAAATGTGCAAGGTTCTCGACGCCATCAAGATAGACCTGAAGGGTTACAACGAGGATTTTTACCGCAAGGTGTGCGGCGCGGAGCTGAAGCCTGTGCTTGCGGGCATCAAACAGATAGCCAAGAGCCGCACCCACCTGGAAATCGTCAACCTCGTGGTCCCCACATTAAACGATTCCGACAAGATGCTCCTGGGGCTGATAAACTGGGTATTGGGAGAATGCGGCCCCGATGTGCCCCTGCACTTCTCCCGTTTCCATCCCGCCTACCAGATGCTCAATCTCCCTCCCACTCCCGTAGCCACTCTCGAGCGGGCCCGTGACATGGCTCTCAGCAGAGGCATTCACTATCCGTACGTGGGAAATGTTCCGAGCCATCCGGGGGATAACACCTATTGTCCGAGCTGCAAGAAAGTCCTGATACAGAGGCAGGGCTTTTTTGTCACGGAGATGAATATAAAAAATGGACGCTGCAAATTCTGCAGCCGGAAAATCGCGGGCGTTTGGGTATAGAAAGAGGTCATGAAATATGAAAATACTAAGATGGTGTATTGTATTATTCGTCATTAGTCTTGGTTTTGCTCTTGCGTGTCAGGCCACGAAAGCGCAGGACGCCGATGTTCGTGAACCCGCAGTGGCGGGAAAGTTCTACCCGGATTCCGCATCCAAACTGAAGCTCGCCATTGAAAAATTCCTTCAAGAGGCCGTACCCGCCAAGACCAAGGATGCTGTCGCCATTATCGTCCCGCATGCAGGCTACATCTATTCCGGCCAGATATGCGCCGACGCGTTTGCGCAGGTTAAAGACAAACCGTATGACGTGATCGTGATCCTCGGAACAAATCACACAACCGCGGGGTTTGAAAAAATTTCTCTCCATCCGGGAACTGGATTTCGCACACCGCTCGGCATCGCGCCGATAGAAAGAGAAATCGTCTCCCAACTCGTGGCGGCAGATCCCGGCGACTGTGTTCTGGATAAATCACTCCATGCGCGTGAACACTCAGTAGAAGTGATAGTTCCGTTTGTGCAGGTCGTCTTTCCCGAGGCGAAGATTGTCCCCGTCGTCGTCGGCACTCCGGATGTAACCATGTGTACGCGCTTCGGCCAAGCCCTGGCGAACGTGTTGAAGAACAGGCGCGCCCTGATAGTCGCCAGTTCCGACCTTTCGCACTATCCTTCAGCCGAGGATGCAGTCGCAGTAGACCGGGAGACCCTCAACGCGATTACGAAGCTTGACCCTGCCTCATTCCATTCAGTCATTCAATCGCAGATGGATAGACGCATTCCTAAACTCCATACGTGCGCCTGCGGAGAGGCGCCCATCATGGCAGCGATGGCAGCGGCGAAATCTTTGGGCGCCACACGTGGCGTAATTGTCAGCTATGCCAACTCGGGAGATGTTTCCATCGGTGATCGGTCGGAGGTCGTCGGCTACGGCGCCGTTGTCCTGGCCAGGGACGGCAGCGGGAACAACATAAGCAAAGGGGATGTCCCCCCCCCTGCCCCTCTTTCTGAATCGCTTAGCCTCTCCGACAAGAAGGCCCTGCTTGCCTTTGCGAGGGAAACCATATCCAGGACATTTTCGACTGATACGGTTCCCTTAGCCAGGGGCTTCAGTGCGAGTCTGCAACAGCCACGGGGTGTTTTTGTAACCCTCAAGAAGAAAAATGAACTCCGCGGTTGCATCGGCCGGATAATAGGAGATGAACCCCTCGGGAAGCTCACAGGCGCCATGGCTTGGCAGGCTGCTTTCAATGACAGCCGCTTCAACCCGGTGACTGCCGATGAACTTCGTGAGATCGAAATTGAGATATCGGTACTCACTCCCTTGAAAGAGGTGTCCGGCCCCGAGCAAATAGTCGTCGGGCGGGACGGTGTTCTCCTCGTCAAACAGGGCCGTTCGGCGGTCTTCCTTCCCCAGGTGGCTACAGAACAGAAATGGAACCGCGAAGAAACGCTCGATAACCTCTGTGCAAAAGCGGGTCTCCCGCGGGGAAGCTGGAAACGGGGCGCGCAATTGTTAACCTTCCAGGCAGTGGTCTTCAGCGAGGCAGACTTCAAGTAATCTCCATGGTCATCTCACTCTTTTCCATTGGGCTCGTTTCCATTCTGGGGCAGGTCGTACTGCTCCGGGAATTGAACGTCTCCTTCTATGGAGTCGAGCTGATTTACCTCTTGGCCCTCGGCGTCTGGCTCTTTTGGACAGCCATAGGGGCGCTTGTAGGCCGCCGCACTGATTTCCCATCAGGTAAAGCCCTGGCGCTCCTTTTTATCATCTTCGGAATCTTTCTTCCCCTCGATATCGTATTTATCCGCGGGAGCCGTCTCCTCTTCGGAGGCGTGCCCGGCGCATACCTCAGTTTCCTCCAGCAATTCACGATTGCAATCGTTTCACTCATGCCCGCGGGAATACTGTCAGGCATTCTATTCCAGTTCACTGCAAAGTTATACGTCGCGAAGGGGAAAACAGTGGCCGCTGCCTATGCTATCGAAAGTCTCGGCGGGTTGATGGGCGGCCTGGCTGCAACCCTTTTCCTCAAATGGGGAATTCAGAACTTTGCCATCGCTTTTGCATGCGCTTTCGCTTCAGTCATCACCCCTCTTGTGTTTCTAAAACCAAAGAGGACATCCCCACTGCAATGGATGGCAGCAGTCCTGGCATGTATTCTACTCTTGCTCTTCTGGAAGGCATCTCCCCTCGATCATCTTATGGTTGCCTGGAACCATCCGAATCTGCTTACGAGCAAAGACTCTCCATATGGCAGGATCACGGTGGCCCAATCGTATGGGCAAATCTCAGTTTTCGAAAATGATGCCCTTGCCTTTGATACTGAGGGAACGGAAGCCGAATACTTCACACATCTCTCCGCCCTCCAGCACGCAAATCCTGAGCAGATCTTGATCTTAGGAGGAGGAATCGAAGGGATCGTCGGAGAGCTGCAAAAATATAAACCGAAGAGTATTGATTACGTCGAACTGAATCCCGTCATGCTCGATCTGGTCATGCGGCATCTTCCCGATGACATTCAGAAATCACTGCGGGAACCTAATGTCCGCATTACCCTTGCCGATCCCCGACGATTTCTCAAGGACAGCGGCGGATACGATCTCATACTAGTTGGCATGCCGGAACCGACATCGGGCCAGGCAAACCGTTTTTATACAAAGGAGTTCTTCGAACTTTGCGCAGCGAAACTCAATCCCGGAGGCATTCTTGCTTTCCGGCTCCGCTCGGCTGAAAACATCTGGACGCTGCCCTTGACCCGGCGCACGGTGAGCATCTGCCGTGCCCTCGAAACTGTTTTTCCTGAGATATTGTTTCTTCCGGGACAAACGAATATTGTCACCGCCTCCCGTGAACCATTGCCGCGGACGCCGGAAATCATGTCCCGGCGCCTCTCGGATCGAAAAATTGCAACGCGCCTGGTTTCGCCGAATTACATCAGATACCTCTTTACGAACGACAGGTTTCTTGAAATCAAAAATCTCCTCCGGACAGAAGCTGCACCCGTAAACACAGATGTGAGACCTGTCTGCTACCAGTATGCCTTAACGATCTGGCTTTCAAAGTTCTTCCCCGGCATTGCCCTTATCGATTTTTCTTCCCTTCCGGACAAAGCCGCGGCAAGGCCTGCCCTGCCGCTTCTGCTTTGGATCAGCCTGCCTCTTCTATTTCTGCTCTCCCGCTTCGTGCCTGCCTGCCGTCGTGTCTTACTGGTCGCTGCCGCGGGCTTTCTCGGCATGGTTCTGGAAACAATCCTCATTCTTTATTACCAGGTGAAATACGGGGTACTCTATCAGGATATAGGGCTCCTGCTCACGAGCTTCATGGCGGGGCTTGCTCTCGGTGCGATGAGCATCGAGAGGTTGATGGCCAGGTTTGCCAATCGGCAAAGATTGATCAGATGGTATGGTGTGGCGCTGCTCGTCGGATTTTGCTTCCTCTGCGTAGTTACGGCAACTCGCCTAACGATGAGTGCCGCAACGGGCTTGCTGCAGACTTCAGTACTGCTCGCTGCGGCGGGGTTTCTTGTTGCCGGTATTTTTGCATACGCAACCCTTTACGAAATAGAAGACCAAAGAAGTGTAATCTCTCCCCTCTACGCGGCGGACCTGCTGGGTGGATCCGCCGGCTCTCTTCTTGGCAGCCTGGTTCTAATTCCGGTGGTGGGTCTGGATGTCACAACACAAGGGATGCTTCTCCTTGCCGCTTTTTCAATTCTCCTTGTCTGATGTTAATCGTTTGACACATGGATTCTATTTTCCTATAATCCCATTGAAAAATTTTCATTACAGCAGGAGGAAAAGCTCGATGGCACAGATTACGGGCGGGCAACTGGCAGCGAGAACACTGAAGCAGATAGGTGTTACAACTATATTTACTCTTTCCGGCGGCCACATTATGGATATCTATAATGGCTTTGTCGATGAGGGGATCAGGGTCATCGACGTGAGGCATGAGCAAACGGCAGCCCATGCCGCTGAGGCATGGACCAGACTCACGGGTATTCCCGGCGTGGCTGTGGTGACGGCCGGTCCCGGCGTGACCGATGCTATAACCGGCATAGCCAATGCCTTCCGGAATCAGGTGCCTATGCTTGTCATCGGCGGGCAGGCCCCGCGGAAACAGCTTCTGAAGGGCGGGCTGCAGGAGCTCGACCACGTTGCGCTCACGAAGCCCATAACCAAACTCTCCATCTCCATTTCCGATACGGAACGCATTCCCGAATTAATCGCCACTGCCTTAAGGGAGGCGTATAACGGCCGTCCGGGACCGTCCTTTGTCGAAATCCCCATAGACGTGCTGGATAACGCAGTGGACCTGGATACGGTCACCTTCCCTTCATACATCCGTTCGCAGGGACGTCAACACGGCGACCCCGCTCTCATCAAAGAGGCGGCGGAGCTGCTGCAAAAGGCCGAACGGCCGGCCATCATCGCGGGCACGCAGGTGTGGTATTGCCGCGCCGATGAGGAGCTTTCGTCATTTGTAGACAAGTCCTGCATACCCACCTATCTCAACGGCGCTGCTAGGGGATGTCTTTCCGGAGATTGTCCCTCTTTTATGGTCCGCTCGCGAAGGCGCGCCCTTTCCAAGGCCGATGTCGTCATGGTTATCGGCACGCCCTTTGATTTCAGACTGGCATACGGCAACCGCATCGCGAAAGATGCGAAAGTAATTCAAGTCGATTTAGACTACGGTGAACTGGGACACAACCGGGATATCCATATCGGCATTCAGGGAGATATCAAGGCGGTGCTCACGCAGCTCACGGAAGCGTTCACGACTTCTCGGCGGGGCGGGGGATGGCTCGATGAACTGTGCCAGCTCGAAAAGAAATTGCTCGATAAAGACAGGCCGTACCTCGAATCCGATGCCGTGCCCATCCATCCCCTGCGCCTCGCCAGCGAAATTAAGGCATTCATGCCGGAAGATACAATCTTTATCGCCGACGGCGGGGATGTGGTAACAATGTCCGCGAGCGTCGTCACCCCCTGCATACCGGGGCGCTGGCTCGATCCGGGTCCCTTAGGCACCCTCGGCGTGGGGACGCCGTTTGCCATTGCCGCCAAAGCGGCCATGCCTGATACGGAGGTTATTGTCCTCTTCGGTGACGGGGCCTTCGGACTGACGGGCTTTGACTATGATACACTCATACGCTTCAACATGCCGGTAATCGGCATTGTAGCAAACAACGCCGCATGGAATCAGGTTCGCTATGGACAGATGGAAAGATACGGCCGGGCGCGGGGCGAAGTGGCTAATGTCCTCAGCCCCCTCAGGTATGACCGCGTGGTAGAGGCCATGGGCGGGTACGGCGAGCATGTTACCGAGCCCGCACAGATCCGCCCTGCCCTTGATCGCGCCCGCAGGTCCGGAAAGCCATCTTTGATAAATGTCATGGTGGACCCCAATGTGTTCAGTTCAGGAACGATGACACAGTCCATGTTCAAATAACAGACGGAGAGAACATTGGAGTGACATGCAGCAGGGAATGAAAATAAACAAGCCGATAAGAACAGGGGGAAAGATAATTACATTTGTCTTCATCTTCCTGGCTTTGACGCTCTATCTCTCGTCCACGGCAGCGGCCGAGATTTACAAATGGGTGGATGACAAGGGGGAAATGCACATCTCGGATTCGCCGCCGCCTGGGGCTAAATCAGCCGGCAAAATAGAAGTCTATAAAGACACACAGGAAGACAGCCCCGGTACGGGACCGGCGCCAGTCAAAAAAAAAGAAGAGTCAAGACCCTCGTTCGAAAGGAAGAAGAAAGCGGATGTAGTGATTTATACGACCAGCTGGTGCCCGTATTGCCGCAAGGCGCGCGATTACCTGCAGTCACGGGGAATTGATTTCATCGAGTATGACATAGAGAAGGACAAAGAAGCGGCGGCCCGGAAGAGACAACTGGACAATAGAGGCGGTGTCCCCTTTGCCATTATCAACGGCCGCTCCATCAGCGGGTTTTCCGCATCAGCTTATGAAAGGGCGCTGCAAGAATAGATTGGATTTTAGGTTCATCCGATTCATGCGTACTTTTGAATTGATAATCTGTTGAATTCGGTAGCGAGCGAATGACGAACTACTGTTCCTTAAGAATCGAAGATTATCCGCCGCACGCTGTGGAGAGCTTCAATTGAGCCTTGACTAATAACACCTACTAGTCCTCATACTCCATATCCACTGATAAATGAAGATTACCGGTAGAAATAATCAGTTTCTCCTTATTTAAAAAAATAGAACAGTCTTGAATACAACACGTCCAGTCCACATATCTCGTTGAATTACCGTCATCCTGCACCAGAGTCCAAGTTAATGGTTTTACAGCGTATCCATGTTTTCCCATGCAAAGGATTTTCCTAAATATGTAACCGTAACGTAACTATTCAAAACGGACAGTTATTAAAAGCCTTGATAAGATCGAGAAATCTTGGTAGTTGTCCAACATAATTTCTATTTATTCATTTGGAGAGGTCTTCTATGAAAGATGAAGAGAGCGTTCAGGAAAAATATCACTTAGTCGTAAACCTAGTCTCACAGCTGCGTGAAATGCAGGAACATCTAAATGAGCTGGAAAAGATCAAAGTTGAGTATGAAATAGAACAGTCGCAGCGAATTCTTATGGAGGAGAATTTTCACAAGATCAGGACTTCTCTTGAGGAACAATTGACCGAGCGTGGAGCTGAAATTGACAGTATTACATCAGAGCTTCAGCGCGAGGTCGGGGAGCGGCAGCGTATTGAGCAGGAGTTTCACAAGATCAGGACTTCTCTTGAAGAACAATTGGCCGCGCGCGTAGCCGAAATGGACAGGATTACAGCGGAGCGTCAGCACGAAGTCCAAGAATGGAAACAGATATTGGACAGCCTGCGCGATCGATTAACCAATTCTAAATTTTAATAGTGCCAGTTCTTTAAGGGACGGGGCACAAAACAAGCGGGTTCAAAGATTACCGATTGAAATGTTGCATCAAGAATAGAAATTCAAAAAACAACATTACAGGAAGTATGCATCAACCGATGAAGCCAATTTAATTCTGAACTTCAACCATCCATTTCTCGTATCGGAGAAGGAGCAGCAACCCGGGAACGGCGAGAGCCGTGCAGATAACGAAGAACATCACCCAGCCCACGGCGTCAGCGAGATAACCTGTCGGTGCGCCCGTCACGTTGCGGCCCACTGCCATAAGGCTGCTAAGTAAGGCATACTGGGTCGCCGTAAACTTCCTGTTGCATAGACCCATGAGGAATGCCGTGTATGCAGACGTCCCCATCCCGCCGCAGAAATTCTCAATCCCGATAACCGTGGCCAGGGCCCAGATCTCGCGGCCCGTAAATTCGAGCATGATAAAAGCGAGGATTGATACACCCTGCAGCACGCCAAAGACGAAGAGAGACCTCTTCAGAGGCCACCTGGACATGAGGGCGCCTCCCATGAGGGCTCCCACAATTGTCGCCGCCATGCCGAAGCCCTTGTAGATAGTCCCCAGCTCTGTTCGGGAAAAGCCCACGTACTTCAGAATATACGGCGTCGTCATCTGGGCTGCGGCAATATCCCCGAGCTTGTAAAGAATGATAAAAAGGAGAATCTCGAGAGAGCCGGGCCTTCTGAAGAATTCCAGAAATGGCGCAACTGCCGCTTCGTAGAGACTCTTCGGGGCCTCGACCGTTTCGCGCGCAGGATTTATCTTGAGAGGCTCGGGAGCAAGCAGCGTGGCAATGCAGCCGATGACCATGAAAAGCCCCATGATCAAATAAACCATTTTCCAGGACACATAATCGGAGAGGATGAGGGCCGCGGCGCCGCCCACCAGAAGGGCAATCCTGTAGCCCATGATCCACACGCCGACACCCGCGCCCCGCTCTTCAGGCTTTAGGTATTCCGTCCGGTACGCGTCGAGGACGATGTCCTGGCTGGCGCTGAAGAAAGCAAGACTGAGCGCGGCGGCAGCGACGAGCAGAGGCATGGAAGCAGGATTGAAGAAACCCAGCGCGGAAATCGTGACGATGAGCACCAGTTGGGTGATGAGCATCCAGCCCCGTCTCCTCCCCAGGAAGGGCGGCACGAAGCGATCCATCAGCGGCGACCACAGAAATTTGAAGGCGTAGGGCAAGCCTACGAGAGAATACAGTCCGATGGTTTTTATGTCCACCCCTTCTGCCACCATCCACGCGGAAAGTGTGGAACCCGTGAGTGCGAGAGGCATGCCGGAGGAAAACCCGAGGACCAGCATGAGGAGCATTTTCCCGCTTAGGTAAACCTTGAACCAGTTGAAAGGGTTTCGCTCCATCGTTCAATCACTTATATGTCTCAAAGGAATTATTTTTTCCGGGCCGCCTCAATCAGGGCGTGGAAGATGTTCCGATGCGGTTCCTCATCCTGCATCTGTTCCGGATGCCATTGAACGCCTAATATGAATCTGCGGGAGAGGGCCCAGGGCGAGCCTTCCGCGGGCTCGATCGCTTCGATCACACCGTCCTGCGACCAGGCGGAGGCCCGCAGATCTGCACCGATCCTCTGGGGATGGACTGCCTGATGGTGGCTGGAATTTGTCATGAGCACGCCGCCCGCGGGCATATTTACGGCCCGGGCAGCGAGGCTGTCCTTCTCAAGTCGCACGAGATGGCGGAAGTTCGGATCCTCATCGCCCCTCTCCTTCTTTGAGTGCGGAATGTGGGAGCTTCCCGCTGGTACATCCCACTCTGTTCTGATGTCCTGTATCAGAGCGCCCCCCTGTACGATGGTGATAAGCTGATGGCCGCCGCAGATACCGAGGATCGGAAGGACAGTCTTATGCAGCGCCCATTTCGTGAGCTCAATGTCAAAGCGGTCACGGCGTTTCGGCATCAGTTCATCTTCGGGCTGTGGATGCCCCCCGAAGTGATCCGGCCAGTAGTCATCCCCTCCGATGAGGACCATACCGTCAATAAGCGGCAACAGAGCAGGTATCGTAGTGAAATCTTCGCACGGGGGAAAGCAAAGCGGCACGCCGCCCGCGCCCGCCACGGAATCCACATAACTGACGGGGACGAGAAGTCCGTATTTTTCATATTTGTCTATGAGATCCATAGACATGTTGAGCCCGATTACTGGACGCTTCAGCATGCGGTTTATCTTCTCCCCTGCACCAAAAAATGTTCCATCAATGTCGCGCCACTATAGGGGAAATGGGCTTATGTGTCAACTGCCCCATGTTTGTCTCAATGCCTATTGCCTCATAAATAAATGTTACCGAAGGATAGAAGTGGTTAAGGAACGTTGACTCATAATATATGTTACTCAGAGGGATAGGATTTTTTTAAGTTTTGTTTCCATGGTTTTTCTTA